>CAYWFQ010000018.1:2643-29977 GCA_964457505.1 uncultured Flavobacterium sp.
GCCCATGCAATTGCATTAACACGATCTGGCATTTCAAAAGGAGCTGCTGCTTTTGGAAATGACGGAATGTACTTGGAGAAATTAATCGAAGAGCCTCGTCATATCGAAATTCAAGTGGTAGGAGATTCTTACGGAAAAGCGTGTCACCTTTCTGAAAGAGATTGCTCAGTACAACGTCGTCACCAAAAATTAACAGAAGAAACACCTTCTCCATTTATGACGGATGAATTGCGTCAAAAGATGGGAGAAGCTGCTGTAAAAGCTGCCGAATATATTAAATACGAAGGAGCAGGAACAGTAGAATTCTTGGTAGACAAACACCGTAATTTCTATTTTATGGAAATGAATACGCGTATTCAAGTAGAACATCCAATTACTGAACAAGTAATTGATTATGACTTGATTCGCGAACAAATATTAGTAGCGGCTGGTGTGCCAATTTCTGGTAAAAACTATTTACCACAATTACACGCTATTGAATGTCGTATCAATGCTGAAGATCCGTATAATGATTTCCGACCTTCACCAGGGAAAATCACTACGCTACACATGCCAGGTGGTCACGGAGTTCGTTTAGACACACACGTATATTCAGGATATTCTATTCCGCCCAACTACGATTCAATGATTGCAAAGTTGATTACAACAGCGCAAACTCGTGAAGAAGCAATTAGCAAAATGAGAAGAGCCTTAGACGAATTCGTAATTGAAGGCGTTAAAACTACGATTCCGTTCCACAGACAGTTGATGGATGACCCTCGTTATATTGCGGGTGATTATACAACAGCGTTCATGGATACATTCAAAATGAATGATCCGGAATAAGAAATAAAAATACATTTCATAGAAAACCTTGCAGCGATGCAGGGTTTTTTTGTTTTGAGAGGGAGAACGATTGATTTTTTGGGTTTATTCACCTCAGATTCGCAGATTTTTTACTAAATTTTCATTCCTGATTAAAGATTATGTATTTTTGATTTGCTTAGCGCCAAATAAACTAAAATCAAAAAATGAAAAACAGTTTAGATACCTTACTCGATAGCATAGCTATTTATATTTCAGATTACGATCTTTTAAATGCGGAAGTTTCTCAATCTAATATTGGTTGGCATATAGAGCACACACTATTAACTATTAATGGAATTGTAGAAGCTTTAGCACGTTCAAATCCCAAAGATTTTAAACCGAGATTTAGTGTAATTAAATACATCGTGTTGGTTACAAAGAAAATTCCAAGAGGTAAAGCGCGCGTGCCAAAAGTCGTTGCTCCTAAGGTAGAATATACTGCGGATAGTTTACGTCAGCATCTAGAAGTTACCAAAGAGAAAATAAAGCAATTGGAATTGATTTCTGAAGCTCATTTTTTTGAACATCCGTATTTTGGAGGTTTAAAAAAGAAGCAAACCATTCGTTTTTTAGAAATCCACACCAATCATCATTTGAAAATTATTCGTGATATAATTATTTAAGACCAATAAAGTTAGAACCAACCCCCTCTATTTATGTTGAAATTGAAGCGAATTCTGTATAAAATAACAGTTTGGTTTTTTGGACTATCCATTTTTTTGGTAGTCTTTTTCAAATTTGTTCCAGTGCCGGTTACTCCATTGATGGGAATTCGGATTATCGAAAATAAGTTGGATAAAAAGCCTATTTATTTTGAACACAATTGGGAACCAATTGAAAACATTTCATTGAATTTGCAAAAAGCAGTTATTGCTTCCGAAGATGGAACTTTTTTACACCATCATGGATTTGATTTTAGCGCGATGCAAAAAGCATTTCAAAATAATTCCAATGGGAAAAAAATAAAAGGCGGAAGTACTATTTCTCAGCAAACAGCTAAGAACGTGTTTTTATGGCAGGGAAGAAGTTATTTTAGAAAAGCGTTGGAAGCCTATTTTACAGTTTTAATCGAATTGATTTGGGGCAAAGAACGTATCATGGAAGTGTACTTAAACAGCATCGAAATGGGTGATGGAATTTATGGCGCTCATGCGGCTACCCAATATTGGTATGGAAAAGACGCCTCGAGTTTAACCAAAAGGGAAGCAGCAGGAATAGCGGCTATTTTGCCCAATCCACGAAAATTCAAAGCATCCAATTCTTCGGCGTTTATCAACAGAAGAAAAGATAGAATTGTAAGGGTTATGCGGCATATCGGACGAATTGAGTATTAAAAAAGCCTTTCAATTGCTTGTAGGTCTTTTTAACTGTGAGCAGTATGGATTTTAATCGATTCAAGTCATTGATTTTCTGAGGGTTATTGGTTCGATTTAATTTTACAGAAAATTTTCAGCCAGCCATTTTTCACAAGCTTTCGGCCATTCGGTATGTGTTCCTTTGGTTCCTAAACCAAATCCATGTCCCCCATTTTGATAAAGATGCATTTCAACAGGGACATTGTGTTTTTTTAAATTCATATAATATTGGATCGAATTTTCGACCGGAACCACATTGTCGTCAGATGCGTGAACAATAAAAGTTTTGGGAGTATTGGCATTAACTTGCTTCTCATTGGAATACTTTGCAATAAGTTCTTTGGAAGCATTTGGCCCTAAAAGACTATTTTTTGAACCATTATGAGTTATGCTTTCCTCCATTGAAATAACGGGATAAATTAAAATACAAAAGTCAGGGCGGGCACTAATTGGATCGGCATCATAAACATTATCTTGGTAATGAGTAGCAATTGTTGATGCTAAATGTCCTCCTGCAGAGAATCCTAAAACGCCAATTTTTGTGGGGTCAATATTCCATTCTTTGGCATTACGCCTAATTGTTCGGATGGCTTCTTGTGCATCTTGTAAAGGCCCAATAGATTTATCTTTCATGATCAAATCGGTTGGCATTCTGTATTTTAAGACAAATGCGGTTATTCCCAAAGAATTGAGCCATAACGCTACTTTTTTACCTTCTTTATACATTGCTAAATGAGAATAGCCTCCTCCCGGACATATTAAAATGGCACTCCCATTCGTAACTGTTTTTTTAGGTTGGTACTTATATAAAAGGGGAGTTGTCACTTGACTAGTACTTTGTATTTCACCCTCCTTGATAATTTCTTTTTCTAGATAGGAGGGTGCATCAATTGAATTAGGAATGGATTTATTCCAAATAAGAAGACTAGATTCTTGACAATAACTTATAGTTCCAAAAAAGGCTAACAAAATAATTAAAAACTTAATTTTTTGGGTGTTCTTGTTTTTTTTCATCCTACATATTTTTTAATAAAATTATAAATAAAACTTGTCGTTTAATATTTTAAATATATATTTGTGTAATCGATTACATTTTCAAGTGTTGCATTATACAAATTAATGACAATATTTTTAATTTGAAACGCATGTACGTGGAATAGATGCTATTATAACCAAAACCACTCAAATTATGAATTCAACAAAAAAGTCAATTGGAAATTTCCGCTGGACCATCTGCAGTTTATTATTTTTTGCTACCACAATTAATTATTTAGACAGGCAAGTGCTTTCGTTAACTTGGAGTGATTTTATTGCACCAGAGTTTCATTGGACCAACAATGACTATGGAAATATTACTGCTTTGTTTTCTATTTTTTATGCGGTATCCTTATTATTTGCAGGTAGATTAGTAGATATTTTAGATACCAAAAAAGGATTTCTTTGGGCTATTGGTGTTTGGTCTTTCGGTGCCTGTCTTCATGCTTTTGCTGGAATTGCTACCTCAGGAATTTTAACTGGAAATTGGTTAGTAGGTTTTGAAGGAGCCAAAAATGCTATTGATAAAGTTAATGATACCGGAATGGTTATTTCGACTAGTGTAACTTTATTTATTTTTGCCCGTTTTGTTTTAGCGGTGGGTGAAGCAGGAAATTTTCCAGCAGCAATTAAAACTACTGCTGAGTATTTTCCAAAAAAAGATAGAGCTTTCTCAACAAGTATATTTAATTCGGGAGCAACAGTTGGTGCATTGGCTGCACCAATTACAATTCCTTTTATTGCAAAAGCTTTTGGGTGGGAAATGGCATTTATTATAATTGGAGCCTTAGGTTTTGTTTGGATGGGATTCTGGGTATTATTATATGATAAACCTGAAAATCATCCTATGGTTAGTCCTGAAGAATTAGAATACATTCAACAAGATGTTATTGCTGATAGCAAATTAGTGGGCTATGTAGCTGAAACGGCTACTAAAGTAAGTTTAAAAGATTGTTTTAGATACAAACAAACTTGGGCTTTTGCCTTTGGTAAGTTTATGACTGACGGAGTTTGGTGGTTCTTTTTGTTTTGGACGCCAGCTTATTTAAGTTCAGTTTACGACATGGATGCAACTGAAGCAGCCTTGCCTTTATTTGTATTGTATATGATTACTTTACTTTCGATTATTGGTGGATGGTTGCCTACTTATTTTGTAGAAAAGAAAGGAATGAATCCTTACGATGGAAGAATGAAAGCGATGTTGATTTTTGCTTTTTTCCCTTTGTTAGCATTAGTAGCTCAGCCTTTAGGGCATTATACATATTGGTTACCCGTAATTATAATTGGTATTGCAGGAGCAGCCCATCAATCGTGGTCGGCTAATATATTTACAACTGTTGGCGATATGTTTCCTAAAAAAGCAATTGCAACTGTAACAGGAATAGGCGGATTAGCAGGTGGATTAGGTTCCACCCTTATTAATAAAGGTTCGGGTGTATTATTCGATTATACAAAAGAAACGAATATGTCATTTATGGGATTTGAAGGCATCGAAGCGGGCTACTTCATTATCTTTTCAATCTGTGCGGTTTGTTATTTAATTGGCTGGTCAGTAATGAAAACCTTGGTGCCAAAATACAGTCCAATCACGGATTTATAAATAAAAAAAATATTTTAGTTCAACTAAATAAATAGAAAATGACCAATTTTGAATTCAGATACGCATCTCATCCAAAAGATGCGAATACATATAATACAAGCGAATTGAGAGAGCATTTCTTAATTGAAACGCTTTTTGTTGCCAATCAAATACAGTTAACCTACTCGATGTATGACCGATATATCGTTGGTGGAATAATGCCAGTCGATAGAAGTTTAAAATTGGAAACAATTCCCTATTTGAAGTCGGAAAATTTTCTTGACCGAAGAGAGCTTGGGATTATCAATGTTGGCGGTAGCGGAAAAGTAACTGTGGATGGCGTGGATTATTTCTTAGAGAAAAAAGAGGCTTTGTATGTAGGTCAGGGTTGTAAAGAAGTCCTATTTTCTGCTACGAATGGAGAACAACCTTTGTTTTATATTAATTCGGCTCCAGCACATCACAAATTTCCAAACAAAAAAGTGACCAAAGAAAATGCCGAGATTGTGCATTTGGGGGAAGAAAAATTTGCCAACAAACGCATCATCAATAAGCTGATTGTGAATAGTGTTGTCGAAACTTGTCAATTGCAAATGGGTTTGACCGAGTTATTACCAGGTAATATTTGGAATACAATGCCATCTCATACCCACAATAGACGAATGGAAGCTTATTTCTATTTTGATTTAGAAGAAGGACAAACCATCAGTCATTTTATGGGAGAACCTCAAAACACACGACACATTTTCATGCAAAATAACCAAGCGGTATTGTCTCCAGAATGGTCTATTCACTCCGGTGCTGGAACGTCAAACTATTCTTTTATTTGGGGAATGGCAGGAGAGAATTTAGATTATGGCGATATGGATATTGTGGCACCTAACGAATTACGATAAGCGATGAATTTATTTGATTTAACTGGCAAAAGAGCCTTGATTACCGGCGGAACCCATGGTCTGGGTATGGCAATGGCTGAAGGATTGGCGCAAGCCGGTGCCGAATTGGTTATTACAGGGACAACACCTTCTAAAATGGAAGATGCATTGCACTATTATAGAAGTAAAGGATACAAAGCTTCAGGCTATTTATTTGATGTAACCAATGAAAAAGCGGCTGCTGAGAATATAGATTTGATTGCGAAAGAATTAGGTGACATTCATATTCTTGTAAACAATGCAGGAATTATCAAAAGAGAATTGGCTACCACCATGTCGGTTGCCGATTTCAGACAAGTAATCGATGTGGATTTAGTTGGGCCTTTTATTATGTCTCAATTGGTTGTCAAACAAATGATCGAAAGACAAGAAGGCAAAATAATCAACATTTGCTCCATGATGAGCGAGTTGGGAAGAAATAGCGTTTCGGCTTATGCCGCTGCTAAAGGCGGATTGAAAATGTTAACTCGAAATCTAGCTACCGAATGGGCCAAACACAACATCCAGGTAAACGGAATTGGGCCAGGGTATTTTGCTACTTCCCAAACTGAACCTATACGAGTGGATGGTCATCCATTTAACGAATTCATCATTAACAGAACGCCTGCAGCCCGTTGGGGAAACCCTGAAGATTTAGCTGGTGCAGCCGTATTTTTAGCTTCTAAAGCGAGTGATTTTGTAAACGGACAAATTGTTTACGTAGATGGGGGCATTTTAGCAACCATTGGTAAACCTTCAAACGAAAATTAATTTTTTTTAATATAGCATGAGCACAACATTCATTCACGACAATTTTTTATTAGAGAATAAATACGCAGAAGAATTATACCATAATTTTTCTAAAAACCAGCCCATTATTGATTACCACAATCATTTGTCTCCGCAGTTTATTGCAGAGGACAAAATTTTTGATAACGTTACCAAAGTATGGATCAATGGCGATCATTACAAATGGCGTGCGATGCGTACTTTAGGAGTGAATGAACAGTTCATTACTGGTAATGGTTCTGATAAAGATAAGTTTATGAATTGGGCGAAAACAGTTCCATACACAATGCGTAATCCTTTGTATCACTGGACGCATTTAGAACTGGCTCGTTATTTTGATATCTACGATTTGTTGAATGAAAAATCAGCAGAGAAAATATACGAAGCCGCTTCTGCCAAAATCAATTCGGCACAATACAGCACCCAAAATTTGCTTCGCAAAGTGAATGCTGAATTTGTTTGTACTACCGAAGATCCAATTGATAATTTACAATACCACCAACAATTAAGTAAAAGTTCTTTTGAAGTAAAAGTAAGTACGGCATTTAGACCAGACAGAGCTATTTTAATTGCTGCGGATGGTTATAATGACTACATCAATACTTTAGGAGAAGTAGCTGGTGTTTCCATCAATTCATATGCTGATTTATGTACTGCACTTCGAAACAGAATTGACTATTTCGACAAAAATGGATGCAAATTATGTGACCATGGTTTGGATCAAGTCTATTTTGAAAATTACACCGAAAGCGAAGTCAATGCGATTTTCAAAAAGAAAAGAGAAAACGCTTCACTAACGAATGAAGAAGCTTTGAAATTCCAAAGTGCGATTTTATTTTTCTTATTTGAAACCTATCATGAATTTGGTTGGGTACAACAATTGCATTTGGGAGCTTTACGAAATAACAATGCACGTATGCACCGCATATTAGGTCCTGACACTGGTTGGGATTCTATTGGTGATTATCCACAAGCACAAAAATTATCTGGCTTTTTAAACGCTTTAGATAGTAAAGATAAATTGACTAAAACGATCATTTACAATTTGAATCCAGCCGACAACGAAGTGATGGCAACAATGATTGGAAATTTCAATGACGGTAGCGTGAAAGGGAAAGTACAATTTGGTTCTGGATGGTGGTTTTTAGACCAAAAAGACGGAATGACCAAACAATTGAATGCCTTGTCTAATATGGGTTTAATTAGTTGTTTCATCGGAATGTTAACTGATTCACGAAGCTTTTTATCCTTCCCTAGACACGAATATTTCAGACGTATTTTGTGTAATCTTTTAGGAGATGAAATCAAAAGAGGTGAATTACCAAATGATATGGAATGGATTGGTAAAATGGTATCTGATATCAGTTACAATAATGCAAAAGAATACTTCAAATTTTAATCGGTACATTACCTAAATTTTGAATAACTCTTTTTAAACTATAGATTATGAACAAAGTAGTCACTTTTGGCGAAATCATGTTGCGCCTTTCAACAGATAATCATTTGCGTTTTGAACAAGCAAAGGGATTTACCGCTACTTATGGTGGTGGCGAATTCAATGTTGCCGTTTCGTTAGCCAATTATGGAATTGATGCCGAGTTTGTAACTCGTGTACCCAATAATGAAATTGGAATGTGTGCAGTAAAAGAAATGCGAAAAATGAATGTGGCTTCTCAAAATGTACTTTTTGGGGGCGACCGTTTAGGAATCTATTACTTGGAAACTGGTGCTGGAAGTAGAGCCAGTAATGTGGTGTATGATAGAGCGCATAGCGCCATGGCATCGCTTGAAACCGGAATGATTGATTGGAAGAAAATATTCAAAGGAGTGACTTGGTTTCATTGGAGCGGCATCACACCGGCTATTTCAGATTCAGCTGCTAAAGCCTGTTTGGAAGCTGTAAAGGCGGCACATGAGTTGGGATTGACCATTTCTTGTGATTTGAATTACAGATCTAAATTATGGCAGTATGGAAAAACTCCTGCTGAGGTTATGCCAGAATTGTTACACTACACCAATGTTGTTTTGGGAGATATTGATACAGCTTTTTTTATGTTAGGTCAAGCCAAAGTGAATCCTGATTATCAAGATACGAATTCATTGCCTGTTGTTTACGATAGGTTATTTGATTTGTGTCCCAATTTAAAAACAGTGGCTACAACCTTACGCTATTCGGTAAGTGCTTCGCATCAAAGAATAGGCGGAATCCTATATGATAAAAAAGCAATTTATAATTCCGTTGTTAGAGAAGCAACTCCAGTGGTAGACCGTGTTGGAAGTGGCGATGCCTTCATGGGAGCCTTGATATACGGTTTAATTTCTCAGCCTGACAACAAGCAACGTATTGTTGATTTTTCTGTTGCGGCCTGCTCTTTAAAACACAGTATCGCTGGGGATTATAATTTAGTTACACTTAAGGAAGTAGAAAACATGATAGATGGCGACGGAACGGCGCTAGTTTCAAGATAAAATAGAATATGAGTACAATACAAAAAATAACAGACGCTATCATTCAACAAGGTATGCTTCCATTGTATTACAATGAAGATGAGAATGTAACTATTGAGGTTTTGAGAGCCATTTATAGAGGCGGAATCAAAGCGGTCGAATACACAAGTCGTGGCGAGTCGGCTTTGAGAAATTTCATCAAAATGATTGAAGTTCGAAATGCAGAAATGCCGGAACTATTGTTGGGTATTGGAACTATTAAAAATGTAGAACAAGCCTCAGCCTATTACAATGTTGGCGCTGATTTTTTTATCAGCCCTGGATTTGTTCCTGAAGTTGCTTCCTTTTTGATTGGAAAAGGCGCTTTATACAGCCCAGGTTGTATGACGCCAACAGAAATCATTGCGGCTGAAAATGCAGGAGTGACTTTTATAAAATTATTCCCAGGTAATATGTTAGGACCTGATTATTTGAGTAGTATCAAAGATATTTTTCCAAAATTAGTCTTTATGCCAACAGGAGGAGTAGATACTACACATGAAAATATCGAAGCTTGGTTCAAAGCCGGAGTTTCTGCAGTGGGGATGGGTAGCAAGTTGATCAGCAAAAAATTAATGGCTGATCATGACTATGCTACTATTGAATCAGAAACAAAAAAAGTATTGCATTTAGTACAAACCGTTAGAACAAATTTATAATTCATTGGAACCTAATTTTTCATTAGCGGGCAAGGTAATCGTTGTAACCGGAGGAACCGGAGTTCTAGGAGGAGCATTCGTTGATGGAATTGCTGCTGCAGGTGGTATCGTGGGGATTTTGGGAAGAAACGAAAAAATTGCTAATGAAAGAGCAAATGCAATTAATCAAAAAGGCGGACAAGCTTTGGCTTTAATTGCTGATGTTACTAATGAATCGCAATTAGAAGTGGCTTGTCAGCAAATGCTTGCTGCTTTTGGTAAAATTGATGGATTAGTTAATGCGGCAGGGGGGAATATTCCAGACGCAGTTGTACAACCGAATCAGGATGTTTTTCAACTTAATTTTCAGGCATTGCAAAATGTGATGCAATTGAATTTAATGGGAACATTAATGCCTACACAGGTTTTTGGAAAAGCAATCAAAAAGATTGGTTCAGGAAGTATTGTCAATATTTCTTCAGTCGTTTCTCAGTTGGCTATAACAAAGGTATTAGGTTATAGTATGGCAAAGTCGGCTATTGATTCCTACACGCAGTGGTTTGCTGTGGAATTGGCGAATCGCTTTGGGGATGCCATTCGAATGAACTCCATTGCACCCGGATTTTTTTTAACAGAACAAAATAAAACATTACTCACCAATACCGATGGAAGTTTAACCGAAAGAGGTCAATTAGTCATCCAAAATACTCCTTTCAAACGATTTGGAAATCCAGAAGAGTTAGTAGGCGCTTTGATTTGGCTTTTGAGTGATGCATCAAAATATGTAACAGGATCAAAAATAACTGTTGACGGTGGATTTACAGTTTTTGGAGGAGTATAAAATTTTAATAAACGGCTTATATCTAATTTGAAATAGCCTCTACTATTCCTCTATTGGAGGTTATTAAGGAGAAGAAAATAAGTCGTTTATTCTAATTTAAGTAATTATAAAATAGCATTGAATAAATAATATAATGGAAAAATTAAACAGAAAAAGTACAGGTTTAGAAAACAGATTACCCATAAAAGTAGTTCAATTTGGAGAAGGAAATTTTTTGAGAGCCTTTGTGGATTACGCATTTCATAGGTTAAACAACGAAGTTGATTTTAATGCTGGTATTGCAGTTGTTCAACCATTGAAAGAGGGTATGGTCAATATGATTAATGATCAGGATGGTTTGTATACGCTGTTTATGAATGGAATCAAAAAAGGAGAAAAAATTCAAGATATCCAGTTGATTTCAAATATTGTAAAAGCAATTAATCCCTATAGTGATTTTGCAGATTATTTAGCCTTAGCTAAAGAGCCAGCACTTCAGTTTATTGTTTCAAATACTACGGAAGCAGGAATTGAATTCTTAGATACAGACACGCCAGATATGCAGCCGCCTGCAGCGTTTCCTGCTAAATTAACCCTTTTATTACACGAAAGATTCCAACATTTCAATGGAGATACTTCAAAAGGAGTAACTATAATTCCTTGTGAATTGATAGATTACAACTCTGAAACATTAAAAAAATGCATCTTGCAATACTGTGATTTATGGAATTTGGACGCTGCATTTAAAAAATGGGTTTCAGAAGATTGTACCTACCACAGTACTTTGGTTGATAGAATTGTTCCGGGATATCCAAGAGCTGAAATTGAAGAGTATAACAGTAAACTAGATTATCAAGATAACTTAATTGTTGCTGCTGAACCCTTTTTCCTTTGGGCAATTGAAGGAGGAGACAATTTGAAAGCAAAATTGCCATTCGATAAAACAGATTTGAATGTCAAGATTGTTGATGATATTCGTCCTTTCAAAATGATTAAAGTTCGTATTTTGAATGGTGCACACACAGCAATGGTTCCTGTTTCTCTTTTATTTGGCAACAAATTAGTTATGGAAACCGTTAATGGAGATTTTACTGGACCGTTTGTTGATAATGTGATCGCTGAAATTAGCGAAACGCTACCGATGGATAAAAATGAAATTACTGCTTATGCTGAAGAGGTTATGGATCGTTTTAGAAATCCATTTATCAAGCATGCATTAGCAGATATTGCTTTGAATTCAATTTCAAAATTCAAAGTAAGAGTTTTACCAAGTTTGTTAGGTTATTATACTACTACTAAAAAATTGCCTACGAGTTTGACTTTTTCATTAGCTTGTTTGATCCAATTTTACAAAGGAACTTGGAATAATGAAGCCTTACCAGTAAAAGACACTCCAGAATTAGTTGAAGCATTCAAAAAAGCCTGGGAATTAGAAAATGTAGAATCAGTTGTTGCTGCAGTTTTAGCGAATACAGATTTCTGGGATGAAGATTTAAACAAGGTTGACGGACTTGCACAAGCTTTAGTGTATGCATTAAATGAAATTGAAGCCAATGGAATTCAACAAGGTTATTTAAATTTTAGCAAATAATAGTTAATTAATTTTTATATAAAATAACATGCAAAAAAAATTAATAAAAGTAGACCCTACTGATAATGTAGCTGTAGCCTTAGTAAATCTAGTTGCTGGAGAAACTATTGCATATGATGGAGAAGATGTTTTAGTAGTATCAGATACTAAAATGAAGCATAAGATTGCGATGAAAGATTTTCAATCTGGAGACAAAATTATTATGTACGGTGTAATTGTTGGAAAAGCAAGTCAAACAATTGCTAAAGGAGATGTAATTACTACTGCAAATGTTAAACATGAAAGTGCTAAAGTAACAGGAAAAACAGATACGATTGGTTGGGAAGTCCCTAACGTAGACCAATGGAAAGATAAAACTTTCATGGGGTATCATAGAACAGATGGTCAGGTTGGAACAGAAAATGTTTGGTTGTTTTTTCCATTGGTGTTCTGTGAAAACAGAAATATCGAAATCTTAAAAGGAATTTTCGAAAAGGAATTGAAAAAACCAAAAGAAAACGATTACCAATTGTTGCTTCGCTCTTTAGTGAATTCTGAAAAGGGAGCTGATGATGCAGTAACAAAATCAACAGAAGTTGATTTATTCGAAAATATTGATGTCAAATTCATTCAGCATCAAGGGGGTTGTGGTGGAATCCGTCAGGATTCTCACTCATTAGCTAAGCTTTTGGCTGGATACGTAAACAACCCCAATGTGGCTGGTGCTACTGTTTTAAGTTTGGGTTGTCAAAACTTGCAAATTTCTATTTTCCAGGATGCTATGAAAGCGATTAATCCAAACAGTGATAAGCCTGTTTTGATTTACGATCAACAATCTATTGGAACCATCGAAGAAATGTTGAGTACAGTAGTAAAAGATTCTTTTGCGGCGATTAAAGAAGCCAATAAAATTGTTAGAAAACCAGCGCCATTATCTAAACTAACAATTGGATTAGAGTGTGGTGGTTCTGATGGATTTTCTGGAATTTCAGCTAACCCAACATTAGGAGTTTTATCTGATAAACTAGTAGCATTAGGAGGAACAACAATTCTTTCTGAATTCCCAGAATTATGTGGAGTGGAACAGGAATTAGTAAATCGTTGTGTAGATGATAAAGATGGGAAACGTTTCTTAGAATTAATGCAATGGTATGAAAAATCAGTGGTGGATGCCGGTTCAGGTTTTGATATGAATCCATCTCCGGGTAACATCAAAGACGGTTTGATTACTGATGCCATGAAATCAGCAGGAGCCTCTAAAAAAGGAGGTACTTCTCCTATTGTAGGGGTTTACGATTATGGAGAATATATTAACGAGCCAGGTTTTACCTTGTTATGCACACCAGGGAATGATGTTGAATGTACTACTGCCATGGTAGGTTCAGGTGCCAATATGGTATTATTTACAACAGGTTTAGGAACTCCAACAGGAAATCCAATTGCTCCAGTTGTAAAAGTGTCATCGAACACTCAATTGGCTATTAAAATGTCCGATATTATCGATTTTAATACTGGTGAAATTATTACTGGTGAAAAATCGATTGAAGAAACGGCAGACGAAATGTTAGAATATATTATTAAAGTAGCTAGTGGAGAAATTAAAACTAAAGCGGCTATTTTAAATCAAAATGATTTTATTCCTTGGAAACGAGGGGTTTCTTTATAGAAATATGTTAATAACGAGGTGTAAAAAAGGAGAGCAAACGCTCTCCTTTTTTATTTATTTAGTCTATTGGAAGATTTCCGAGTGACTAGTTCAGGTACCAGTACTACTTTCTTTTCAATTTTTAAATTGTCTTTATTGTTGATTTGTTCCAAAAATACTTTGGCTGCCATTTTCCCCATTTCCATTGGTGATTGATCAATCGAAGAAATGGACAATTCCATAAATTTGGTAAAAGGTTCGTTACCAAAACCTACAACACAAAAATCATTTGGAATAGCACGTCCTTGTTCTTTCAATTCTTGAATGGCACCTAATCCAGCAAAGTCACTGGAAGAAAAAATAGCATCTGGTGGTGTCTCTTGTAATAGTAGCGTTTTGGTGGCGTTGATTCCAGCATCTACATTACTTTTGGTTCTTATAACGTATTCTTCTTTGAAAGGAATATTGTGATCTACAAGAGCTTGTTTGTATCCTTTGTAACGATTTTGATAAATTTCTAATGTTTGATCTCCGGCCAAATGCGCAATTTTAGTACAGCCTTCTTGAATAAGGTGTTTAGTGGCAATATAACCACCTTCAAAGTCATTGATAGTAACAGAACTTACCCCGTCTATGTTCATTTTTCTATCGAAAAACACTAACGGCACTTTTTCACTTAAAACGCGTTTGATGACATGTTCTTTTTCTGAACTTACATTGGATATAGACATTAAAATGCCATCAACTTGTGCATTGAGTAGCGTATTGATATTTTCAATTTCTCTTTTTTCGTCTTCATGTGTTTGACAAATAATAACATGATAGCCTTCTGGGTGTAATTCTTCTTCAATACCACGAATAACAGAGGCAAAAAAGTTACTGTCTATTCTTGGAACGATGACGCCAACGTTATTACTTTTCCCACTACGAAGCGCTTGTGCTAATTTGTTCTGTTTGTAATTCATCTTAGCAGCTGTGTCTAGCACAAGCTTTTTAGTGGCGGGACTAATTTTAGGATTGTTATTTAAAGCCCTTGACACAGTGGCTGCTGTTATATCAAGTTTTTTAGCAATATCATAAATAGTTACTTTTTCTATCATCTTAAAAATTAGTGTAATTGGATGGTAAATGTAACAAAAAAATAAAACATAACATTTTTTATGTTATCGATTACAAAATTTGCCAAAAGCACATGTTATTTTCTCCAAAAGTATAATTACGAATAGGGAATATACATCTAAACGCATTGAAGACGACTGGTAATCACAAAAAACAGCCGGTTTTAATTTTATTTATGTTTTTTTTGTACTTTTTTTTGTTTATTTCAAATTTATTATTACGTTTGTGTAATCGATTACATTATTGTTGCATTTAAAATCGATAATAATTGAAACAGTATGCTAAAGTCTTTTAAACTATTTAACTCATTACCAGTACAACTTGCTGCTATCATTTTGGTATTGTTTGCTGTGCCAGTATTGGGGCAAAATGAAGTATCGGCTACTACTGCTTGGGCAAAATTACCATCAATTCTTGCAACAATTAAAGAGCCTGTATTTAAAAACAAGACCTATAACATTCTTGATTTTGGAGGAAAGTCAGGAGGGGTCTTTGATAATACTCAGGTATTTAAAAAGGCGATACAAAAATGTACTAAAAATGGAGGAGGAATCGTATTGGTTCCTGCAGGAAAATATTTTACAGGGCCAATTCATCTGGATAATAATGTGAATTTACATTTAGCAGAAGGCTCTGAAATTGTATTTAATACCAATCCAGATGCTTTCCCGGTTGTTCATACTTCTTTTGAAGGAACGGAATTAATGAATTATTCGCCGTTAATCTATGCCTACAACAAACATAATGTAGCGGTTACTGGTAAGGGAATATTAAATGGTCAAGGGAGTAATGATAAATGGTGGTCTTGGTGTGGAAAACCGAGTTACGGTTGGCTAAAAAACAGCCCAGATCAAAAAGAGGATGTCAATGCTTTAATGACTATGGCAGAAAAAGGAGTTCCGGTTTCAGAAAGAGTTTTTGGTAAAGGACATTTTTTAAGACCTAATTGTATCGAATTTTTCGAATGTACAGAGGTTTTACTTCAAGGAGTTCAAATTGTAAATGCTCCTTTTTGGGTAATTCATCCTATCAAGTCTTCCAATGTAATTGTAGATGGAGTAACTATTAAAAGTCACGGACCTAATAATGACGGTTGTGATCCTGAATATTCAAAAAACGTTTGGATTAAAAATACCATTTTCGATACTGGAGATGATTGTATTGCAATTAAATCGGGTAGAGATAACGACGGTAGACGTGTTGCTATAAAGAGTGAAAACATCATAGTGCAAGATTGTAAAATGTATGATGGTCATGGTGGAGTTACTATCGGGAGTGAAATTTCAGCAGGTGTAAGTAATGTATATGTTGAAAATTGCGTAATGGATAGTCCAGAATTGGATAGAGCCATTAGAATCAAGTCGAATTCAAGAAGAGGTGGTTTAGTTGAGAATGTATATGTACGCAATATTACTGTAGGTCAAGTAAAAGAATCAGTTCTTGGAATTGATTTGCATTATGGCGTTCATGGAAATCAAACGGGGACTTTTATGCCTCAAGTACAAAATATATTTATAGAAAATAGTTCGGTTAAAAATGGTGGACTCTATGGTATTTTGGCTAAAGGGCATAAAGGCTACCCAATTAATAACATCCGATTCAAAGAAGTTACTATTGAAAAAGTAGAAACTGATTATTCGATAGAAAATGTTGAAAATCTAAAATTTATAAATACGTATATCAACGGGTCCTTAATGGAAAGTCCCAAAAATCAATAATTAAACAAAACCTATTAATAACTAACAAATAATTAAATTATGAGTATTAGATGTTTATTTAAAAAAGGAGCAAAAAGCTGTTTTTCCTTTTTTGTTTTTATGTGTTTGCTTTTTGGGCAAATTGCATTTGCTCAGCAAACTCCTTTAAGCGGAGTTGTTCTAGATGAAACTGGACAAGCAATGCCTGGAGTAAATATCGTTGAAAAAGGCACAAAAAACAGTGCTTCAACTGATTTTGACGGAAAATTTTCTATCAAATTATCTTCAAATAAAGCAACTATTATAGTAAGTTATATTGGCTATCAAGATCAATCTGTAAATGTAGCTGGGAAAACGAATGTGAAAATTTCATTAGTTTCTCAATCGCAAAACTTGCAGGAAGTAGTAGTAGTTGGGTACGGAAAAGTGAAGAAAACAGACCTTACAGGTTCTGTGGGTACTTTGAGTGCTGCAGCAATTACTGAAAGAAATCTTACTGGTCCAATGGAAGCCATGCAAGGTGCTGTTTCTGGAGTTCAAATTTCTAATTCAACAGGTCGTTTAGGAGATTCATTTAATATTACAATTAGAGGAAAAAACTCTATGAATCCAGATTCTAAACCGTTATATGTTGTTGATGGAGCGCCATCAGATAATATTGATTTCTTAAATCCACAAGATATTGCTCGAATTGACATTTTAAAAGATGCTTCTTCTACTGCTATTTACGGTTCAAGAGGATCTAATGGGGTTGTTATTGTTACTACCAAAAGTGGTGGAACAGTAAAATCTTCTATGTCGGTTACTTATGACTCATTCGTAGGTCAAAAAGATATTGCAAGACTTCCAAAAATGATGGACGGTCAAAAATGGTGGCAATACCATTTAGCAGCTTACTATTCATCTTCAGCAAATACTGCTGCTGCAGTTTTAGCCGGGGCTTTATCAGGTGGAAATACGTTGTTGCAAACACGTATTAATAATAACGAAACATTTGATTGGTATGATGCGGTATTGAAATCCGGAATCCAACAAAATCACTATGTGAATGTATCTGGAAGAACAGATGGTGGTCTTTCGTATAACTTGGGTCTTGGTTTACAAAAAGAAACAGGAAATATTGAAAACGAAGCGTTAGATAAGTATTCATTTAAATTGGGTTTAAATCACAAAGTAAATGATAAGTTTTCTATTGGTGCTAACATCACATTAGCTAGAATTGAACAAGAGCAAGGTAGTGCTATTGCAATGCAAGAGGCGTTCCGTTTGAGTCCATTTTATACTCCATATGCGCTTGATGGATCGTTAACTTTGTTGCCTGCTAAATTAACTGATGATACAGGTGCTTTCATAGTAAATAAAACAAGTACAGTAAATCCATTATTAGAAATTGCTAATTCATCAAATGCTACGAAAACTTGGAATGGAGTAAGTAGCGTTTTTGCTGAGTACAAACCTTTATCATGGTTGACTTTTAAAACGAATTATTCGGTAGCATTGAATTCTTCAAAACAAGGACAAGCATGGGGAGCTTTAACACAAACAGGTGTTTCTACAGGAAATTTACCTTCTGCTAAAATAGACCAAATTGAAAGATTCAACTATACTTGGGATAATCAATTCAATATTGACTACGCGGTTAAAGACCATACATTTAGTTTCCTAGGTTTACAAAGTATTAACTCTGCTAAATATGAGACATTATCAGCTAGTTCAGCTTATATGCCTTTTGATACAGGAATATATAACCTTGGATCAGGAAAACAAACCTCATTTAACTTAGGTTCTTCTTATGAAAAAAACACTTTAGCTTCATTTGCTACTCGTTTTAACTACGGTTATAAAGGACGTTACTTACTAACAATTTCAAATCGTTGGGATGGATCATCTCGTTTTGCAGAAGGTAAAAAATGGGGTTCTTTCCCATCTGGAGCTTTTGCTTGGAGAATTAGTGAAGAAGGATTCATGAAAAATCAAAAATTATTCTCAGATTTAAAATTGAGAACTAGTTTTGGATACACAGGGAATAATATCATTCCATCGTATTCTACTATCAACAAAGTAGATTTACAAACCTATTATGACTTTAATGGAACTGCTGTTAACGGATGGCTTCAAAGTTCACCAACTAACAATAATTTAGGTTGGGAAAAAACAAGAGAGATGAACTTAGGTTTTGATTTCGGTTTTGCCAATGATAGAATTACTGGTACTGTAGATGTTTACGATAGATTATCCTCGGATTTATTATTGAAACAAAAATTAGTTATTGAAAACGGATTTTCTACTTACATTAATAACATTGGTTCGGTAAGCAACAGAGGGGTTGAGTTAGCCTTAACTACTAAAAACATTAAAACCGATTTAGTATCATGGGAAACAAGTTTTGTATTTACTAAAAACACCAATAAAATTAAATCAATCTATGATGAAACTTCTAATGATGTGGGTAATAACTTATTCATTGGGGAATCGATTGATGCAATCTACAACTATAAATTTAATGGAATAGTTAGAGCTGGTGAAAAGTATCTTGATGGTGCTTTAAAAGAAGGAAATGCAAAAGTAGAGGATTATAATGGAGATGGTAAAATTACTACAGCTGATAGATACATTATTGGTAATTCTAATCCTGATTGGACCGGTAGTATTTCTACACGATTGAAAGTAGGTAATTTTGACTTATCAGCTTCTGCAATTATTAGTCAAGGAGTTACTGTATTCAGTCCATTCCATAAAAACTTTACTGATTTAACAGATAGAGGAAGACAAAAATTAGATATTAATTGGTATATGCCAGCAAATACAGCTGGTTTGCCAGAAAACACGATTTATAATTATCCTCAACCAAGAAATGAGGGAGCCTACTGGAATAATGATGGAGTAGGATACTATAGAGATGCTTCTTTTGTTAAGGTAAAAAACATTTCGCTTGGTTATACATTCAGTCAAAATATTCTTGATAAATTGAAATTGAAAGGGTTAAGAGTATACGGAAACGTATTAAATCCATTTGTATTGACTAAATATGATGGTTACGATCCGGAATGGGCAGGTGCTGGTTTAGGTATAGGTCGTGTAGCGTCAATTACGTATCAATTAGGATTAAGTATCAAATTATAAAAACGAATTCAAATGAAAAAATTAATATCAATATTAACTGTTGCAATTATTACATTAAATTCATGTAGTAGTTTCATTGAAGAAGAAAACCTATCAACAGTAGATGCTGACGCAGTATATAAATCTGCAGCAGGTTTTGAGTCATTAGTAACTGCCAATTACTCACAATTGAGAGAACTTTATGGTAGCGAACCTTGGTTGTTTGTTGCTGGAACTGATTTATATGCTGAAGGAAAAAACTTAGAACCAGTAGCGATTAGTCAATACAAATTATTGAGTCCTTCGTCACCAAATGTTGGGTATTTATATACGGAAGGATTTAAAGCGATTCAAAAAGCTAACACTGGATTATATTACAGTGGTTTGACTGCAAAATCATCTACTTTAAATGCAAGAATAGGGGAGTTGAAATACCTTCGTGCCAATGCTTATTTTTTATTGGTTCAAACCTATGGTGGTGTGCCAATAATAAAAGATTACAATGCTAGTCCAGTATTGTCATTCGATAGAAATTCGGCTGAAGAAGTATATACCTTTATCGAATCAGAATTAGTAGCAGCTTTAGCATTACTTCCTTCAGGTTCTTACACAGGAAGAGTTAATAAAAGAGCGGCTCAAGATTTATTAGCTAAAGTATATTTGACAAGAGGGTATGAAAGTTATGCTAAATCAACTGATTTTGCAAATGCTGCTAGTTATGCTGATCAAGTCATCGCAGGTCAATCTTTATCTGCATCAAACAATACTTGGATGCCGGGTACAGATATGAATGCTGAAACTATTTTTTCTGTACAATTTGACGCGTCCTCTGTTACTGCTGATCCTCAAAAATTAGGAAATGCACAAGGAAGTTATTTTAGTGCTTATTTAGGTGGAGCTGAGGTTGCTGGAAAAGCGCCATACAAAGCAGGGACTTTATTACCAACAGAATTTGCCATTTCATTATTTGAACAAGGAGATAAAAGATGGGAAAATACTTTTATGAATGAAATTTATGAAGTGTATTATGATTATTATGATGCCGCAAAAAAACCAACAGCAAAAGTACGTTCATTCTTTGCTCCAAAATGGTTTACAGCTGCAGACAAAACGGCCTACGAAGCTAATTTAACTGCTACAGGTAGAAAAGCATCTACCTACAAATATTTTGCTTATGGTACTTATGGTGCAAATGCTACAATCGCTGACTACTCAGGAATTCCAATTCGTAAATTTGATGACCCTAAAGCGCCGTTTGCAACTAGTTCATCTACTCCTAGAGTAAGTACTAGAGATTTAATTGTGTCTAGATTGTCTGACATCTACTTAATTGCTGCTGAAGCTTACTTTAAATTAAATGATCAAACTACAGCTTTAGCTCGATTAAATGCAGTAAGAACTAGATCTTCTGCTACTCCAGTGACTTCATTAACAATTGATTATATTTTAGATGAAAGAGCAAGAGAATTAATGGGAGAATATTGTAGATGGTTTGATTTGAAACGTACAGGAAAGTTAGTAGAAAGAGCTTCGTTACACCACTATAGAATAAAAGCAAATGGAGGTGCTTCAAGCTTTATTGGAACTGGAGGAGCGCTTAAAATTTTGAGACCAATACCACAAGATGTTATTGACTTGAATCAAAACAAAAATTTCCCACAAAATCCTGGGTATTAATTGTGATACAACTATTTAGATAATTTTTAAGTTTGTTTTATGGGGGACTGATTAGCAATAATCTCGTCCCCTTTTTTCACTAATAACAAAGTGGGTCTGAATAATTATTTTAAATTTATAAAATGAAAAGAGTGATCTGTATAATTTTAATTGGTTTATATCAGTCTAGTTTTGCTCAAAGCAACTATCCTAAAGATACGTCTTATACAATTCTTAGTTCTTTTCGCAAAGACAAATTAAAATTTCCATTTATTCAGATTGCCAAAGTCAAAAATGATAAAAGAGTTATTGTAGAAAAAGAAATCGTTTACAAAGAGATCAACTCAAGACGATTGCACTTAGATGCCTTTTATAAAAAATCAAAAAAGCAATATCCTGCCGTTGTATTAGTTCATGGTGGAGGTTGGAAGTCAGGGAATAAATTGCAAATGGAATCAATTGGTCTGGCAATGGCTTCTAAAGGGTATTCTTGTTTTACTGTAGAATACAGACTATCACCCGAAGCTATCTATCCAGTAGCGGTTCAGGATATTAAAGAGGCGATTCACTTCATCAGAAAAAATGCTAATTTGTACAATGTTGATGAAACAAAGGTTGCCATACTAGGCTGTTCCTCAGGAGGGCAATTGGCAGCTTTAATTGGAACAACTAATACAATTCCTGAAACAACTGTCCAAGCAATTATTGATATGGATGGTATTTTGGCGTTTAAGCATCCAGAATCGCAAGAAGGTAAAGTCGCTAGTTTGTGGCTCGGGGGAGATTATGAAAGTATACCCGAAATTTGGAAAGAGGCATCGGCTTTAACTCATGTTGATCAAAATACGCCGCCTATTTTGTTTATCAATAGCGATATGCCACGCTTTCATGCAGGACGAACCGATATGATTGAAATATTAAATAAATATAATATTTATAATGAGGTAAAAACCATTCCGAATGCACCCCATTCTTTTTGGTTTTTTGATCCTTGGTTTACAACAACAGTGGATTATTCGGTTCAGTTTCTGAACAAAGTATTCAATAAATGATAATGATAATAAATCTAATACAATGAAAACACAACAAATTACTACACTGCTGTTGACAGGCGTACTAGCACTACAGGCTACTATTTCAATGGGTCAATCTTCCAATTCAAAAGTATATGCTGAGGTTTCGGTTAAAGAAGGTGGAAAATGGGAAGGCAGAAAATATATTGGTGGTACATTTAAGAATGTTCAAAAACTAAAATTAGCTCCTGAGCATACTGATCATTCTTTTGATATTCGCTACGAAGGACCAGGATGGGAAAGTAATAAAATCGGATACCGATTGTATTTGGATTGGCGTAATGCCATTGATATTTTTGGTAAAAAAACTGAAAAAATTGTTTTGCCTCAAGTAGGGCAAGATGGTTTTGATTCTTATCATGAAATGAGTGATTGGGGATCTGATATTTTAAAAGCTGGGAAAGGAATTGGTTTAGGTTCTATAGATCGTTATTTGAACAACGAAAGATTGCATTTTTACGAGGTAGATTCTACGATTGCAACGGTTGCTAATACTTCAAAAAGTGCGGTTGTAAAAGTGAATTATTTTGGCTGGAAAACTGCTTCGGATAAAATTAATTTTATCTCCGAATTAACGATAAAACCCAATCAGCGATATACACAACACACTATTCATTCATCCAAAGCAATCGAAGGAATTTGTACTGGAATAGTAAAACAAAAAAATAGCGAGTTGTTTAAAAAAGAAAGTACCACTAAAAAATGGGCTTATCTAGCTACCTATGGAACGCAATCATTAGTTCCAGACCAATTAGGAATGGCTATTTTTTATCAAGTAAATACAATTCAAAGTGTGGTTGATGCTGAATTTGATCATTTATTAGTTTTTAAACCGACCACGCAAATAGTGGATTATTACTTTTTAGGTGCTTGGGAACAGGAGCCAAACGGGATTAAAACCAAGGAGGAGTTCCTCAATTATTTAGATGAAAAATTACAGCTATTGGAAAAAAATAATAAAATATAAAAGATGAGAAAAGTAGTTAATTTATCTCGACAGTTTGGGGCTGTACTTGTACTAGTCCTACTATTGAATCAAACACTTCAGGCGCAAGAAAATATAGGAAACATTCCTTCCGCTCTTAAATGGTCTGAGCGAATGGCTCTATCTATCATGAAACGCCATCCGCAAGCCTATCAAATAGATGGTCAAACAGAACCTAAATGGGATTATGTACATGGTTTAGTATTAACTTCTTTTGAAGCATTATTTAAACACACAAAAGACCAGCATTATTACAATTATATTAAGCAATATGCTGATGCCACTATTGATGAAAAAGGATCGGTTGCTTCATATAAATTCGACACCTACAATATTGATATGGTCACTGCTGGTAGAATTCTTTTTAATTTACACGAAACATCAAAGGATTCTCGTTACGCAACGGTTTTGCAATTATTGAGAAAACAAATTGAAGAACAACCTAGAACCGCCTCAGGTGGTTTTTGGCACAAAAAAATCTATCCCAATCAAATGTGGTTGGATGGGTTGTATATGGGAGAACCGTTTTACGCCCAATATACGGTACAGTATGAAAATGGAGCAAAATTAATTGATATTGCCAAACAATTTGAGTTAATTCAAAAGCACGCAACAGATCCCAAAACAGGATTGTTGTATCATGGTTGGGACGAAAGTAAACAAATGCCGTGGGCCGATAAAACAACTGGTTGTTCTCCTAATTTCTGGTCAAGATCTATTGGATGGTACGTGATGGCATTGGTAGATGTGTTGGATTATTTTCCAAAAAATCACCCCAAACGAAACGAATTGATTGGATATTTGAATGCCATTTCTAATAGTTTAGTGAAATTTCAAGACCCTTCAGGACTTTGGTATCAAGTTACCGATAAAGGAGGAAGTGAAGGCAATTATTTAGAGTCTTCTGGGTCATCGATGTTTGCATATGCAATGGCAAAAGGAGCTAACAAAGGCTATTTGCCCAAAAAATTTAAAGCCATTGCTAACAAAGCATTTGATGGATTGACTACTCGATTAATCAAAACTGATTCCGATGGCCAAATCCATATTACTCAAGCCTGTGCTGTCGCAGGATTAGGAGGAAACCCCTACCGTGACGGGTCGTATTCGTATTATGTTAATGAAAGAAAAAAAGACAACGATCCTAAAGCTACAGGATCTTTTATCTTAGCCGCATTAGAATTGAATAGATAATTGAGGTTTAATATGACATTATTTTCAAAAAAGCACTGCCTAGTTTTGGTTTTTATACTACTTCATTTAGTAGTAACCGCCCAAGTACACAATAAATCTTGGAAACAAATCACGGAATCAAATGATGAAAATTGGTTTGCTTCAAAGGAGGCCATTCAGGTTGCTGAAAATGTATTGTTGTATCAAAGAAACATTGGTGGTTGGCCTAAAAATATACAAATGCATCTTCCACTTTCGGATGTTGAAAGACAAAAACTTTTGGTTTTGAAAAATGATCCAATGGATTGCACAATTGATAATGGGGCAACCTGCCAAGAGTTACTTTTTTTATCAAAAATCTACAAAAAAAATCCTGATGAAAGATACAAAACAGCTTTCTTGAAAGGACTAGACTACCTTCTTAGCGCACAGTATGACAATGGAGGTTGGCCACAATTTTTTCCTTTAATTAAAGGATATTACAGTCACATTACCTATAATGACGATGCGATGGTGGGTGTGTTGGAATTATTGAAAGAACTAAAAAATAAATCTAGTGTTTATAGTATTGTTCCTTCAGCGGAAATACACCAAAAAGTTGAAAAAGCATTTAGTAAAGGCGTTGAGTGTATCTTGAAAACACAATACAAACAAAACGGAGAGCTAACATCTTGGTGTGCGCAACACGACGAAATTAGCTTAGTGCCGGCTAAAGCTCGTGCCTACGAATTACCTTCTTTAAGTGGGAAAGAATCAGCTAAAATTTCCCTTTTTTTAATGTCAATTGAGAACCCATCTCAAGAAATTATAGCGGCTGTTGAAGGAGCAGTTCAGTGGTTTGAGAAAACAAAAATTACTGGGATTGAAATTCAAAGTGTGGCAATTGGCGGTAACAAAAAAGACGATAAAGTAGTTATAAAAAGCCCCAATTCCCAACCCCTTTGGGCTAGATTCATGGATTTAGAAACAAATAGTCCTTTTTTCTGCGATCGAGACGGAATAAAGAAAGCTACTTTAGCTGAAATTGGGTTCGAACGAAGATCAGGCTATGCCTGGTATACCGATGAACCTAAAGAAGTCCTAAAAAAATATGCGAAGTGGAAACAAAAACTAGAAAATTCTACTTCACAAAGTGCTAAAAAAAAAGCCTTAGCCAAAGATGAGTATGTTATTGTAGTAGATCAAAAGGGAAGTGGAAACTTTGTGACGATTCAAGAAGCTATCAATTCAGTTCAATCCTTTCCTAACCAACGAATTACTATTTTTATCAAAAACGGTATCTATAAAGAAAAAGTAAAAGTACATTCTTGGAACCCTAAAGTATCATTAATAGGAGAAAGTAGAGAAGGTACCATTATTACTTACGACGACTATTTTAATAAAATAGGATTAGGTAGAAATAGTACCTTTTATACGTACACCATGTTAGTAGAAGGGAACGATTTTTTTGCTAAAAACCTCACTATTCAAAACACCTCTGGAGAAGTGGGGCAAGCAGTTGCTCTAAATGTAAATGCAGATAGAGTATTCTTTTTCAATTGCTCATTTTTAGGAAATCAAGATACTTTATATACTTCTGGCGAAGGCTCTAAAAATTATTTTAGTAATTGTTATATCGAAGGCACTACTGATTTTATCTTCGGAGATGCTACGGTTTTATTTGACAATTGTGAGATTCATAGTAAAAAAAATTCGTTCATAACAGCGGCTTCAACCCCTCAGAACACTCTTTTTGGCTATGTTTTTAAAGGTTGTAAACTAACAGCAGCCGAAGGAGTGAGCCAAGTTTATTTAGGACGGCCATGGCGAATTTATGCTAAAACTGTTTTTATGAATTGCGAAATGGGAAGACATATTCAACCTCAAGGTTGGGAAAATTGGTCCAAACCTGAAGCAGAAAAAACAGCATTTTATGCCGAATACAATTGTAAAGGTCCCGGTTTTCAACCTCAAAAAAGAGTTTTGTGGTCACATCAACTGACAAAAAAAGAATCCGAAGATTACACCACAGAAGCTATTTTGGGAAGAGAATTTTCACGCCACATACAAACCTATCAAATTAATTAATCTACTATGCGAATTGTATTATTTCTAAGTTTTTGTATTTCGATGAGTTGTTTAGGTCAAAAAACAACCATTTACACGATTGGCGATTCGACAATGGCAGATAAAATAAAGCCTAATGAAAATCCCGAGACAGGATGGTGTCAGGTATTGCCATCTTTTTTTGATTTGAATCAAGTTACTATTGATAATCGGGCAGTTAACGGCCGAAGTACCAAAAGTTTTATCAAGGAAAAACGGTGGGATTCGGTTTACAATTCTTTACAAACAGGCGATTATGTTTTCATTCAATTTGGTCATAATGATGCAAAAGTAGCCGATTCAACACGATACACGAATCCGCATACATCCTACCGCCATAATCTAATTCGCTTTGTAACCGAAACTAGAGCAAAAGGAGCAATTCCCATTTTATTTTCGTCAATTGCCAGAAGAAATTTTAATGAACAAGGAGTTTTAATTGGTACGCATGGCGATTATCCATTAGCAATGCGTTTGGTGGCACAGGAGTACCAAGTGCCCTTTATTGATATGGAATATTTTTCAGAATTGTTGGAACAATCTTACGGACCAGAAAAGTCTAAAGAATTGCATTTGCATTTCAAAGCTGGAGAACATTCCTATTATCCCAACGGCAAATCAGACGATACGCATTTGAGTAGTAAAGGCGCTACGGAAATAGCAAAAATAGCGGTTCGAGAGTTGAAAAAACTCGATTTAGGTTTGGATAAGTATTACAAAAAAAAATAAAAAAACCTTTCAAGAAATTGAAAGGTTTTTCAAGTGG
>CAYWFQ010000019.1:0-27664 GCA_964457505.1 uncultured Flavobacterium sp.
TAATAATTTCATTTATATAAACAAAAAACCGAGCTAGAAATAGCTCGGTTTTTTTATTATAATTCATCCGACTTTGCAAGTCGGATCTTTTTTATTTTGGGTCTAATGCTTTGTCGATTCTAGACACTAAATCCAATAAATGCAACTTGCTTAATCGGTCTGTAGATTTAGCAGCAGCAGCTTTGATATTTGATTTTAAACTCACTAATTGCCCTCTTGCGATAGATGGTAAATCAGTTTGGTTCAAATTCACATTTTTAGTATTGAAACCATAAGTAACTCCGACAGGCACAGAACGAACAGTTGCGTTTCCGGGATTTAATAATCCAGTTACTTTATCGATGAAAACCTTTTGAAGATTTCTTCTATGCATATCGATTGGCGCATTTGATTTTAATTCAGCAAAAATTCCGTTGCGTAAGTCACTCATCAATTCATCTACAGAATAATTATTTTTACTAATAGATGAACCTTCAAACAAACGAACCATTCGGTCTCCCGCTAATACGTTACTCAAAGTAGACTCTTGCATTGCTTTGATCGCTTCTACACCATTGTCTGGATTGATTTTAGCCAATACATTTTGATTCATTAGCCATTTTGGCGTAGCAAATAATTGAGTATTCAAGAAACTAACTGCTTCTTTTTGAATGCTTTTAGGTACTACTTCAAATTGGTTACCACCCATGTCATAAGTTTTTGGTGTATCATAAACACCACCAATATTTTTAGTAACATGACCTAAATAACGTCTGAATTGTCCAGTAAGTGCGCTGTATAATTCATCTAATTCCGCATAACTTTCCCCTTTTTCTTTACTCCATTCTAATAAATTAGGAAGAATACGTTGTAGGTTTTTAATTCCGTAAGTTGAAGCTTTCATGGCATTGTCTCCAATATCTTCTGTTTGATATCTTGGATCATACGGACTCATTTCGGTTCCAAACCAAAGACGACGATTTTTATAGGCTTCTTTCGTCATTTCGTTTAAAGTAGCTTTTTCTTCTTTTTCTGATTTGGCATCGTCAAAATAAGAGTATCCCCATTTGATAGCCCATTTGTCATAATCACCAATTTTTGGAAATAAATGTTTTACACCATCTTCGGGCTGTGCTACATAATTAAAACGAGCATAATCCATGATGGAAGAAGTATGTCCGTTCTTTTCTTGGAAAGCAGCATCTCTTAATTTTTCTACTGGTGTAGCTGAACTAGCTCCCATGTTATGACGTAATCCTAAAGTATGCCCTACTTCATGAGAAGACACAAAACGAATTAATTCGCCCATCAAGTTATCATCAAATTGTTTTTTTCTTGCTGCAGGATCTACAGCAGCAGTTTGTATTAAGTACCAATTACGCAACAAACTCATAATGTTGTGGTACCAACCAATGTGGCTTTCTAAGATTTCACCCGTTCTTGGATCGTGAACATTAGGTCCATACGCGTTTTGAATTTCAGCAGCGAAATAACGCAATACTGAAAAACGAGCATCTTCCAAACTCATTGTTGGATCATTTTCTGGCCAATATTCGCCACGAATGGCGTTTTTCCAACCCGCGTTTTCAAAAGCAACTTGCCAATCGTCAATACCTTGTTTGATGTATTTTTTCCATTTGTCTGGCGTAGCCGGATCGATATAATACACAATTGGTTTAGCCGGTTCAATTAATTCACCTCTTTTTTGTTTTGCCGCATCTTCTTTTGATTTTGGTTCTAAACGCCATCTTACCGCAAAAACTTCCGTGTCTGATTTATGTGATTCTTCTTCAAAAACGCCATATTGATTTGCAAAATAACCAACACGCGCATCGAATGTTCTTTTGCGCATTGGGTTTTTAGGCAAGGCAATCATCGAAGTATTCAATTCAACTGTCAAAAATCCTGAATCCAAACCTGCAGGTAAATTAGTTCCAATTTTAGGCATTGGATTTAAAGACAACAAAGCTGGAACTGTAGAATAAGTTTTTACTGTTCTAATTTCAGTATTGATAGGATAACTGCTTATTTTTTGAATAAACGACCTTTCTTTTTGAAAAGCTTGAATGCTTAATGTTTGTTTTTTTACTGGATCTAATGAAAAGGTTTGTACATCGGCATCAAACGTAGGTGTCATATCTATCACATACGAAGCTTCCTTACCATCATCTCCTTTTTTTATAGCTAGTATATCATAATTTCCAATGATAGGATTCGTAGACGAATTTTTAACGGCCTGCGCCAAAGGTTTGTCGCCATCTGGTGACATAATTACGTAACTGATAGAACGCAATAACAAGGTATTGTTTAATCCTTTTTCAAATTGAATCACTTGTCGATTCACTTCTTCACCACCAAATATTCCACCTCCAGCGGGAGTTTTAGAAAATCGGGTAATGGTCATGATTTCAGTATCTAATAATGTAGCGGGGATTTCAAAAAGGTATTTAGCATCCATTTTATGAATGTCAATCAGCCCTTTTTGAGTTACAGCTGTCGTGTCAATTACCTTATTGTAAGGTTTTGGGCCTTTTTTAGCATCAGGTTTTGGAGTTTCTGTAGCCGTAATTGCTGGTTTAGCTGATTCTTTCTTTTTCTTGTTTTGACTTACCGCTTCTTGACTAAAGCAGACAAGTAAACTAGCAATAATCAAACTTGATTTAAGTTTTACCATGTAATTCCTCTTTTAAAATTAATACTTTGTTATTGATAATGGAAAGTGCTTTTTATTCGTAAACTTGTTACGAATATCCAAATCTATTGATATATTTTTAAAACGCCATCATTAATATGATGTTTTGTTCAGAATGTGTTAAAAGCCAATCTAATTAAATATTTTGCAAAATATATCCAATAACATGCGCATAGACTTTATTTCTCGCTATTTTTGTTGGTAAAGAATTCAAACAGCGTGATGAAACCCGTATAACATAGACTTCATTTATGAGAAAAATTAAATATAAAAAAGGTAGAAAAGTGCAACCTTTTAATTTAGAATATACAGGACTACATAAAAGTCACGACACTGAAATGCAGTTGTTTGTATATGATAATACAGATTTAACCGAATTTGAAGAAATTAAAGTATCTGATTTTGACAAAAGTATCGAAACTCAAAAAACAAACTGGGTTAATGTTCATGGTTTGAATGATTTGGACTTAGTCAAATCTGTAGGGGATTATTTTGGAATCGATCACTTTATGCTTGCAGATATTTTGAATACCAGCAAACGTACCAAATTAGAGGAACAGCAAGAGGTCTTGTTTTTTAATATAAAATCGCTATTGCCTACAGAACATTCCGATAATATTCAAGCGGAACAAATTAGTTTTTTGATTAAAGATGGAATTTTACTTTCGTTTCAAGAAAAACGTAGTGATTTCTTTGCGCATATTCGCGAACGAATTAGAACACATTCAGGAATTGTGAGAGCTAAGAAAGCGGATTATTTATTGTACATTCTATTGGATGCTGTAATGGAGAATTTTTATATTACACTTGAAAATGAAGAGGATAAGATTGAGGAATTGATTAATATTTCGAAAAGGAGTGATGATCCAATAATTTTGGAACGTATTGAAAAACACCGTGACAATTTTAACTTTTTGAAACGATCTATAATACCCTTAAGAGACTCCTTGTATGATATAAAGAGTATTAAAGATGACAATGTTTTCAATGCAATTGAAATAGAAAATTTCAGTTTTTTTGCTCGTTTGTACCAAAAAAGTTTGGAACTATTAGAACAAATAGAATCGGATATGGGATCGCTTGAAAGTGCTTCAAATTTCTTTTTTTCGGCTCAGACACATAAGATGAATGAGATTATGAAAACATTGACCATTGTTTCGGCTATCTTTATTCCCTTGACCTTTATTGTTGGAGTGTACGGAATGAATTTTGACTATATGCCCGAACTAAAGTACCCTAATGGCTATTATACCGTTGTGGCCATTATGGTATTAATTGGTATTGGGATGCTCTTTTATTTTAAAAAAAGAAGATGGTTTTGATTTCTAAACTAATGCATTAATAAATAATAATTTAATTATATTACCCTTTTAATATCACAAACATGAAACAGTTATTTTCTCTTTTTCTCTTATTTACTATTGGATTAACTCAAGCGCAAACGGTGAGTTCTCCTTCAGGTAAAATCTCGCTTAATTTTAAATTGTCTGCTTCTGGGCAACCCACTTATTCAGTGAATTATAAAACTAAATCTGTTGTTGTAAACAGTGATTTAGGAGTTAAGTTAAAAGACAAACCTGCCTTAGATGCTGATTTTGAAATTAAATCTACCAACAATAATTCGTTTAACGAATCGTGGAAACCTGTTCTAGGAGAACAAGCGAGTATTGTCAATCATTATAATGAATTGGTTGTTAGTTTAGTTCAAAAAAGTACGAATATAAAAGTGAATTTAGTATTTAGAGCGTTTGATGAAGGCGTGGCTTTTCGATATGATTTTCCAAAGCAAAAAGAGTTGAATTACTTTATCATTTCCGATGAAAGTACGCAATTTAATTTGACTGAGAATAACAAAGTGTTCTGGTTACCAGGCGATTTTGATAGTAACGAATACGAATACAACGAAACCCAATTCTCTGAAATTGACAATTCAAAAATCAATATGAACAATGGAATTGGAGTAAAATCCATTCCTGGAAAATACACCGTTCAAACGCCTTTGATGATGAAATCACCATCGGGTTTGTATATAAATATTTTTGAAGCAGCGGTGATCAACTATCCTGTGATGCACTTGAAAGCCGATGTGACCAATTATAAATTAAAATCAGAATTAGTTCCCAATGCTATTGGTGATAAAGCCTATTTACAAACACCTTGTGTATCGCCTTGGAGAACGATTATGATTAGTGATGATGCTAGAGATATTGTGGGTTCTAAAATGATTTTGAACCTGAACGAACCTTCCAAACTTGACGATACTTCTTGGATTAAACCGATGAAATATATTGGAATTTGGTGGGAAATGCACGTAGGAAATTCGACTTGGGATTATGCGGGTTCTCAAAATGCAACTAATTTTGGCACGGAATTGAAAAAGTCAGTAGCACACGGAGCGACTACCGAAAATACCAAACGTTACATCGATTTTGCTGCAAAAAATGGCTTTGATGGTGTTTTAGTAGAAGGTTGGAATGAAGGGTGGGAAGACTGGTCGGGCAATTGGAAAGAAGAAGTTTTTGATTTTGTTACGCCTTATCCAGATTTTGATATTGCAGCAATTTCGGCTTACGCCAAAGCGAAGAATATAAAAATGATTATGCACCATGAAACTTCAGGTTCGGTGGCGAATTATGAAAGACGATTAGATCGCGCATTTGAAAATATGGTCAAATACAATTATCCAGCTGTGAAAACAGGTTATGTAGGTAAGATTATTCCGCGTGGCGAAATGCACGACGGACAAACTATGGTCAATCATTTTGCACATGTGGTAAAACGCGCTGCGGATTATAAATTGATGGTCAATTCGCACGAATCATCTCATCCTACAGGTCTTGGCAGAACGTATCCTAATTATGTAGCGGCTGAAGCGGCACGTGGGAATGAGTTCAATGCTTGGAGTATCGGAAATCCACCAATGCACGAAACGATTTTGCCGTTTACTCGTCAATTGGGAGGACCAATGGATTACACTCCTGGAATTTTTGAGATTAAAATGAGTCATTATGACAAAAATAAAACGGAACAAGTGCATACCACTTTGGCAAAGCAATTAGCATTGTATGTGACGATGTATTCTCCAATTCAAATGGCGGCGGATTTACCAGAAAATTACGAGAAATATCCTGATGCCTTTCAGTTTATCAAAGATGTAGCTGTAGATTGGGAAGAAACAAAATATTTAGAAGCTGAACCTGGCGATTATTTGACTATTTCTAGAAAAGCCAAAGGGAAACAATCTTGGTTTTTAGGAGCGATCACCGATGAAAATGCCAGACAAACTGAAATCAAATTGGACTTTTTGACCAAAGGAAAAAAATACAAAGCCATAATTTATGAAGATGCTAAAGACGCCGATTGGAAAAATAATCCTAAGGCCTATACCATTCGAAAAATAGAAGTAACAAATGCATCAAAAATCAAATTGCGTTTGGCTCCAGGAGGAGGAACAGCCATCAGTTTTGAACCTATTAACTAAAATTAAAAAGTACAAATTTTGTCATTCCGAATTTATTTCGGAATCTATAAATATTTTCAATGAATTATTTTCAGAAACTGAAACAAGTTCAGTTTGACAATAGTAAGATTTTTATAACTCTATCTTTTTATAGCCTTTGGTTAACCAAGTTTAAAAAAGAATTCCGAAATTGCCCAATCAATAAATCAAATCAAAATGAAAAAATCAATACTAGCAGGAATAGTTTTCTTTAATGGAATGGTTATGGTGGCCCAATCTCAAGACGAGAAAATGCTAAAAGATATCTATAAATCAGGTTTAACCAATGCCAAATGTTATTCTTGGCTGGAACATTTATCTAATAAAATTGGTTCTAGATTGTCTGGTTCCGATAACGCCGAAAAAGCGGTTCAATATACCAAAGCACAATTGGAAACTCTTGGATTAGATAAGGTGTATCTTCAGGAAGTTATGGTTCCCAAATGGGTTCGTGGCGAAAAAGAAACCGCGTTTATATTAGATGATAAATCAAAAATCGCAGTACCAATTGCAGCTTTAGGCGGTTCTGTTGCGACTTCTAAAAAGGGTTTAACTGCTGAGGTAATCGAAGTGCAGGGTATCGAGGATTTGAAAAAATGGGGAGACAAAATCAAAGGAAAAATAGTTTTTTATAACCGACCTATGGATCCAACTTTTATTGAAACCTTCAAGTCGTATGGTGGCTGTGTGGATCAACGCTATGCAGGTGCTAAAGAAGCCGCTAAATTAGGAGCAGTGGGAACAATTGTTCGTTCCATGAATTTGCGTTTGGATGATTTCCCACATACGGGTGCGCAAAGTTATGGTGATTTACAACCTTCTGAATATATTCCAACTGCGGCAATTAGTACTAATGGAGCCGAATTATTGAGTCAAAAATTAAAAGCTAATCCAGGGTTAAAATTGTATTTTAAGCAATCTTGTGTTCAGATGGAAGATGCTTTATCCTACAATGTCGTAGGTGAAATCAAAGGAAGTGAACATCCAGATAATATTATGGTTGTAGGCGGACATTTAGATTCTTGGGATTTAGCCGATGGTTCTCATGACGACGGAGCAGGAGTAGTGCAAAGTATGGAAGTACTTCATATATTCAAAACGTTAGGTTATAAACCCAAAAATACTATTCGTGTAGTTTTATTCATGAATGAAGAGAATGGAGGTAGAGGCGGAAAAAAATATGCTGAATTAGCTAAAACTAATATGGAGAACCACATTTTTGCTTTGGAGAGTGATTCGGGCGGATTTAGCCCAAGAGGATTTTCTATAGAAGCGGATGATGCTAATTTTGAACTTATTTCATCTTGGAAGAAATTGTTCGAACCGTATTTGATTCACAGTTTTGTAAAAGGCGGAGCAGGAGCTGATATTAATCCATTAAGTTCTGGTAAAATTGTCAAAGCGGGGTTAAAACCAGATTCACAACGTTACTTTGATTACCATCACGCGCTGAACGATACATTCGAAGCAATCAATAAAAGAGAATTGGAGTTGGGAGCTTCAAGCATGGCTTCCTTGATGTATTTAATGGATCAAAACGGAATTGTAAAATAAAAAAAAGGCTTCATCCGAAGCCTTTTTTTTGTAGTATATAGTGGGATTATATTTTGAAAATTCCTCCAAAGGCAATAATTTTTTGGAAGAAAAAGAATTCTTGAGAAGCAGAATCCGAATTGCTGAATGTAGTTTGAATATCAGGCATATTGATATAACCTCCTTTTACTTCTGTTTGGATATAAAAATGCTTGAAGAAAGTAACATTCAAACCCGCTTTTATGGATGCTCCATAACCCGCTACATGAAAATCATCATGGCGTTCTTTGCCTAATAATTTAGCATTTGTCTTTGGGTATAAAAAACCAACTCCAACACCTTCGGTTACATTAACTTGTACTTTGTCAGTATCTTGGATGTTAAATAATTTCGAAATATCATCATGACGGGACAGTTCGGTATTTACATAGTTCAAGCCGTCTGTATGCTCAAAAGTTAAAAATGCTTCAGTTAATTTAATTTGGTTGTTGGCAATAGCCTCTCCGTATGAATATCGATTAGGGTAACTTCCAGTATACTGTACAGCAATATCTTGGTTCATCACATATTTCATGTGATCTACTCCAATTGCTACACTATAATGATCATTGACAAAATAACCCATTCTAAAGTTAGTTTGAGGAATTGTCATTCGGCCTGGATTAATATAATCGATATGCCATCCTTTGGGTTTGTCATGTGCAGTTACATCATAAATAGTGAAATCATAATCAGTTCCTTTAAAATGAATATCTGATTTTGAATACGTTTCACGATTTCCTCCCCAAGAAACAAAGAATTTTCCTTTGTTATGAGCAGTATATTTATCTTGAATTTTTATAGCTTCCTGTGCAAACACAGTGAGTGAAAATAAAACTAATGTGAATGATAATAATAACTTTTTCAACGATTTAGGGTATAAATTAAAATTGATTTATGGTTTTTCTAATGGCCACTAATTTGGTCATTAAGTCTTCAAAATAATCTAAATGCAACATATTAGCACCGTCACTTTTAGCATTAGCAGGATCAAAATGGGTTTCGATAAAAATTCCATCTACACCAACTGCAATTCCAGCTTTTGCTACAGTTTCAATCATATCTGGTCTTCCCCCTGTTACACCAGCAGTTTGGTTGGGTTGTTGTAATGAATGCGTTACATCTAGAACAGTTGTAGCATATTGTTGCATGGTTGGAATACCTCTGTAGTCCACAATCATATCTTGATAACCAAACATAGTTCCTCTATCGGTAACCATTACGTTTTGATTGTTGCAATCCAATACTTTTTGAACCGCATGTTTCATACTTTCTGGACTCATGAATTGTCCTTTTTTCAAGTTGACTGTTCTTCCTGTATTGGCTGCTGCCACTACTAAATCGGTTTGGCGAACTAAAAAAGCAGGAATTTGTAATACGTCAACATATTGAGCCGCCATATCAGCATCTTCGTTCGTATGGATATCAGTAACTGTTGGCACTCCAAAAGTTTCTGATACTTTGCGCAGAATTTGTAATGCTTTTTCATCCCCAATTCCGGAGAAACTATCAATTCGAGAGCGATTTGCTTTTTTGAATGATCCTTTAAATACATAAGGAATTTGAAGTTTGTCGGTAATACCAACTAATTTTTCAGCAATACGTAATGCCATTTCTTCTCCTTCAATAGCACAAGGTCCGGCTAATAAAAAGAAGTTACCACTTTCAGTATGTTTGATTTGTGGGATATGTTGTAGGTTCATAATAATGAATTTATATAAAGTGCAAAGGTAGTTAGGAATTGGGAATTAGGAATTCGATTTTACAACTATTTTCATTTTGGAACATAAAAAAAGCCCTAACAATTGTTAGAGCTTTTCCTATTTTGAGTTTGAAATATTAGAATTTCAAAGTTACGTCTAATTCAAATTCGTCAGCAATTGCTTTATCTCCAATAGAAGTAAAGAAAGTTCCAGAACCGTATTTGATATCGTATTTAGTTCTATCTACCATAAATTTAGTAGTAGCAGAAGTAGCTGTTGTAGCTAAATCAAAAGTTACTGGTTTAGTAATTCCTTTGATTGTTAAGTCTGCAGTTACAGTATATACATTTGCTGATTTCGCAACTACTTTTTTGAAATTCAATTTTGCAGTTGGGAATTTTTCAGTTCCAAAGAAATCATCCGCTTTTAAGTGTCCGTTTAATTTTCCTTGGTATTCACCTTGTAAATCAGTAGCTGTTAATGAAGTCATGTCTACTGTGAAGTTTCCACCAGCTACTTTTTTTCCTTTGAAAACTAAAGCACCGTCTTTAAAGTTTACTATACCGTTGTGTTGTCCAGTTACTTTTTTTCCTAACCAGTTGATAGAACTTTTTGCAGCGTCAATTTTTTTAACTTGAGCTGAAACTGATACTGTAGCGAATGCTACGACTAATGCAAGTGCAATTGATTTTAAATTTTTCATTTTTTTTAAATTTGAAGGTTAATAATAATTAAAGTGTAATAAATAATTCGTCGTTTGATTTTCTAACTTTTTTATAATGCTGCGTGTCATCTTCAGCATGTCTGTAACCAATTGGAGCTAACAAACTTGCATTCAATCCCAATTTATCTAATCCTAGAATTTCATTTACTTGAGCAGGAACAAAACCTTCCATTGGTGTAACGTCAATTTGAAGTTCAGCGGCAGCATTTAATAAGTTACCTAAAGCCAAATAAGTTTGTTTTGAAGTCCAAATATTTCTAACTTCTTCTGGCAAGCCAGTGATGTTTCCTTTCATATAGTCTACATATCCTTGAATAGCATCTAAAGGAAGACCTCTAGTTGCGCTAATGTTATTCGCCAATTGGTCAATTCCTTCAGCACCAAAATTTAATTCATTAGCAAAAACCAATAGGTGAGAAGCTTCGGCAACTTGTGCTTGACCGTAAGATGCAGCTACAAGTTTAGCTCTTAATTCTGGGTTTTCTACAATGAAAACTTTATATGGTTGCAAACCATAAGACGAAGTACTCAAACGAATTGCTTCTTTCAAAAAAGCTAAATCAGCATCTGAAATTTTTTTGGTAGCATCAAATTTCTTTGTGGCATATCTCCAATTCTGGTTTTCTAAAAATGTATTCATATGTATTTATTGTTGTTTATTGATTTCTAAATTTTTCTAATAATTCATTCAATTGCAGACGTTCTTCCTCTGATAATTTTTGAGAATAAGAATCTTCATGCAATCTAACTTTAGGTTCTAACTCATTTAAAAGTGCCAAACCTTTTTGTGTAATGGTAACTTCTATTTTTCTTCGATTGGCTGGACATACTTCACGTGTTACCAATTCTTTTAATAATAATTTGTCTACTAATCGGGTAGTGTTACTTGTTTTAGCCAACATCCGTTCTTGGATGACAAACATATTGGTTGGATTGCCTTTTTGACCTCGCAAGATGCGCAACACATTAAATTGTTCAGAAGAAATATCAAAAGGCTTTAAAATCTCATTAAAACTTTCTGCAATTATGTTTTGGGTATACATAATGTTCATGATAATTTTTTTAGAATTATCCATGGGTACAGTTGATTTTAAAATATCTTCAATTTTCATATTTGTCACTACTTAATTTGTAGGTACAAATATAGTGTAATATTTATTTGTATATACAAATAAGTGTTATTTTTTTGTTAATTAAACTAATTTGGAAATAAAACGGAAGTTGGATAGTATTCATTTTATTAAGTGTATCTTTAAAAAAAAGGAAGTTAATTTGATTTCTATTGATATTAAAATTTTGAATATCAAAAAAATAGGTTCTTATATAAATTGAAAATGCTAAAGTTTGCTATATATGAAAAAGCTCAAATTGATTAAAGATTTAGAAGTGCATCAAATTGAATTAGAGCTTCAAAATGAGCAACTTTTGATTGCCAAAAAAATAGCGGACTCAGCAATTGAAAAGTATAGAGAACTCTATGATTTCTCGCCTTCGGGTTATTTTACCATTAATAGAGATGGAGTAATAATTGAAGCCAATCGAACTAGTGCCGAAATGCTACTCAAAGAAGGGAAAGATTTAGTGAATACTAAATTTAGATCTTTTGTTACTGCTGACACTAGGATGGAGTTTGATATTTTTTTAGAACGGCTCTTTAATCTAAAAATCTCTGAATGTTGTGAAATCAACTTACAATCGGCTACTAAAACACACTTTGTATACCTTACAGGAGTTGTAGCAGATGACGAACATTTTTGTCATATTTCTGTGGTAGATATTACTCAATTAAACTTAATTGAAAAGGCACTTCAAAACAGTGAAGAAAGGCATCGTAATTTATTATACAATTTAGATATTGGCATCGTAGTTTATGATATGAAAACCGCTACAATGATTAGTAATCCTAAAGCATCTAATTTGCTTGGCATCAAACATGAGGAATTCAAGTTCATGGGAGTTAATGATTCCAATTGGTTTTGTCACACTGAAGACGATAGTCCTTTATTAGCGAAAGATTATCCTGTAAATGTTATAATACGAACAGGCAAACCACTTAAGGATTTTATTGTAAAAGTAAAACGTGTCAATTCGAATGATTCCAGTTTATTATTAATCAATGGATTTCCGTTAAATAATTTTAATGGAGATTTGTCTGAAATTGTAATAAGCTTAATTGATATTTCAGATACGAAACAGATGGAATCTGAATTGATTAAAGCAAAAGAACTTGCGGAATCTGCTAATAAAGCCAAATCCAATTTCTTGGCTAATATGAGTCACGAGATTCGAACGCCACTTAATGGAATTATTGGTTTCACAGATTTGTTATTGAAAACGCAATTGGATCGCGACCAACTTCAATACATGGGTATAGTTAATCAATCGGCTGTTTTATTAATGGAAATCATTAATGATATCTTGGATTTTTCTAAAATTGAAGAAGGTCGGATGGAGTTGGATCTAGAAGAAATTGATCTTTTCGAAGTAGCGAAGCAAGTAAGTACACTATTTAAACACCAAGCAAATGAAAAAAAACTAGACCTGAATTTAGTCATTGGAACGACTGTGCCTCAATTTATTGTAGCGGATTCTTTACGGTTAAAGCAAATTTTGGTAAACTTAATTGGCAATGCTATCAAGTTTACTATAGCAGGAAATATTACGATAAGTATTTCGGAAATAGCAACTTCATCTGGTTTTTCAACACTTCTTTTTTCGGTAAAGGATACTGGAGTTGGAATTCAAAAGCAGAACCAAGACAAGATATTCAATTCTTTTATTCAAGGTGAAATTAGTACGACTAGAAAATTTGGTGGTACTGGATTGGGTTTGACCATTTCGAATCAATTATTGGGTTTAATGCAAAGTAAGTTATATTTAAAAAGCGAACCTGAATTGGGAAGTGAGTTTTATTTCTCTATTCAATTTAAACTTGCTGGAGCTAGCGATAAAGCTGTTGTGCAAATGGACGCATCTATTCCAAAATCGGATCGCGCTCTCCGAATTTTAATTGCAGAAGATAATGAAATCAATTTACTATTAGTTCGTTTGATGATTAAAAACAGTTTTCCTAATGCAGTTATTTTAGAAGCTAGAAATGGGCTAGAAGTGATTGAAATTTACCAAACCGTACCTTTAGATTTGATTTTAATGGATATTCAAATGCCTTTAAAAAACGGGTATGAAACAACGACTGAAATTAGGCAAATTGAACTGTCAAAACGAACGCCAATTATTGCTTTAACTGCAGGAATTTTGAAAGAAGAAAAGCAAAAATGTTTGGATTTAGGTATGGATGACTACATTTCGAAACCCATCAATTCAGAAGAATTGCATAGTGCTATTTTGAAAGTTGTAAATTCAATTGGATAGTCTTAGGAGTATTATTTCCAATTCAATTGTAACGCAAAGCAGCTTTTTTCATCTTTAGTAATGCTAAAAATGGAGGTGTTTGATTCGCTATTTTCGTGAATAACGACTTCATCTTGTAACGAAAGCTCTTTCATAAAATTCATCTCAAAACTTTCAATTTCTTGTTTGAGAATTTTGGTTTCATTGGCTAAATCCAAACACCATTCTAAATATTTCACATTATTGGCATGATTCACAATATCCAAATCGGATAATCGAACCGTTTTTTCAAATACCATTTCTTTCTCATGGTTGAGGTTTATTTTAGAAAAAGTTTCGCTTGTCGCTTTATTCTCTGGGAACAATTCAAAATGTTCGTAAGGTAATGCCAATGCCTCTGGACGACGCAATTGGGTATTGAAAACTGCCCAAAATGTTTCTGAACCTACAATCTTTCTTCCATTGAGATACATTTCCAAAGCACGAACCGAACGGGAATTTTCTAAGGAATTGATCCAGGTTTTGATAGTGACTACATCACGCCATTTAGGTAATGAACTCACTTCTACGCGCATTCTACTCAACACCCAAGCTTGGTGAAATTCTTGCATATCAGTAAAACTAATGCCACCAATTTCAGAATGTGCTGCAGCGGTCATTTGTAATAAATTACATAATTCCGTATATTTTAAATAGCCATTTGGCGCACATTGGGTGAAATTAATTTCCCAGTCTTTGCTTAAAACAGAATTGAAATTTGGAGCAATTGGCATATTATGAATTATGAATTATATTTTTAATGAATCCTATAATTTCGTTTCTATCGGTTAAGTAATCAAACCACTTTGCATTTTCGGTTCTTTTAAACCAAGTTAATTGACGTTTCGAAAAACGGCGGGTATTCTTTTTGATTTCTTCTATGGCAAAATCTAAAGTGCCGTCACCATCAAAATAAGAGAACAATTCGCGATAACCTACAGTTTGTAAAGCATTCAATTCTTTGTGTGGATGTAATTGTTCAGCTTCCGCCAAAAGTCCTTCGTTAATCATAATGTCTACTCGCTGATTGATTCGGTCATACATCACGTTGCGTTCAGCCTCCAAACCAATAATAATAGGAGTAAAATCACGATTATTTTTATTCTGATTCAAAAAAGAAGAGTAGGGTTTTCCAGTTCCAATACAAACTTCTACAAAGCGCATCATGCGTTGTGGGTTTTGTAAAGTTTGCGGATTCTCCGAACTTATTTTTTCAAAATAGACAGGGTCTAGTTGTTCTAATTGTTCTTGTAAATAAGAAATACCAAATTGCTCATAATTAGCAGATACTTCTTCACGTACTGAAGCTTCAATAGCTGGAAAAGAATCAAATCCTTTTAAAATGGCGTCGACATACAAACCAGAACCACCTACTAAAATAGCAAAATCATTGGTTTGATATAATTCGGTAAGTTTTGCAACGGCTTCTTTTTCAAAATCGCCAACAGTATAATTTTCAAAAATAGATTTATTTTGAATGAAATGATGTGGCGCGGCAGCTAATTCCTCCTGATTTGGAACAGCGGTACCAATTTGCATCTCCTTAAAAAATTGACGACTATCACACGAAATAATCTCGCATCCAAAATGTTGAGCCAAAGCAATGCTTAAGGAAGTTTTTCCTATTGCTGTCGGTCCAATAACTGTGATAAGGTATTTCATGTATTGTTTATTCTAAACATGTTTTAGCCCCGATTGAAGCGGTATCCTTTATAGTTTAAAAACTGAGGCTCCCGAAGTTGAAACTATAAAGATTTAGCGGAAAGCGGGAAATGGCTCCAAAAATTAAAACGAAATTACTTTAATTGATTTACTTCTTCTAATTTGTCCTTGAATAATTGTTTTTACATCTCGGTTGTGTTTCATCGGAATCAAGATGTTTTTCAGGATGTCGATATGGGTCACTTGGTAATTCAAATCATAAAAAGCATAGCCTTTGTAAATACCGTTTTCAATCAAGACTGCCGAACGTTCATTGATGTTACGGCCCCGGTCTAACAAAACTATATTTTTGTTTTCAAAACTATTTTCGGCAATAAATTTTTGAACCCTTTTATTGTATTCTTCGGGGAGTATTTTGCCAATACAAGCCCCATCACATTCTTTGATTTTGTATTGAAAGCAGTCTGAATTAGTCTGATACAATCCAGTTAATTTTTGGCACAAATGGTACTTTTCTGTAATACGGAACAACGCATTTTTTCCTTCTTGTAGCGTGGTAAAAGAGGTGATTTCTTTTTTGCGTCCATCGGCTTTTTGAAGTCGTAAATTCAAATAGTCGTTTGTGTCTTTTTCGGAATACAAAGCCCACTCAAAAATACTTTTTCGTTGAGCTCTATTATAAATAGGTTTGTTGATTTTGATTTCTTCGCTTTCTTTCAAAAGGGCAATCAATTCGCTTCCTGTTTCTTCACAAGTTACGGTAAAAACTTCTCTTTGAATCTTTTTAGATTTGGTTGAAGTTCCCGTAAAGTGTTGGTTAATTCGTTTTTTGATGTTTCGGCTTTTGCCAATGTAAATCAAATTACCTTTTTCGTTATGAATGTAATAAATCCCTGTTTTAGAAGGTAAATGTTCAACGATATCCAACAGTTTTGGAGCGATTCCTTTTTGAATTTCTTGTTTGATGAAGTCATTCAATATTTGCTTTTCGACATCTTTTTCCAAAAGCATTTTGAATAATTTGGTTGTTGCCATAGCATCGCCACTTGCTCGGTGACGATCTGCCATCGGAATACCAAGAGCCCGAACTAATTTTCCTAAACTATAGGAAGGTTGCTCAGGAATCAGTTTTTTGGAAAGTTCAACGGTACACAAGGTTTTGGCTTGAAAATCGTAACCTAAACGTTTGAATTCGGTTCGTAAAATTCGGTAATCAAAAGACGCATTGTGCGCTACAATAATACAATCTGAGGTGATTTCGATTATGCGTTTTGCTACTTCAAAAAACTTGGGTGCCGATCGTAGCATGGCATTATTAATTCCTGTTAATTTAACCACAAAGGGCTGAATAGGAATTTCAGGATTCACTAAACTGATGAATTGGTCTACCACTTCGTGACCATCAAATTTGTAGATGGCGATTTCGGTAATTCCTTCTTCGTTGAATTGACCTCCGGTGGTTTCTATGTCGAGAATCGCGTAAATAGTATTTTGTTTAAATGTTTAAAGTTTCAGATTTGAAAAATTCTGAAATCAAAGTTCGTTAATCTTCAATCTTCAATCTTCAATCAATTGCCAAAGATACTACTTCCAATTCGAACCATCGTACTTCCACATTCGATAGCAAGTTGATAGTCGCCAGACATGCCCATTGATAAAGTATTTAGTTGGCAGTTTTTAGTATTTAGATTGGCATATTGATCAAAAATTGTTTTCAAACGGCTGAATTCTTTTTCTACTTGAGTTTGATTATCGGTAAAAGTAGCCATTCCCATTAGACCAACAATTCGGATGTGGTTCAATTCATTTTTGTCATGCTGAACTTGTTTCAGCACCTCACTTAATTCCTCTTCGTCTAAACCAAATTTAGACTCTTCCTCGGCAATATAGACTTGCAATAAACAATCAATCACACGATTATTTTTGGCTGCTTGTTTGTTAATTTCTTGCAATAATTTTAAACTATCCACCCCGTGAATCAAACTCACATAAGGTGCCATATACTTGACTTTGTTAGTTTGAACGTGTCCAATCATATGCCATTGAATGTCCTTGGGCATTGCTTCCCATTTATCGGTCATTTCTTGGATTTTATTTTCACCAAAAACACGTTGTCCAACTTCATACGCTTCCATTAAATCGGAGATAGGTTTGGTTTTGGAAACAGCTACAAGAGTTACGTTTTCTGGAAGTTCAGCTTGAATATAGCGTAAATTATTTTGAATTGACATTTGGAGTCTTTGGTATTAAATAAATTGAGCAGCCACTTTTTCTGCTTTCTTGCTTTCTGCGTAATTGTAAAATCCCTCTCCTGATTTTACTCCTAATTTTCCGGCACGAACCATATTGACTAATAATGGACAAGGTGCATATTTCGGATTTTTAAAACCCTCATACATCACATTTAGGATAGAAAGACAAACATCTAATCCTATAAAATCGGCTAATTGTAAGGGTCCCATCGGGTGTGCCATGCCTAATTTCATTACGGTGTCAATTTCATAAACGCCAGCCACTTTGTTGTACAAAGTTTCGATTGCTTCATTAATCATTGGCATTAAAATTCGATTGGCTACAAATCCTGGGTAATCATTTACTTCAACAGGTGTTTTTCCTAATTTTTCCGAAAGTGACATGATAATTTGAGTAACCTCGTCACTGGTATTGTAGCCACGAATCACTTCTACTAATTGCATAATCGGCACGGGATTCATAAAGTGCATTCCAATAACACGTTCAGGATGCGCTACAACAGCTCCAATTTGAGTAATTGAAATTGACGAAGTATTCGTTGCCAATATCGTATTATGAGCACAAGCATCATTCAATTGCTTGAAAATAGATAATTTTAGATCGACATTTTCAGTAGCGGCTTCGATAACCAAATCAGCACCTACCACACCGTCTTTCAAGTCGGTATAGGTAATAATATTGGTTATAGTTTTGGCAACATCTTCTTGTGTAATGGTTCCTTTGGCTAACATTCTATCCAAATTAGTAGCTATAGTAGCCATGCCTTTATCTAAGGATTTTTCAGAAACATCAATTAGTTTGACAGTGAAACCTTTTTGAGCAAAAGTATGCGCAATTCCGTTGCCCATTGTTCCTGCTCCAATTACAGCGATTGTTTTCATTTGGGTCGTTGTTATTTTTCCATTGATTCAATAATCTGATAGGCTACTCGTAAAGCATTAGTGGCCTGTTCCAAAGTTACAACTGGTGTTGTATCATTGTTAATAGCATCAGCAAACGATTCTAATTCGTCTAAAATGGCATTATTTTGGTGTACTTCAGGATTAGAGAAATAAATTTGTTTTTTTACTCCTTCAGCATTTTGTAAAATCATATCAAAGTCACCTGGAATTTCAGGTGCATCTTTCATTTTGACAACCTCGCATTTCTTTTCTAAGAAATCAACAGAAATATAGGCGTCTTTTTGAAAGAAACGGGTTTTGCGCATGTTCTTCATCGAGATTCGGCTAGAAGTCAAATTAGCCACACAGCCATTTTCAAATTCGATTCGAGCATTTGCAATATCTGGAGTTTCACTAATTACGGAAACGCCACTGGCATTGATGTTTTTAACCTTAGAATTTACCACACTCAAAATGGCATCAATATCGTGAATCATTAAATCCAAAACTACAGGAACATCAGTTCCTCTTGGATTGAATTCGGCCAAACGATGAGTTTCAATAAACATCGGATTTTCGATCATATTTTTTGTAGCAATAAAAGCAGGATTGAAACGTTCAACGTGACCCACCTGACCTTTTACTTTGTATTCATTGGCTAAGGCAATAATTTCTTCCGCTTCATCAACAGTTGTAGCAATTGGTTTTTCGATAAAAACGTGTTTTCCAGATTTGATGGAAACTTTGGCACATTTGTAATGAGAAAGAGTAGGAGTTACAATATCAATTACGTCCACAGCGTGAATTAATTTGGCAATGGTATCGAATTGTTTGTATCCAAATTCAGCTGCAATTTTAGCGCCATTCTCTTGGTTTTCGTCATAAAAACCAACCAATTCGTATTTTTCAGATTGTTGTAATAAACGCAAATGTATTTTACCCAAGTGACCAGCACCTAATACTCCAATTTTCAGCATAATAATGTAGTTTGGACAAAAATAGCAATAAATTGGTTAATTCATTAAGTGAAAATGACAATTATTTGTTCAATTTTAATTTAAAAATCGCTATTTGGAATTAGAAATTCTTTGTTACTTTTACCGAAAGTAAAACCCAAATTTTGAAAGACACGGCTAAACATCAAGGACTTCGTAATCAGTTAGTAAGCATTTTAGAACAAAAAGGCATAACGGATAAAAATGTACTTGAGGCAATTAAAAAAGTGCCAAGACATTTGTTTTTGAACTCTAGTTTTGAAGATTATGCCTACCAAGACAAGGCTTTTCCAATAGGAGCAGGACAAACCATTTCTCAACCTTACACCGTAGCTTTTCAATCTCAATTGTTAGAAGTAAAAAAAGAGCACAAAATATTAGAAATAGGTACAGGTTCAGGCTATCAAACGGCTGTTTTATGCGCAATGGGAGCCAAAGTGTACACTATAGAACGCCAAATAGAATTATTTAAAAAAACATCGGTATTATTACCCAAATTAGGAATCAGACCAAAGTATATTTCGTCTGGAGATGGTTATAAAGGATTGGAAATACACGCTCCTTTTGATAGTATTATTGTCACAGCTGGTGCACCCATAATTCCTAAACCTTTGATGGCTCAATTAAAAATAGGCGGTAGGTTAGTTATTCCGTTAGGAGAAGAGGTACAAATTATGACGATGCTGATTCGAAAAAACGAAACTCAATTTGAAAAACATGAATTTGGAGAATTCCGATTTGTACCACTTTTAGAAGATAAAAATTAAAAGAAAACCCCGCTAATTTGCGGGGTTTTTATTGACCAATAATTTCCAAATAACGCTCTAAACTTTCTTTTTCCATTTGAGCCACAAATAAGATAAAATCTTCTTTGTTATTTTGAGTTTGAGCTGTTTCTAAGGCTTGATAATAACTCATTCTAGTTTCGTAATCTCCTTTTATATTCGCAATTACATATCCGTTTTGCAATAATATTAAGTTCATTACTAAACGAGAAGTTCTTCCATTTCCATCAATAAAAGGATGAATAGTGACCAAACGCTCGTGCATTTCGGCAGCTAGAACTATTGGATGCAATTTCTTTTTATTGGTTTCATACCAAATAAAATAATCTTCCATCTCTTTGGCAACTAAAAAAGGTTGAGGCGGCATGTGTGCACTTCCTTTGATCATCACTTGAACTTTTCTATATCTTCCTGCATCTTCTGGATGGATTCCTCTTAAAATAAGATTATGAATAGACAAAACTTCTCTTTCTATCAAAGAAGTATTCTTGTTCATTAATTCTTTAATATAAGCGATAGCCTCCTGATGGTTGATTGCTTCAAGATGTTCACGCATACTTTTTCCTGAAATAGTCAAACCTTCATTAATGACTAAATCAGTTTCACGAAGGGTCATAGTGTTTCCTTCAATTCGATTACTTTCAAAAGTATATTCAAGCTCTAATGCTTGTGAAATTCTATAACTATCAAAATGACGCAATTTGTCAAGTTTATCTTTTAAAACATCAATCTGTACCAATATTGATTCTAATTTTTTAGATTGTTTAATAGAAGAATTTTTGGCAACATATCGAATTTCTTCCTCGGCAACTTGTAATGCTTTTAGTGCAAATTCATCTTGACCAATTTCATACAATATTCTTTCTTTTAGCCATGCCACGATTAAAGTTTCATAATCAATTTCTAATATAGAAGCTATTTTTGTAACTTGATCTTTTGTGGGTTTTCTTGAACCGGATTCAAACTTACTAATCAATGCTTGATCGATGCCTAATAATTGAGCTAGTTCTCTTGTTTTGAGTCTTTTTTGTTCTCTTGCATTTTTGATTAGTGTTTTCATTTCTTAATATGTTTTCATTTGTCAAGACAAATTTAGTCATAATTTTAAATAAAAAAAAGTTTTATCAAAAAGCTTTCTTAATTCGATCTAAATCTCTTTTAGTATCCATTTCTTTCAAAGATTCTCTTTTGTCATAGGTCTTTTTACCTCGGCAAAGACCAATTTCAAGTTTTGCCATTCCTTTTTCGTTGGTAAACATTTTTAGGGGTACAATAGTCAAACCTTTAGCTTGAACACTTCGTGCCAATCCTTTTAATTCACGTTTGTTTAAAAGTAATTTTCGTTCGCTTCTAGATTTGTGATTGAATTGATTTCCAAAAGCGTATTCTTCAATGTAAGTATTGATGGCGAATAGTTCGTTGTTGCTAAATTCACAAAAACTCTCTGTAATATTGGCTTTGCCTAAACGAATGGATTTGATTTCTGTACCTGCTAAAACAATTCCAGCGGTATAAGTTTCAATTATTTCATAATCAAAACGCGCTCTTTTATTAAGTATGTTGACTGTTTTTAGCATAGTGAGGCAAAAGTAGGATAAAAAAGAAAAAATATAAAGGCAAAGTATATTTATTATTTAATGTGAAGCAATTGTGAATGAATTTGATTCCCTGTAATATTAACAATATATAAGTTTCCGAAAACGGTGTCTTCTATGTCTTTGTATTTGTTTTGATTAATGATTTGGTTGACCATATTAGGAATTGTATTGCTATGACCTACTATTAAAATTGTTTTTCCTAAGGTCTCTTTTTTGAAAGCTTCAATATCAATAGTTTTGGGATTATAGAGGCTAAAGTTTTTGTTTTGTTTTGCCGAAATAGGTTTAATAGTTTGAATAGTTCTATTAAAATCAGTTGAATATATTGCATCAAACGATAGTTCAGAGAAAAGCAATTGCCATTCTTGTGCTCGTTCCAAACCTTTTTCGGATAAATCTGGATTTTTGGAACTATCCGCTTTTTCAGCATGTCGAATAAAATAATAATTTGTTGTAGTATTTTGACTTTGACCAAAGTTAAACTGAATCCAAAACAACAATACAATCGCTATAATTTTTTTCATTTTTTTACTATTTGATTTATTAGACATCTAATATAGATATATTTGCACAATGGAAAACAAAGTTTCAAAAGATCCGCTTCATGGTATTACACTTCAAAGTATAATTGAACAATTAGTTCAATATTATGGATTTGATACTCTTGGCGAATTAATCAAAATTAAGTGTTTTAATGAAAATCCATCAATAAAATCAAGTTTAACTTTTTTACGAAAAACAGATTGGGCTAGAAAAAAAGTAGAAGAGCTATATATCAAAACACTTCCAAAATTTAATATTACTTAAAATTTTTCTTAAGTAGTGAGTAAAAAACACTGTCTAAAAATTTACCTTCAAAAAAAGCATGTTCTTTGAAATGTCCTTCTTTGACAAAATTGTTTTTCAAAAGGACCTTTTCTGACCCAAAGTTTTCAGGATCAATTACCGCTTCGATGGAATTCAATTTCATTTCTTCAAATCCAAATTGGATTACTCGTTCTAAAGCTTCAGTAATCACACCTTGTCCATGAAATTCTGCCGACAAAATGTAACCTACCTCGGCTCTATAGTTTTCGGGTTTCATTCGGTAAAAACCAATCATCCCAATTAATGTATCCTCTTCTTTGGTAGTAATTGCCCAATTAATAACACTATTGTTATTTATATTGGTATCCATTCCCGTAATGAATTCAAGAGCTTCTTCTTTGGTTTTAATCAAAGGCCTTGGAATGAACTTCATAATTTCTGGATTGGAACGCAAAGCAAGAATTTCATTACCATCTAACAAATGGAGTCGTCTTAATTTCAATCTATTGGTTTCGAGATTTGGAAAAGGTGAAAAATTAAATTCTAACATGAATGTTTTTTAAAGGATTTCTATACTAAATTTTGCTTGAAAAGTAGCGTTTGCTTCTAATACAATAACACCTTCTTTTTCAAAAAGATTACCCGTACTTTCAACAGTATCAGAATAACCAAACCAAGGTTCAATGCAAATAAAGGGTGCGTCCATTTTTGTCCAAATTCCTAAACTTGGAAAGTCCTCAAAGTGAACTTTTAAAATAGGTTTTTCTTTCTCAACAATAGTGAGTGAATTGGATTGTAATTTTTTGAAAATTAAAGCATCTCTTTTAAACAATTCATAGGTTAGAGGTACTTTATTACTGTCAGTATGCAGTGTTTCGGTTTGTTTTGAAACCAAATCATTTTCAAGCAAGGTATAGTCCAAAGGTTCTACTTTTTCAAAATCAAGACTGTAATCTTCAAAATTGCCAGGTAAAGCAAAAGCAGGGTGAGCTCCAATTGAAAAAGGAATACGATAATCTGATTTATTAATTACGCTATAGGCAATTTCTAAAGTAGTATTAATTAAAGAATAGTGCATTTGCAATTCAAATTCAAAAGGATAATTTTTTAAAGTTTCTGAATTGGATTGAATTGAAAAAGTAGCACTGTTTTCAGTTTTTTCAATCAATGTAAATTCCATATCTCTTGCGAAACCATGTCGAGACAAATGATATTCTTTTTCATTATGAAAATAAGTATTGTTCTTTAAGGTGCCAACGATAGGAAATAAAACCGGCGAATGTTTCCCCCAAAATTCAGGGTTGCCTTCCCAAATGTATTCTTTGTTTGCAGTACTTTTTACCGAACAAAGTTCTGCTCCAAGCGATTTGATTTGGATACTAATTTCAGTATTGGATAGGGAGATGATGGACATTGTAATCTTGTTTTTAAATGGTAAATATAAAACGATATATTGTAAAACTCGAATGGTTATTTCGTTTTTAAAACATATTTGCTTTGACTTAGTTTAAAATCTGCTTTTTTTTCATTTATTTGTGTTAAAAATTATAAGAATATGAAAAACATACGTTCCAAAGTCATTTTAGGATTGACTTTATTATTCAGTATTTCGACAGTTTGGTCACAAGAGCAAGCGCCCGAAGTAAAACAAAAATCCAATTACAATTATCATGATGCTTTTGCTCCTTTTTTCTACACAAAAAACGGAACCAATACGCGTTCAGCTAATGGGCAACCAGGTCATGAATATTGGCAAAACAGAGCTGATTATCAATTGACAGCCAAATTAGACGAGCAAAAAAATGAAATTACAGGTTCTGGTGTAATTACGTATACCAATAATAGTCCTGATAAAATGAATTTTGTTTGGATGAATTTAGATCAAAATTTATTTCAAGCTGATTCTCGTGGAAATGCAGTTGTACCTATCACTGGAAGTCGTAATGGTGCGCAAGGACAAATTTTTGACGGAGGTCATAAAATCAAATCGGTAAAAATAGTTACTTCATCAAATGGAAAAGCAACTGAAGTAGCAGCAAAATATGTTATTTCAGATACAAGAATGCAAGTTTTTATTCCGCAAGGATTGAATGCTAAAGGAGGAATTGTAAAAATCAAAATAGATTTTTCTTTCATTGCTCCGTTTGAAGGATCAGATCGTATGGGAGTTTTGGAAACCAAAAACGGAAAGATTTTCACTATGGCGCAATGGTATCCAAGAATGTGTGTGTATGATGATGTAAGAGGCTGGAATACCAATCCATATTTAGGAGCGTCTGAGTTTTATTTAGAATATGGAGATTTTGATGTTAAATTAACAACTCCATCCAATCATATTGTAGTATGTTCAGGAGAATTAATGAACACAAAAGAAGTACATTCTTCAGAAGAACAAAAACGTTTGGCTCAAGCTAAATTGAGTGATAAAACAGTTTTGATTCGTACCGCTGACGAAGTAAATGCTTTGGCAAAAACACCTTCTGTAGCTAATAAAACGTGGCATTTCCAAATTAAAAATGCGCGTGATGTATCTTGGGCATCTTCTGCAGCTTTCATTTTGGATGGTGCAAAAATTAATTTACCAAGTGGTAAAAAAGCCTTAGCATTATCTGTTTATCCAGTAGAAAGCGATGGTAATGACGCTTGGGGTCGTTCTACAGAATATACTAAAACATCAATTGAAAATTATTCAAAAAGATGGTTCGAATATCCTTATCCTGCAGCAGTGAATGTTGCTGGTAACGAAGGCGGAATGGAATATCCTGGAATTGTTTTTTGCGGATGGGAATCTAAAGGTGCTAGTCTTTGGGGAGTTACGGATCATGAATTTGGTCACATTTGGTTTCCAATGATTGTTGGTTCTAATGAGCGTTTATTTGCTTGGATGGACGAAGGGTTTAATACCTTTATTAATTCGCTAAGTTCAGTTGATTTCAATAACGGGGAATACAAAGAAGAAAAAGCCGATTTACATAGAGATGCAGAACAGTACACAAATTCAGCATTGGAAACAATGATGAGTTCTCCTGATAATATGAAAGAAGCGAATATTGGAACATTATGTTATTCTAAACCAAGTGCAGGTTTAGTTATATTAAGAGAACAAGTGTTAGGTCCGGAACGATTTGATTTAGCTTTACGCACTTATGTAGAGCGTTGGGCTTTTAAACATCCAACACCAGATGATTTCTTTAGAACAATTGAAAATGTAACAGGAGAAGATTTGAGTTGGTTTTGGAGAGGTTGGTTCCAATACAACTGGCGTTTAGACCAAGGAATTAATTCTATTAAATACATTAAAAATGATCCAGCTAAAGGGATTGTAATCAATATAGAGAATTTTGAAAAAATGGCAATGCCAATTGTTTTAGATATTAAAACAAAAAGTGGAAAAGTAACTCGTGTGAAATTACCTGTTGAAATTTGGCAAAGAAATATAGAATGGTCTTTCAAACACAATTCTACTGAATCAATTGAAAGTATTACTTTAGATCCAGACCATGTATTTCCAGATGTAAATGAAGCTAATAATGTTTGGACAGCTGAGAAAGGTAAAGTAGAGGAAGATCTAATTTTAGACGGTTATCTTGGAGTTTATACGAATCCACAAGCGCCAATTAAATTTACTCTTACTGAAAAGAATGGTTCTTTAAATGTAGAAATTACGGGTTATCCAAAATTCAATCTAACACCGTCTGGTAAAAATAAATTTGAATCCAAACGTGCTGGAATGGAATTACAATTTAATGATGCGAAATCTGGTTTTGAAATGATTTTGGCTGATGGTAGAAAAATACCATTTACAAAACAATAAACGGTTTTAATTCTAAATAAAAAACGACTGAGCAATCAGTCGTTTTTTTTATGTTATATAGTTTCGTATTTAAGATGGAATTTGTTGGCTTAAACAATGTAACGTTCCAAATCCCCAAATAAAATCAGTGGCATTGATACCAATAATTTCTCTATCAGGGAAACAATCTGCTAAGATGTTTAATGCAATTCGGTCTTTACTATCGTTAAAAGTGGGAACCAAAACGCAATGATTTAAAATCAAGAAATTAGCGTAGCTAGCAGGCAAACGCAAGTCTTCAAAATCCAAACGTTTGGGCATGGGTAAACAAACAATTTTGGGTGCTTGTCCGTTTTCCAATTTGGCATTTTGCAAACGCTTTAAATTATCTTGAAGCGGTTGGTAATTCGCATCGTTTTTATCTTCTTCAACAATGGTTACAATCGTATCTTCGTTTACAAAACGGCATAAATCATCAATATGTCCATGGGTATCGTCTCCTTCAATTCCGTTGCCTAGCCAAATCACATTCGTAACACCTAAATACTCTTTAAAAACCGCTTCGTAATCGGCTTTAGTAAAATTAGCGTTTCGAACTTGAATAGATGGATGCATTAAACATTCTTCTGATGTCAATAAAGTTCCTTTTCCATTCACATCAATAGCACCACCTTCAACAATAACAGGTTTTCCTTTGTAAGTTACCTGAGTTAAAGGCAACTTCAAGAAATCAGCCACTTTACTCGGAACGTGTTTGTCCAATTGAAAATTGGAATATTTTGCCCATCCATTAAAGTTGAAATTCAAAGCTTCTCTTTTGGAACCATTTTTTACGATGATAGGACCCGAATCGCGCATCCAAGAACGATTGGTTTTATGGATGATATACGAAACGTTGGTAAGTTGAACATGAGCTCTTTCCAACATTTCAGCCACTTTCGTTTTTAATTTTTCATCAGCCACAACTAAAAAAACTTTTTCTACCGCAGCTACTTTTTTGATGAATTCGACAAAAGCCCATTGAACGGCTTCGTATTTGCCAGGCCAATCGTTTCCATTATGCGGAAAACAAAGTAAAATACCTTCTTGTTTTTCCCATTCGGCAGGGAAACGTCTGTTTGGAGTACTCATGATTAATCGATCGCTCTTTTGGTAATATCTCCGAATGCATCAATACGGCGGTCTCTAAAGAAAGGCCAGTTTTGACGTACATTTTCTTGTAAGTCCAAATCGACTTCGGCAATCAAGATTTCTTCTTTATCGTGAGAGGCTTGCGCCAAAATTTCGCCTTGTGGTCCTGCAATAAATGACGAACCCCAAAATTCAATTCC
>CAYWFQ010000020.1:0-26882 GCA_964457505.1 uncultured Flavobacterium sp.
ATCTTTTCTTGTTACAAATTCGTCTTTAACGAATTTCATTAAATCTGCCATGATAATTTTAATTATGGTTTAATATAGAGCAACATTCACGGTTCTCGCCAGAGGTTGGTCTAATGCGGCTGCGAAATTAATTATAAATTTTGAATATTAAAGAAAAAAATGGAAAAAATATTCAATTACTCTTCTAACAAATCGGGACGACGGTTTTTAGTATGCTCGTAGGCTTTATCCTCTCGCCATTGATCAATTTTGGCAAAGTTACCACTAGTTAAGACTTCAGGAACTTTCCATCCTTTGTAATCCGCCGGACGAGTATAGATAGGTCCTGACAACAAACCGTCTTGAAAACTGTCGGTTAGGGCAGAGGTTTCGTCGCTTAAAACACCTGGAATTAATCGGATTAAAGCATCTGATACAACTAAGGCACCTAATTCACCACCACTTAGAACATAATCGCCAATAGAAATTTCTTTGGTAATAAAATGATCTCTTACCCGTTGATCGACTCCTTTATAATGTCCGCACAAAATGATAATGTTTTCGTACATGGACATGGTATTGGCCATTTTTTGGTTAAACGTTTCTCCATCTGGAGACATGTAGATGATTTCGTCATATTCTCGCTCACTTTTCAAATGGGTAATACAAGCATCGATAGGTTGTACGGTCATGACCATTCCAGCTCCTCCACCAAAAGGATAATCATCGACACTTTTTTGCTTGTTGGTAGTATAGTCGCGTAAATTATGAAAGTGAACTTCTACCAAACCTTTGTCGATAGCACGTTTCATTATTGAGGCTTCAAAAGGGCTTCGTAATAATTCAGGAAGTACGGTGATAATATCTATACGCATTGTTAAGTGTGCAAAGTTGTAAAGCACCAAAGGTACAAAGTTTAAAGTACTTTTAATAACGAATTTGTTTTGCGAAGTCTGAGTTTGCGTGAGGGATGGAAGTGGCATCCTTTTGAGGAGGTCGAGGCACTCGAGACCGCCTAAAAAGATAGAACGGACAGCCCGACCGGAGTATTTGCGGAGGACACGCCCAAGAAGTTTTTGTCATTTCTATATTATTGTTGTAATTTTGCCTTTCAATAAAAATTAACAACAATGGAAAACGGAATATACGCTAAATTCAACACTGCTAAGGGTTCGGTTTTAGTAAAATTAACACACGATTTAACGCCGGGAACGGTGGGTAACTTTGTCGCTTTGGCAGAAGGGAATCTTGAAAATAAAGTGAAACCACAAGGAACTAAATATTATGATGGATTGACTTTTCATAGAGTTATTCCTGATTTTATGATTCAAGGTGGTTGTCCGCAAGGAACAGGAACTGGAGATGCAGGTTACAAATTTGATGATGAATTTCATCCTAGTTTGAAGCACGATCGTCCGGGAGTTTTGGCTATGGCCAATGCAGGTCCTGGTACTAATGGTTCTCAATTTTACATTACTCACGTGCCGACTTCTTGGTTAGATGGGAAACATACTGTTTTTGGACATGTTGTTGGAGGACAAGATGTTGTAGATGCAGTAGCTCAAGGAGATGTTTTGGAATCTTTAGAAATCATTAGAGTAGGAGCTGAGGCTGAGCAATGGAATGCTGTGGAAGCGTTTAGAACTTTTGAAGGTTCTCGTGCAAAACGTATTGAAGCGGAACGCGCTGCTGCTGAAGCTGAAATGGAAAAATTAGCAGCTGGTTTTGAAAAAACAGAAAGCGGTTTGCGTTACCAATTCATCCAAAGAGGTTCGGGTAAAAAAGCAGAAGACGGTAAAACGGTTTCAGTTCACTATTCAGGGCAATTGCCTGATGGAAAAGTATTTGATAGTTCATATGCGCGTAAAAAACCAATCGAATTTCCTTTAGGAAGAGGAAATGTTATTGAAGGTTGGGATGAAGGAATTGCGTTGTTGCAAGTAGGTGACAAAGCGCGTTTTGTAATTCCGTCTCACTTAGGATATGGTTCTCGTGGTGCTGGAGGTGTGATTCCGCCAAATGCTACTTTAATTTTTGATGTGGAGTTGATGGATGTGAAATAATCCATTCCTATATTATATTTAAAATCCCAAAGCGAAAGCTTTGGGATTTTTTTTATACTCTTTTTTAACTACTTTGTATAGAGTGATTTATTCCTATTTTATTTTACATTTGTTTATCTAATCAAAAATAATAACTGCTTTAATACTATTATTATGAAAAAAATGTTGTTTTCTCTTGCGCTAACAGGATCTTTCTTATTTGTAACCGCACAATCTCCTTCTAAAAAGTCAGATGTACCAACTGCGATTCCCGCTGAAAAAGTAGAGAATTTAGTGTCCAATATAAAATTCAATCCAGATGAAAAGGTAATTACGCAACATCTTACCACTATTAAAGGACAAAAAGTGCCGTATCAAGCCACAACGGGAACTATGCCTGTTTGGGATGAAGATGGAAAAACAATTGCAGGAATTTTTTATACCTACTATGAGCGTTCTGATGTTAAAGATCGTGCTAGTCGTCCTTTGGTAATTTCTTTTAATGGAGGTCCAGGTTCGGCTTCGGTTTGGATGCAAATTGCCTATACAGGGCCTTCTTTGTTAAATATCGATGACGAAGGGTATCCGATTCAACCTTACGGAATTAAAGAAAATCCGTATTCAATATTAGACGTTGCCGATATTGTATTTGTGAATCCTGTCAACACAGCGTATTCAAGAATTACCAATAAAGAAACTCCAAAATCTACTTTCTTTGGTGTAAATGCAGATGTGAAATATTTAGCTGAATGGATCAAAACATTTGTTACGCGTTCCAATCGTTGGGCATCGCCAAAATATCTTATTGGCGAAAGTTATGGGACTACAAGAGTTTCTGGCTTGGCTTTAGAATTGCAAAATAGTCAATGGATGTATTTAAATGGTGTAGTTTTGGTATCGCCAACTACTTTAGGAATAGAGAGAGGAGTGGTTTCTAAAGCCGCTTTACGTTTACCTTATTATGCAGCAACAGCTTGGTTTCATAAAATGCTTTCTTCTGATTTGCAATCCAAAGATTTAACAGCTATGTTGCCTGAAGTAGAAAACTTTACCATTAACGAATTGATTCCGGCAATGAGTAAAGGTGGTTTTTTAGACGAATCCAAACGCAAAGAGATTGCTGGTAAAATTGCGCATTATTCAGGAATGTCAGAAAAAGTAATTTTACAAAATAACTTAGATGTTCCCTTGGATTATTTTTGGAAAGAATTGTTAAGAGACCAAGGATTTACTGTAGGTCGATTGGATTCTCGTTATAAGGGAATAGACCGAAAAGATGCTGGAGACAGTCCTGATTTTAACTCGGAGTTGACGTCTTGGTTGCATTCGTTTACACCAGCTATCAATATTTATCTTCGAAATAATCTAGGATATAAAACCGATTTGAAATACAATATGTTTGGACCAGTTCACCCTTGGGATAATTCTGGAGATAAAACCGGAGAGAATTTGCGTCAAGCGATGGCTCAAAATCCGTATTTACATGTTTTAGTTCAATCGGGTTATTATGATGGTGCTTGTGATTATTTTAATGCCAAATACAATATGTGGCAAATGGACCCAAGTGGTAAACTGAAAGATAGAATGTCATTTGAAGGCTATCGAAGTGGACATATGATGTATCTGAGAAAAGAAGATTTAATTAAAGGGAATGAAGATTTGAGAACCTTTATTCAAAAATCACTTCCAAAGCCAGGAGTTCCTGCTAAATACTAAAAACAAAAAGCCCAAAATCATTTGATTTTGGGCTTTTTTTATTGGTCTTACTTTCGATTAAATATCATCAAAGTCAATATCAGTAAAATTAGATACTTGAGGTGTTATTTCTTCGTCTGAATTTTCAGAAGTATATTCTTTTTTGAAGTCTTTTTGGTGTCTTTCAGAGATTACTTCTTCTCCTTTATGGTTTAAAACATACGAAGTCATATCGCTTAAAATCTCTGTGAAGGCAGCAAAATCTTCTTTGTACAAATAGATTTTATGTTTTTTAAAATGGAAAGAACCATCTTCTTCAGTAAACTTTTTACTTTCTGTAATTGTAATGTAGTAATCGTCTGCTTTAGTAGCTCTCACATCGAAGAAATACGTTCTTCTTCCCGCTCTTAAAATCTTAGAAAATATTTCCTCTTTTTCTAACATATCATTTTCTCTCATAATCCGTCTTCATTTATTGGTTTATAGACATTCAAAAATGATAAAAATAAATCGATTAAACAAAAAATTACAGTAATTCTTTTTCTGAAAGTTGTTTTAAGTACAAATCAGCATAGTAACCTTCTTCATTTATTAATTGATTATGAGAACCTTGCTGAATGATTTTGCCTTCGTCTAGGATAATAATTTGGTCAGCATTTTTAGCTGAAGAAACTCGGTGACTAACGATAATCGTTGTTTTGTCCTTACAAATTTCGAATAAATTATTCAAAATTGCTTCTTCAGTTTCGGTATCAACAGCAGATAAACAATCGTCGAAAAGTAAAATAGGAGGGTTTTTAATAATGGCTCTTGCTATGGATACACGTTGTTTTTGACCACCAGAAAGTGTTATTCCTCTTTCGCCTAAAATAGTTTCGTATTTGTTATTGAAACCAATTATGTTATCATGTACAACCGCACTTTTTGCTGCTGATTCAATTTCTGTATCTGTGGCATCTTCTTTACCAAATTTGATATTGTTCTTAATGCTGTCTGAAAATAAGAAAGCATCTTGGGGTACAATTCCAATACTGTTTCTTAAATCAAATAAGTTAAGTTGACTAATTTCGGTTCCGTCAATCGTAATTTGTCCTTCGTTTACATCATGTAATCTAGAGATTAAGGAAAGAATAGTTGATTTTCCTGCACCAGTTTTTCCTAAAATAGCTAAGGTTTGACCTTTTTTAACCGAAAATGAAATGTTTTGAATTGCCTTGATATTAGTGTCTTCGTAAGTATAACTAATATTGTTGAAAGCAATACTTCCTTCAATAGTTGAATGATTTGGGTTGGTATTTGTGATTTCAGGTTCTATTTTCAGGAACTCATTCAAACGTTTTTGAGAAGCTTCTGCTTCTTGTACCATAGATGATACCCATCCCAAAGAGGCTACAGGCCAAGTCAACATGTTAACGTACAAAATAAATTCGGCAATAGTACCAATACTTTTGATGGTACCTTCCATATACATCATTCCTCCAAAATAAATAACAACTAAGTTACTAACTCCAATTAAAGCCATCATTAATGGTCCAAATAACGATTGTACTCGAGCCAAATCCAAGCTTTTGTTTTTGCTTTCGTCGGCTAAATCAATCATGTTATTTTGGTGTTGGTTTTCTAAGGAATAGGCTTTAATTACTCGTATACCAGAGAAAATTTCTTGCGAAAAGCTAGATATTTTAGATAAATATTGTTGGAAAATAGTACTTCGTTTGTTGATTTCAGAGCTAAGTTTGAAAATAGTATAGGATAGAATAGGTAAGGGCAAAAGTGTATATAATGTCAAACGCGGCGATACATTGTACATATAGGCAATCACTATAGCAAAGCGAATGAATGTATTGATAGTATACATTACCGCTGGCCCCACATACATTCTAACCTTAGAAACGTCTTCACTTATACGGTTCATTAAATCCCCGGTTCTGTTTTGTTTGTAGAATTGTTGGGTTAGATTTTCATATTGTCTGAAGACTTCGTTTTTTAAGTCAAATTCGATATGTCGCGACATTACAATCAATGTCTGACGCATTAAGAATGTTAAAAATCCAGCTATTATGGTGGTACCAATGATTAATAAAATATTGGTAACTAATTCACCTTTGAAATGAGATAAAATCGTAACAGAATTTTTCTTAGCATCTGAAAGTTTGTCGAATTGTTCAATAGCACCTAGAGACTCACTAATCAGTTTAGGAGTATACAAAGAAAAAAATTGTGCAATGATTGTAATTACAATACCCAGTAAAAAACTAAACTTGTATTTGACGAAGTACTTATTTAAATAACCTAATTCTTTCATTTTTCACTGCTATTTTGCTTCGCAAATATACAGGAATAAAAAGAATATTTAGTTGTTAAAATAGAAGTAGTAAATTAAATAATTGATATTCAAAGCCCTTATTATTGATGCAAAAAAAGAAATTTTAATTTTATTTTAAGGGATGAAATGACTACTTTTGCAGTCTAATTCATTAAAAGTTCTTACAAAGTGGTAAATAGAAGACACATTCGCGTTAAGGTTATGCAATCCATTTATGCCATGCACCAAAACGGTTCGGATAATTTAGAAGGTCAAGAAAAATTTCTATTTTACAGCATCGATGCTATTCAAGATTTATACCTTATTATGCTTTCTTCATTAATTGAAATGGCAAAAAAGGAAAAAGTCTTTTTACACTTATCAAGTCAAAAACATTTGGCAACACTTGAAGAACGAAATCCAAACAACAAATTCATCAACAATAGTATTTTTCAATTATTGGAAGACAATAATTCGTTGAGTGTTGCTTTGGAAAATAGAAAAATTACCAATTGGAATATCCATGATGATTATATTAATTTGCTTTTGACTTCCTTAAAAGAAAGTAAATTGTATGCCAAATACATGAGCACTTCTGTCAATACATTTGAAGAAGACAAACAGTTTGTTGTAGATCTTTTCTCGGAAATTATTGTTCCAAATGAAAAATTATATGAATATTTAGAAGACGATAAACTAACTTGGATAGATGATATTCCGGTTGTAAATACACACATCGTTAAGCAATTGAAAGCAATTAAATCAGCTGAAGACGATAGCTTTAGAGTACCGAAATTGTTTAAAGATGCTGATGATAAGGATTTTGCGAAAGACTTGTTCAGAAAAACGGTTTTGAACGAAAAAGAATTAGCTAAAGAATTTGATTCTAAAACGCCTAATTGGGATATGGATCGAATAGCTGAGATAGATACGATAATTCTTAAAATGGCTATTTGCGAATTATTGAAATTCCCATCAATTCCAGTTAAAGTAACCTTAAACGAATATTTGGAACTAGCTAAAGAATATTCTACTCCAAAAAGTAGTATTTTTATCAATGGAATTTTGGATAATTTGGTGAAAGAATTTCAAACCAATAAAAAAATGATCAAAGCAGGAAGAGGCTTGATGTAATACGTTTAACAAAAAAATAAAATAAAATCATGGGACAATTAACTCAATTCGCACCGTTCTTATTAATGTTTGTAGTAATCTATTTCTTTATGATTCGACCACAACAAAAAAGAGCGAAAGCAGAAAAAGAATTTGAAAGCAGCTTGAAAGTGGGAGATAAAATCATCACTAAAAGTGGTCTTCACGGAAAAATTGCTGAATTAGCTGAAACTACTGTTGTAGTAGAAACGATGTCAGGTAAATTAAAAATGGAGCGTTCAGCTATTTCAATGGAAATGAGTGCCGCTTTAAACAAAAAATAATATTCAATAAGAATATAAAAAAAAGCTCCCATTTGGGAGCTTTTTTTATGAATTATTTTTTAATTGCTGTTAGCTCGGCAATTTTAACAATAACTTCAATTGCTTTTTGAATGCTTTCTACAGGAACATATTCGTACTTTCCATGGAAATTGTGTCCACCAGCAAAAATATTGGGGCAAGGCAATCCCATGTATGATAATTGGGAACCGTCTGTCCCTCCTCGAATGGGTTTAATTAGTGGTTTGATGCCTAATTCCTTCATTGCTTTTTCTGCGATGTCTACAATGTGTTTGACAGGCAATACTTTTTCTTTCATATTGTAATATTGGTCCTTGATCTCAGCAATAGCAATATCTTCCCCAAATTGTTTGGCAAATTTTTTATTGATTTTTTTGGTAATTTTTTCGATGAGTGCTTTACGCTTTTCGAACTTCGTTTTATTGTGATCGCGAATAATCAATTCTACTACACTTTCTTCAATGCTTCCGTTAAGATGATGTACATGGAAAAATCCCTCGTATCCTTTCGTTTCTTCTGGAGTTTCTCCTTTTGGTAGCGCGTTGATAAATTCGTTAGCAATTAGCATGGAGTTAATCATTTTTCCTTTGGCATAACCAGGATGTACACTTTTCCCTTTGAAGGTAATTTTGGCTCCTGCCGCATTAAAATTTTCGTATTCTAATTCGCCTACCTGACTTCCATCCATAGTGTAGGCCCATTCGGCTCCAAATTTAGCTACATCAAAATGATGCGCACCACGTCCTATTTCCTCATCGGGAGTGAACCCAACTCTAATTTTTCCATGTTTGATTTCAGGATGTTGGATGAGGAATTCCATAGCCGTTACAATTTCAGTAATTCCGGCTTTATCGTCCGCACCAAGTAGGGTAGTTCCGTCAGTAGTAATCAAAGTTTGTCCTTTATATTGCAATAAATCTTTGAAATATTTTGGTGATAAAACGATATTTTGTACTGCATTTAATACGATATCTCCTCCATCATAATTAGGAATAACTTGAGGTTTTACATTAGCTCCCGAAAAATCTGGTGAAGTATCAAAATGGGAAATGAATCCAATAGTAGGAACCTCGTAATCTACATTACTAGGTAAAGTAGCCATGATATAGGCTTTGTCGTCTATAGTTACATCTTGAAGTCCGATTGATTTTAATTCTTCAACAAGTAGGTTCGCCAAGTCCCATTGTTTATTAGTACTTGGAGTAGTAGTTGAATTGGGATCAGATTCGGTGTCAATAGTGACATAACTGATGAATCTATCTATAATATGTTGCATGGTAGTAAATTTTAAACAAAGATAAACATTTTGAGAGCGTTCTAAAACGAAAAAATCCAACTCCTAGGTTGAATTTTTCATTGATCTGAATTAGAATATTTAATTTTCTCTTTTGTAGATGTGCAGTGATTGCCCCACTAATTTCCATTGTCCTTTGATTTTTTCTAATAGTCGAATTTCATACGACCAAGTACGTTTGCCTTCAGCATCGGTGGAAAGTTCGTCATGGCTCACCCAAGCACTGTTTTGGTTGATGCTCATTTTATAATTAGAATTCACTGCAAATCCGCCATTACCCATGGTTTCGGGTTTTTCGTTTTGCATGGCTGTAGGAGGGACGTCTATAGTTTGACCATTAGGTAAAGAAACTAGGATTCGGCTATAGGGTTGAATGTACCAACAGTCGGTATGACCTTGAACGTCTTTGGCGCGCCATGTAGCCGATTCTTTTTCTAGTAGTTTTTTAATAGCTGTTTCTTCATCTATTTGTTGACTGTAAGCAAAAGCGGATAGACTAATAATAAAACTAAGTGCTAATCTCCATTTCATAGTAAAGAGTGTTAGATATTATTAATAAAGATACTGAATTATTAGTATCATTCTTTTGTATTTATGAATAGCCATAAAAAAAATCCGATTGGCATTAACCAATCGGATTATTGTTTTTTGCAATTGCAATTGTTTTTTGAAATTTTACAAGTGAATTACTTCCCCGTATGCATCAGCTACCGCTTCCATTACCGCCTCACTCATAGTAGGGTGTGGGTGGATCGCTTTTAAGATTTCGTGCCCTGTAGTTTCTAGTTTACGCGCTACAACTGCTTCTGCAATCATATCCGTAACACCAGCCCCAATCATGTGGCATCCTAACCATTCTCCGTATTTAGCATCGAAAATTACTTTTACAAAACCATCTGCTGCCCCTGAAGCTTTTGCTTTTCCTGAAGCTGAGAATGGGAATTTTCCAATTTTCAATTCGTATCCTTTTTCTTTAGCCGCTTTTTCAGTTAAACCTACTGAAGCAATTTCTGGAGTAGCATAGGTACAACCTGGAACATTTCCGTAATCGATTGGTTCAACGTGTAATCCTGCAATTTTTTCCACACAGTTAATTCCTTCAGCCGAAGCTACGTGAGCCAAGGCTTGTCCTGGAGTAATATCTCCAATTGCGTAATAACCTGGAATATTGGTTTGGTTGTAAGCGTTTACTAAGATTTTATCTCTATCAGTAGCGATACCTACTTCTTCTAAACCAATGTTTTCGATATTCGTTTTAATACCCACAGCAGAAAGTAAAATATCAGCCTCTAACACTTCTTCTCCTTTAGCGGTTTTAACAAATGCTTTTACTCCTTTTCCAGAAGTGTCAATTCTTTCTACTGAAGCATTAGTCATAATAGTAACCCCTGCTTTTTTCATAGAACGTTCCATTTGTTTCGAAATGTCTTCGTCTTCAACTGGAACTATATTTGGCATAAATTCTACAATAGTCACTTCAGTTCCCATTGAGTTGTAAAAATGCGCAAATTCAATTCCGATAGCTCCCGAACCAACAATAATCATTGATTTTGGTTGTTTTGGTAATGTCATTGCTTGACGGTAGCCAATTACTTTTACACCATCTTGAGGTAAGTTAGGCAATTCACGAGAACGTGCTCCAGTTGCTAAAATGATATGGTCAGCACTGAACTCAGTTACTTTTCCGTCTTTATCAGTTACATCAACTTTTTTTCCTGGTTTGATTTTACCAAAACCATCAATAACGTCGATTTTATTCTTTTTCATTAAGAATTGAACTCCTTTGCTCATTCCGTCTGCAACTCCTCTAGAACGGTTTACTACCGCTGAGAAATCTTTATCAAATGATGAAACAGTCAATCCGTAATCAGAAGCGTGTTTTAAATAATCAAAAACTTGAGCTGATTTAAGCAACGCTTTTGTTGGGATACATCCCCAATTCAAGCAAACTCCACCTAAATTTTCTTTTTCGATTACGGCTACTTTAAAGCCCAATTGAGAGGCTCTGATAGCGGTAACATATCCTCCAGGTCCACTTCCTAAAACTATAATATCGTATTTCATTCTACTGATTTATTTTTGATTTGATGTTGCAAAATTAAGGATTTATTTTTTAAAAAAATTAGAGCTTTTAGAAGTTTATTCCGTCATGAAATTTTCTAATAAAAATTATTGCATTTTTAAATAAGCTTCTTGATAATTGCTTGTTGAAAAGTATTCTTTTTTTAGTTTTTTTAAATGATTAACTATTTCTCCATATTGCGCATAATTTGGATTAAGGCAATCTTTAATTTCGGTGTCTGTTACCATTAGAACGATATACCAAAATCCTTTCCTAGTTGTATGTAAATCTTCTAAAATAGGATTATTTCCTTTGCTACTTCTATGGGCATCAATAGCAAATGGTATTAAATTTATTGTAGCTGTAGATCTTTCTCGCTCAAAAAATGATAAATAATATGTTTTGTTATTAATTCTAATAGGAACATTTGAATCGACATACATATTTTTCAGGTTGTATTTAGTGTTTATAAACTTGTAAAACTCATCAGCATTCTTGGTGTCTTCAAAAACAAATCCGTAAAAATTTGGAAGGTCTTTTTTGAATTTTTTTGCCTTAACTATTAATTCGCCATCAATTTTTGGAGCAATTTTGTAAGGAATACAAGAATAAGCTAGAAGAATTAGAAGATAACAACTGAGCTTTTTCATATATGAATTAATGAATTTAATTATTAATTAGCTACTGAAAACTGCGAATCGTACAAGCTTTTGTAATAGCCACTTTCTTTGTTAATTAATTCTTGATGCGTGCCTTCCTCGACAATTAAACCTTTGTCCATCACCACAATTTTATCTGCGTTGACAATAGTGGCTAATCGATGGGCAATAACAATTGAAGTTCGACCTTTGGTAATGGTTTCGGTAGCACGTTGAATCAATTCTTCTGAATAGGTATCGATAGAAGAAGTCGCTTCGTCCAAAATCAAAATACTTGGGTTACTCACAAAAGCACGTAAAAAAGCAATCAATTGGCGTTGCCCTGACGAAAGCATAACGCCACGTTCTTTTACATCAAAATCATAATTATCAGGTAAACTCATGATAAAATCGTGCACGCCAATTTTTTGGGCTGCAGCCAAAACTTCTTCACGAGAAATAGTTGGATTGTTGAGTGTAATATTATTGTAAATCGTATCTGCAAACAAGAAAACATCTTGTAAAACAACCGCAATTTGCTTGCGTAACGATTCTAAAGTGTAGTTTTCAATGTTTTGATGGTCAATATAAATTGTACCGCTATTGATTTCGTAGAAACGATTCAATAAATTGATAATGGTGGATTTTCCTGCTCCTGTAGAACCTACAATCGCAATGGTTTGTCCCGCTTTGACTTCCAAGTCAATTCCTTTAATGATTTCTTCGTCAGGAATGTATCCAAAACGAATATCTTTAAATTCAATATTTCCGTCAAAAATTGGTGCTTCAATAGTTCCTGTGTCTTGGATTTGGTCTTGAGTATCCAAAATATCAAAAACACGATTGGCAGCAATCATTCCCAATTGCATTTCGTTGAACTTATCCGCAATTTGACGCAGCGGATTGAACAACATTCCGATGAACATGGTGTAGGAGAATAAATCCCCAAAAGTGGTAAAAGTATCGCCATTCAAAATTTTGAATCCACCATACAAAACAATGAATCCCAAGGTTAATGACGAAATAATATCAGCAATCGGGAAGAAGATAGAGTTGTATAATATGGTTTTAATCCACGCTTTTCTATGTTTGTCGTTGATGTTTTTAAACTTGTCAAATTCAATATCTTCTCTATTGAATAATTGCACAATTTTCATCCCTGTAACACGCTCCTGAACAAAGGAATTCATGTTGGCAATTTCGGTTCGTACTTCTTCAAAAGCGACCTGCATTTTGCGTTGAAAAATTCGGGTGAAGAAAACCAAAATAGGCATAGCTACAATTACAATCCAAGTCAATTTCCAGTTCATGTAAAACATGAAAAAAAGTACCACCACCATCTTCATCAAATCACTGATAATCATAAAAAGTCCTTGACTAAAAATACGCGCAATCGCCTCAATATCCGAAACCGAACGCGTTACTAATTGTCCCACAGGCACGTGGTCGAAATATTTCATTCTAAAGCTCAAAAGGTGTTTGAACAACTTAGTTCTAATGTCTTTGACAATATCTTGTCCCAGCCAATTCGCCCAATACACAAAATAGTATTGTGAAAAAACCTCTGCCAGAAGCACAATTCCCATCATTGAAATATAGAACAAAAGACCTTGTTGATCGTGTGTTTTGATATAACCATCCACAGTTTGTTTCAATAAATAGGGACGCAATGCTGCAAAAACAGATAACGAAATAGCAAACACAACTACTCCTCTAAATCGTAATTGGTACGGCTTAGTGTATTTTAAAATTCGCTTGAATAATCTGGTATCGAATGCTTTTGCTTTCATTTTTATTTGGAGCTATTTCCTGCTATCCGCTGTATCTTTTTATATGTGGACTTCGAGAGCCTCAGTCCTAATATAAAAAAGATGCCGCTTCTATCAGGGCTATGGGTTGATGTAATCGTACTCTATTTTTGTTAAATATAAGCCGTGTGCAGGTACAGAAAACCCGGCTTTTTCTCTGCTTTTGCTTTCTATAATTTTTGTAAAATCGTCTAAAGTGATTTTACGCAATCCCACATTGACTAAAGTTCCTACTATTGAACGTACCATATTTCTCAAGAAACGATTGGCTGAAATGGTAAAAACTAATTTTGAATTTTCTCGTTTAGCTTCGCTCTGTTCGGCTACACCTCGAGTCCAATACGCTTCAAAAATAGCGCAATCAAATGTATTTACATCAGTATTGACTTTAGAAAAACACTCAAAGTCAGTATAGTTGAATAATAATTTTGCTGCTTCATTCATCAATTCAACATCTAATGGCTGATGATAATACCAACTTAATTCGTCTAAAAACGGATTTTTGAATTGGTGTATGTGGTATTCGTAGGTTCTTTTTGTAGCATCAAATCGAGTGTGAGCTTCATCGTGAACGGGAATTATATTATAAATCACAATGTCTTTTGGTAAAAAAGAATTCAGTTTGTGTACTAAAGTCGTAATCTCAAAAGAAGCTTCAAAGTCAAAATGTGCATACATTTCTCTAGCATGAACACCAGTATCAGTGCGTCCAGCCCCCATCAAATTAATTTCAGATTGTAGCAAAACAGAAAATGCCTTATTCAATGTTTCTTGAACAGAGGCAGCATTTGGCTGTATTTGCCAGCCATGGTAAGGAGTTCCGTTGTACGCTAAATGTATAAAATATCTCAAGTTGAATCGTCACAAAGTTGAAGTGCCAAAGGTACAAAGTTTTTAGGTAGAGCAAAGCGTTAAAACTGGAAGTTAATCAAGACTTTTTTATCGTCTTTTATGTTTGTAACTTTGGCATTGTTATATACCCGTAGAATGAAAAAAATACTCTTGCTTTCTGATACTCATAGTTACATTGACGACACGATTTTAAAGTATGTTGCGCAAGCAGATGAGGTTTGGCATGCAGGAGATATTGGTGATTTAGCAGTAACTGATGCTATAAAAAAACTTAAACCATTACGAGCTGTTTATGGCAATATTGACGATGCACAAGCTCGATTAGAGTTTTCATTGCACAATCGTTTTTTGTGTGAAGACGTTTCGGTTTGGATTACCCATATTGGGGGATATCCCGGAAAATACAATTCGGCTATTCGGGAGGATTTAGCCCATAATCCTCCAAAGTTATTTATTTGTGGACATTCGCACATTCTTAAAGTACAATTTGATAAAAAACTCAATTTATTGCATATGAATCCTGGAGCCGCTGGGAAAAGCGGATTTCATCAGGTACGCACTATGTTGCGTTTTGTAATAGATGGAGAGGCAATAAAAGATTTGGAAATCATTGAAATCGAAAAAAGATTATAATAATATCTATTGTATCGGAACATCAATTTTGATTTCTGTGCCCAAATCTAATTTTGAGTCAATAGTAATTTTTCCTTTCATTGCATTAATCCTAGATTTTATTTGGTTAATACCAAATCCTTCTAAAGTATTAAATTGATTAGAATCAAATCCTTTTCCATTATCCAAAACTTTAATGGTTAGTAAGTTGCCATTTTGATCTAAAGAAATTTTTGCCATGGAAGCATAACTATGTTTAATGATATTATTAATCAATTCTGAAATAATAAAGAAGATTTTAATTTCAAATTCATCAGAATATCTTTTTTCTTTATCAACACTACTTTCATATTCAACTTGAAGTTTTGAATTCGAATTTTTTTCACAAGCATCTTCAACAGCATAAAATAACCCGAATCGAACCAAAAGTGCTGGTATCAAATCATGAGATAAATCACGAACCTTATCGTGCGCTTCATTTAGTAGTGCAATAGTTTTAATAAGCTCTTCATTTTTGACATTACTTTTTGAATTTAAAATACTCAAATGTATTCCTGCAGTTGAGAGTAAAGCACTAATATTATCATGTAAGAAATAAGCAATTTTTTTTCGCTCCATTTCTTGACCAGATAAAGTTGCATTTATAATGTTTTGCTGAATTTTATACCGTAATCCATTCAGTCTATTTTTTTGAATTAAACGTGAGTTTTGAATGTAGAAATAGAATAAAATAATGCTAATAAAGAGGATAGAAACTAAAGCTATTAATTTCCTGCGTTCCATGATTTTTTCCAATTGCAGTAGCTCGGTTTGTTTTTTATTTTCGGATTCTATTTTTTTAATTTCTCTCAAATATTCGTTTAACTCAACATTTAATCCAATTGCCTTTGCTTTTTTTACTTTCTCACTTTCTAATAACTCATTGCTTAGCACATTGAATTGGGATAAATTCTCATAAGCACGTTTGTAGTCTTTTTGTTTTGCTAAAAAGGATGAAAATTTTTCGTGAGTAATCATTAAGTCGAATTTCTCTAGTCCATTTTTCCCAATTGTAATTGCCTTCGAATAATAATAATTTGCTTTTTTTACTTCTTTTTTGTGTTCAAAATAAATACCATTGAGCATGTTTTCCAGTACAACAGTTGATTCGTCTCCAAATTTCCTGTGTGTGTTTATATAGTCAAGGTAGACTTTTCCTTCATTGAATTTATTAATTTCAAAATAAGCCCAGGTCATATTTAATTTACGAAGATAAATTTTGACACTATCCTTTGTTTGTTCAGAATATTGCAAAGCATTTTGATAATATTTGAGACCTAATGCATACTTTTTTTGTTCAAAAAAATAAATATTCGCAATGTTATTATTCAGTTTGCTTTTTAATACTGAATTATTGGTCTTTTGAGCATATTTTAAACCTTGGGTATAATAAAATAAGGCTTTGTCCAGCATCACTAAATCATCAAAATTAACTCCAATTACATTATAACTGTCTGCGATTAAATCATTGTTTTTTATTGCAATGGATTTATCTAAAGCTATTTTAATATTTTTTAAAGAGAGATCGTATTGATCATTATACCAATAATCAGTTGCGTCATCAATTAATTTATTAATTTCCGCTTCAGTCTTAGATTTGGTTTGACCAAATAAAGAAATGCTAAAAAGGAAACAAATAAATAAAATAGAATGACTTGATTTAGAGAACATAATGGTCAGATTTAATAGTAATTAGCTGTTTATTAAATTGTTTTTAATGGCATATTTAACTAATCCAATCGTATTTTTCGCTCCAATTTTTTTCATAATGTTTTTACGATGCGTTTCAACCGTATTAGTACTTATAAATAGTTTATCACTAATTTCTTTTCCGCTTAGTTCTAATGAAATTAAGGTGATTATTTCTAATTCTCTATCAGTTAAAATAGTATTGGCCAATGTAAAGTTATGATTTACCTTTTGGTTGTCTTTGGTAACTAAATTGAATATTTTTTCCCTAACCGAATTACAAAAATAATCTTCTCCATTATGTACAGCCTGAATGGCTTCTACAATATTTTCCCCAGCACATTTTTTGGTTAAATAACCATTTGCACCCAGTCGCATAACTTCTTTGATTAATTTTAAATCATCGTAACTTGATAATATAATTACTTTACAAGGAATGCCTTTTTGCGCAAATTCTTTAATGACTTCAATGCCATCTTTTTCAGGCATATTCAAATCTAAAATTAGTATTTCAGCATTGTGATCAATCACTTCTTGATAAAGATTGGTTCCACTAAGTGAAAAGCCAACTACTTCAAAGTTTGGTATTGTATTTAATAAAACATGGATTCCATCTAGTAACACTTGATGGTCATCTGCTAAGTAGATTTTAATTTTATCGCTCATAAGTTTGGGAATTGTATTTTCAAATGTAAGAAAATTTGACAGAGAGTTACCTTTTTTCTTCAAAATAGAATAAAAATGAAAAACCCGAATGGGTTACATTCGGGTTTTCGTCGCACTAATAAACTAAGTTTATAGGTTTACCTCAATCGATCCACAGATTTTACAAGATCTTCATCCTTCTTGATGGCCTTATTAGCAAAACCTAATAATACGATAGCCAAGATAGGTAGAAACATCCCAATACCCTTCTCAGAAACTGTAGTAGTTTCTCCGGATAGGTTTAGTGAATGATATACAAATAATCCTAATAAAATTAAATTTAATATGATGTTCAATCTGCCAATAACAAATTGATTTTGTCTCTTTTTAAAAGAAATGATACTCAACAAAGATAATGTTGTACTCAACCCAAAAAGAATAACATACAATTGGTTTTGCATAAAAAGGAAGTCTTTCCCATCAGCGGTTGACCACAAAGGAAATACAAATGGTAATACACCAGTTATTACAAAAGCAATAAGTAAATATAAAGTTTGGATTCTTTGTATCATTGTTTTCTTATTCTCCCACAAAAATATAGTTTCTTTTTTATAAATACTATTGTATGATAAAAAAATATTCGTATTATTGCATGACAAATCCGTAAGCACTTCATACTACGGACAATCCAAAAAAACTTTACTACCTATCTTTTACAATTAAGTTTCCTTAAAAATAAATTAAACTCATAGAACATTCATGTTTGATATTTCTGCATTAAAAGTAATGAAGCTTTCTGAGCTTCAAGAAATAGCTAAATTGGCTAAAACCATAAAATTTAACGGCGTTAAAAAAGAGGACTTAATTGCTCAAATTTTAGAGCAACAAACTAAGTCGTCTGAATCAGTTGATTCTTCTAAAGAAATGAATACTGATAAACCGAAAAGAACTCGAATTATCCCTTCAAAAAAGGAATCAGTTGCGTTATCTTCAGATAGTAATGTTGCTATGGAAGTGATTCCTAATTCAAAATCAGAAGAAATAATTTCTGAGAATTCAAACGAACCAGCTGATACAAATGCTCCGAAAGTAGTTAAATTTAACAAGTCGGCTTACGAACAAAAAATAGCTAAAAAAACTGTTGCTCCTAGAGAAAACGATGGAGAACCTGAATTGCCTTTGGAATCAACTAACAATGAAGGTGGTGAAGCACCTGCTGTTGCCAAAAAAGTAAACCCAAATCAACTAAATAAACAAAATCCGAATCAAAACCAAAACGGAAATCAAAATCAGAATCCTAACCAAAAAAACAAAAAAAGTAATTTTGGACATTCTGATTATGAATTTGACGGAATTATTGAAAGTGAAGGTGTTTTAGAAATGATGCCTGATGGCTATGGTTTCTTGCGTTCATCGGATTATAATTATTTGGCTTCGCCAGATGATATTTATTTATCGACTTCTCAAATTCGATTGTTTGGTTTAAAAACAGGAGATACTGTAAAAGGAGTGGTTCGCCCTCCAAAAGAAGGAGAGAAGTTCTTTCCACTAGTTCGCGTATTAAAAATTAATGGACATGATCCACAAGTTGTTCGCGACCGTGTTTCGTTTGAGCATTTGACTCCCGTTTTTCCAAAAGAAAAATTCAAATTGGCAGAAAAGCAAAGTACTATTTCTACTCGAATTATCGATTTGTTTTCTCCAATAGGGAAAGGACAACGTGGTATGATTGTAGCACAACCTAAAACAGGTAAAACAATGTTGTTAAAAGACATTGCCAATGCTATTGCTGCCAATCATCCTGAAGTGTATTTGATTGTTCTTTTGATTGACGAACGTCCAGAAGAGGTAACCGATATGCAACGTAGTGTTCGTGGCGAAGTTATTGCTTCTACTTTTGATAGAGAACCACAAGAACACGTTAAAATTGCGAATATTGTTTTAGAAAAAGCCAAGCGTTTAGTAGAATGCGGACACGATGTGGTTATTTTGTTAGACTCGATTACTCGTTTAGCGAGAGCCTACAATACAGTACAGCCAGCTTCTGGAAAAGTATTGAGTGGTGGTGTAGATGCTAATGCTTTACAAAAACCAAAACGTTTCTTTGGAGCAGCTCGAAATGTAGAAAATGGAGGTTCATTGAGTATTATTGCTACAGCATTGACAGAAACAGGTTCTAAAATGGATGAGGTGATTTTTGAAGAATTCAAAGGAACAGGTAATATGGAATTACAGTTGGATAGAAAAATTGCTAACAAGCGTATCTTTCCAGCTATTGATTTAACGTCTTCAAGTACGCGTAGAGATGATTTATTGTTAGATCCTCAAACACTACAACGTATGTGGATTATGCGTAAATATTTATCAGATATGAATCCTGTAGAAGCTATGGATTTCATCAATGATCGATTCAAAAAGACTAAAAATAATGAAGAATTCTTGATTTCAATGAATGACTAATTCTGAACTATATATGCATAAAAAAAGTCCCAAGCGGGACTTTTTTTATGCATTAAATTAAAGATGTTAAATTAAAAATTAAACATTTTATATAAATTGTTGTATTACTAAAATTGAAATTTATATCCAAAATCGGGAAAGAAACCAATTTGGTCAATTCTATTTACTTGATTTGTTAATCGATTATATCGACTTACAAAAATATTATCATTATCTGTTACATTTTGAATTTCACAATAGAATATGTGTGACTGTTTACTTTTTTTACTATTAAACTTAATTCCAGTTCTTAAGTCTAATCTAAAATATCCATCATATTGTTTGCTGTATGCATTTGTTTCATCATTAACTTGAAATCCTGCATTCTGTGATGCTATTAAATCTATTGGAGAGTAAAACCGTCCACCAGAAGTTGTTATTTTGCCATCAAATGATAGAATGGTACGTTTTGCTTTTCCAATTTTAAATTCTTTCCCGCCCAAAGCATTTATTGTATACTTGTTATTAAATGGTGAGTTTCTCAAAATCCCATCACTTCCTTCATATTTACTTTCAAATAACGAAGTTGTAATTAATGCATGATATCCTTTACTGAAAAACTTTTCTAATGTAAATTCTATTCCAAAATTTGTGCCTTTTCCTTTACTTACTAATGAAGTTTTATCAGTTGAATATCCAAAATCAGAACCTTCAGTTAATGACGAATAGCTAGAAGCTATATTTTCTACAGCAGCATTAGTAATACTTTGGTAATAAATTTCAGCTTTTCCTCGCCACTTATCAGCTAATTTTACATCGTAGCCTAAAACAAAATGTTGACTTTGTACTAATTTTAAATTTCTATTAGTCTGAACTAAATTTCCATTAATATTTTCATTCTGAAATAAAATTGGTGCTGGAACATTTTGGTGGTGTAAACCGTAGCCTAAATTTATAGTATTATTGTTATTAACTTTATAGGTTACGGAAGTTCTTGGTTCCATGACAAATTGATTGTTAATAGAAAACGATTGTCCATGAAGTCCAGCATTAAATGTTAATTTTTCAGAAAGTCTAACTTGAGCTTGTGCATAAGGTTGAAGAATTGTATAATCGCCTTTGGTTTGATAAATAGTATTAAAATCTTCAAATCCATCGGCATTGGCATCAGTTTGTTTGAATCGGTCTTGTAAATTAAAATCTATATCGAAAAACTCAAATAAAATACCTGTTCTTATAGTGAAATTTTTATTTATTTTTGAATTGAATAATGAACTTATTGTAATTCTATTTTCATTATTATCACTTTCTGTATAACGAATTTTATTTTCGGTTGGTGTGCCTATTTCGAACAATCGATCTTCTTCATAACTATTTAAAGAATTTGAAGTTCCAATTGTTGTTTTTAGAAATGAATTATTTCCAGTTGCCACTTTATGAGTTAAACCAAATGAATAAAAATTAGATTTCAGTTCTTGATTAGCATCTTTTGCCGAAAACAGGTCTTCATCGGTAGCATCTTTTCCAAGAAACTCAATATTAGAAAATCCTGCAATTCCAAAAAGTGTAAAATTACCTAAGTTGCTTTTTCCAAAATCCAGATTGAAAGAAACATCATTATAGTTAGGTATTGCGGCACCAGTTCCTGAACCGCCTAGATAACCAGCAATACCGTAACGACCAGCAACCAAAAATGAACCTTGATTCTTTCCCATTGGTCCTTCAGCAACAAATTCTACGCCAGGATAGGCGCCAACGCCGGCAGTAAATTCGTAATTATCTTTGTTTCCTTTTCTAAAACTCAAATCAAAAACTCCACTTAAGGCATTTCCGTATTCGGAAGGAAAAGCTGATGTTAGAAAATCAGAATTAGCCAACATGTTAGGATTTAAAGCTGAAACTGGACTTCCAGTTGTCCCTAAAGTTGAAAAATGATTTGGACTTGGGACTGGAATTCCTTCTATTCTCCATAACATTCCTGCGGGAGAATTCCCACGGACAACAATATCATTTCTACTATCATTTCCAGTTGATACACCTGCAAAATTGGACACAAGACGAGCTACATCACTTCGACCTCCTGCATAACGATTTACTTCTTCTAAGCTAAATTGTCTAGTAGAGACTGCAGCCATTTTATTAATTGCTTTAACTTTTCCATTATCTGACTTGATAACAATTTCCTTAAGTGTATTATAATTTTCGGTCAAAGCAATAGTTAAAAAAACATCTTTCCCTGAAGTTACATCAATATTTGGAATCGAACTGTTTTCATACCCAGCAAAACTGATTTCGATTGCTTGCCTACCGATTGGAACATTTTGTAAAGTAAAATTTCCGTTTTCGTCAGTTTCAGAAGTATTTTTTTCTGAATTAACTAATACAATTATTACACCTTGAAGTGGTTTTTCAGATAATTTATCGGTTATTTTTCCTTTAATAGTTCCGTTTTGAGAATAAGCAATCAATCCAATTAATAAACACAATAATAACAATCCATTTTTCATAGCAATTAAGTTTAAATTTCAAAACAAAATTACTTTGAGTTTATATCTTAAAACGATAACATTTGTTTAGATTTTACCGAAAAATGACTTTCCTTGTAAAGCTTGAATTAATGAAAAAAGAGCTAAACCGATATATAGTATAGCAAGTGCAAAGGTAAGTTTAGTGTTTTTTAATAAATAAAATGATGCCAATGGAATTACTTGTAAAGAATGCATTCCAATAAAATGTGCAACTCGCAAATCACCATATGATAAACTCCAATTTAAAATTGGAATTCCTGGACTTCCATCGCTATTTCCAATAGTATGAGACATTTTTGAACCCATTACAAAACCTTCAAATGAGAAGATAACAAAAATTATCAATCCTAATCGGATGCTCCACAAGTAATAATTTGGCAATTCAGAAACAGAACTACCAAAAAATAAAACTGCAATGTAAATTGTTGCCAAAGTTGCAATGGTTGCCATTAATGCCATCATTGAAAATAAAAAAGACTTGGTTGGTGTTGAAACATTAAAATGAGAAGTTTCTCCTTTTGAAGCTTGTATAGCAATGTAAAATATTTCAAATCCTAAACTAATAATTATTATCCAATTGAAAATTGTTGAATTAAAAGTTGGCAAATATCCCAAAAACCAAGCCATCGTCCATGAATAAAAAAAAGTAGATAAAGAAAATTTTAAAGGTTTAATGTATGCGTTTACACCAAGAACTTCTATTGAAGTTGTTCTTGAAAGAAAAATAAATAAAAAGGAAAGAAATAAACAAGTTAATCCGAAATTGAATAAAGTTTCATTTCTCTCTTTAACGCTTTCAATAAATTCTAATATAATCATTTTTTTAGAACAAAATTATAGATATAATTAGTATAATATTGATAACAAATGTTTACGTTTTTTTTAATCTACTTAAATGAATTGATGAAATTCCTAAATAGGAAGCTATCATGTGTTGAGGAACACGATTATGAATGTTTGGGAACACCTCAGTAATAGTATCATAACGTTCTTTAGGTGTTCTAAAAAAAATATTTTTAATACGATTATCCTGATAAATAAAATAATATTCAGCAATTAATCTTCCCATTTTTTGTCCTTCTTTCAAATTGTCGTAACCCCAATCAATTGTAGATTTTGGCATTATAACAACTTCAGTCTGTTCAAGTGCTTCGAGAGTGTAAATTGATTTTGATTCTTGAATAAAACTCGTATAATCAGCAATAAATTGATTTTCTAATGCAAAATGTATGGAATGTTCGATTCCATTACTATCAATTATTTTAACTCTAATAATTCCTTTATTAATAAAAAATATTTCTGTAGCAATTTCGTTAGGTTTGCTTAAAATTTCCTTTTTTTTAAAAGTTTTAGTTTTGCAGTTACCCAATAAAAATTTCATTTCATTTTCTGAAATAGTAATGAGTTGTTTAATAGCTGTTTCTATTTGTTTCAAATCTATTTTTTCTTGGTAAAATAATAACTACTTATTTTTACGTTCTAACAACGCCATATAAAATCCATCAAAACCTGATTCTGAAGCCAATATTTTTCGGTCTTCAATAAATTGAAATTGCTTACCAATTTCAGTTGTTAAGAAACGTTGTACTTGTTCTTGGTTTTCCGATGGTAAAATAGAGCAAGTAGCATACACTAATTTTCCGCCTGGTTTTACAATTTTAGAATAGTTTTCTAGAACTTCGGCTTGCACTTTACGAATATTATCGATAAACTCAGGTTGTAATTTCCATTTAGCATCTGGGTTTCTTTTTAGAACTCCTAAACCACTACATGGTGCGTCAATCAAAACACGATCAGCTTTTTCGTGTAATTTTTTAATGACTTTAGTGGTGTCAATAATTCGATATTCAATATTGAAAGCACTATTTCTTTTAGCTCTTAGCTTTAACTGCTTTAGTTTACTTTCGTATAAATCCATAGCAATTAATTGCCCTTTGTTTTCCATTAAAGAGGCAATGTGCAAGGTTTTTCCTCCCGCACCTGCACAGGTATCAACTACACGCATACCAGGTTTTACATCTAGGAAAGCAGCTACTAATTGTGAGTTGGCATCTTGTACTTCAAAGAAACCTTGTTTGAAAGCGTCTGTTAAAAACACATTGGCTCTTTCTTTTAAAACTAAAGCATCCGGTTGGTCTTTCAAAAATTCGGTTTCGATATTCAAATCCATTAAAATGGCTTTCAACTTTTCTTTCGTTGTCTTTAATGTATTAACACGAAGAATTACTTTAGCAGGTTGGTTTTGAGCGGTAATTTCTTTTGACCAAACTTTCTCACCTAATTCCTTCACACCTAATTCATCCATCCAATCTGGAATAGATTCCTTGAAAGTTCTTATTTTAGATAACTCATCAAAACGACCTTTAATTTTTCGTTCTGGAGTACCTTCTAATTGACGCCAATCGGGAATTGGATAGCCTCTCAAAACTGCCCAAACCGAAAACATTCTCCATAGATTATCTCTGTCAAAAGGCTCTTTTACTTCAGCAATTTCAGAGTATAATCGTTTCCAACGTACAATTTCATAAATCGTTTCGGCAACAAATTTTCTGTCAGAACTTCCCCAACGTTTGTCTTTTTTTAAGGAACGTGCTACCACTTTATCTGCATATTCTCCTTCGTTGAAAATGGCATTTAAAGCATCAATGGTAGTATAAACTAAATTTCTATGTAATCTCATTTTAAATAATTGAATTGCAAAGGTACTATTTATTGGTGTGAAAGCTAAATTTTAATCTTCTAAATAAAAAGACACTGTCGCGAAACAGTGTCTTTAGTATGCGTCAACAATCTAGTTTTATTTAACTCTTGTTAAACCTATGTTTTCTGGCGCATGTAGTACTAATGGGAATTTTTCAATTTTCACAGAACTACTATCTAGACCGAAGGCTCTTTCTTCAGATAAACTTAGTTTTTTAATGAAGAAATACGAATTCATCACTAATTTTTCATGCCACAATAAATCACTATCATTAGATAAGAATTTCTCAGACAATACAAACTTAAAGTCTCCTAAAATGTTGTTTTTGTTCAAGGATTCGTAACGACTAGTAATATCCACTTCGCCATTTTTAACCATATCCTTCAAAACCTCACGGAACATTAAGTTGATTTTAGTAGGCTCTCTAAATCCTAAGTTGAAATCAACTCGATAGATATCATCTTTTAAAATCTCAGTTACTTTGTATTCGGTTTTATAAGGTTCAGTTAGAATATTTACGTGTACAAACCAGTAAATATCAGCTCTTTTTGGTCTTTTTTGAAGGATAGAATACATTACTTTTTCTTCAATCTCATCAACCCTTCCAGCATTTGTCATATAAACTAAGTGGGTGGCATATTTAGGGATTGATAAGTCAGCACTTAACTCGCCCAAGACTTTTTTATAGTCTTCAATTTTAACAATTTTAGTATAGGCTTTGTTGATTTTTTTGGCCACATACCAAATTGTCATAATTGATATTAATAGAATAGCAATACAAAGTGTTACATAACCTCCTTCTGAAAATTTGGTTATGTTAGCAGCTAAGAAACTAAATTCAATTGCCAAATAAATCGCAATAAGTGGAACATATAAAAACCATTTTACACGTTTCATTATTAAATAATAATTCAATAAAAGTGTGGTCATAATCATACACAAAATGATAGCTAATCCATAAGCATGTTCCATATTGCTTGATTCTTCAAAATGCAATACAATTCCAACACAACCAATGAACAACAACCAGTTGATTGAAGGAATGTACAATTGACCTTTCAATTCAGTTGGGTATTTAATTTTGGCTTTTGGCCAAAAATTCAAACGCATGGCCTCATTAATTAAAGTGAAAGATCCACTAATTAAAGCTTGAGACGCAATGACAGCAGCCAATGTAGCTACGACAATACCAATAGGTTGAAACCAATCAGCCATAATTAAATAAAATGGATTTCCATTTTTTCCACCTAAACTAGCTAATGTTTCTCCTTCGTGATGAATTAAGTAAGCACCTTGACCAAAATAATTTAATACCAATGCTATTTTTACAAAAATCCAACTAATTCTAATGTTTTTTCTTCCACAATGTCCCATGTCTGAATACAACGCCTCAGCTCCAGTTGTACATAGAAATACAAAACCAAGAACAAAAAATCCGTCAGGATGAATAGAAAGCAATTTGTAGGCATAGTAGGGGTTAATTGCATGAAGTACCTCGGTGTGTTTCGCGATTTGTAGTCCTCCTAAAACGGCTAACATGGTAAACCAAATTAACATCATTGGGGCAAAAAACTTCCCAACTAACTTAGTTCCAAATTGTTGTATGGTGAAAAGAATAAATAAAATTCCTATTACAATTGGGATGGTATTAATCTCAGGGTAAAAGGTTCTAACTCCTTCAACAGCTGAAGACACTGAGATGGGTGGGGTAATAATTCCATCGGCTAGCAAAGCACTTCCTCCGATAATGGCTGGAACAATCAACCACCGTATTTTTGTTTTTTTGACTAATGCATATAAGGCAAAAATCCCGCCTTCTCCATGGTTGTCAGCACTCAAGGTGATGAGAACATATTTAATTGTAGTTTGTAGAGTAAGTGTCCAAAAAACACAAGAAATCCCACCTAAAACAATATCGGCATTAATTATATGGTCGCCGAGGATGGCTTTCATTACGTACAAAGGAGAAGTTCCGATGTCACCATATATAATTCCTAAAGAAACTAATAAACCGCCAAGTGTTAATTTACTGTGGAGATCTTTGTGCGCTACGCTCATGATATTTGATTAAAAAGTGGGCAAATTTACTCTTTTTAAATA
>CAYWFQ010000021.1:0-26680 GCA_964457505.1 uncultured Flavobacterium sp.
GAACTATTGGTTCTTCCGCCTCCTCTGGTAGTACTCATAATAATTGTAATTTATTGCTGCATTCGGACAGCCTTGTCCTTCAATTGGCAAAGATAGTATTTATATCTTTGAGAAACGATTTTAGTTTTAAGGTTAAGATGTCTTTCTTTAGCTCAACAGTAACAACCGCTTGCCGTGCCACAGCACTTCAGGATTGATTAGTATAATACAAAAAACGCCTGCTACAATCAATAATTTAAGTGTGTTGTGCAATCGGAGAAATGCTTCTTTAGTAGTTGCTTTTTGTAAGGATAATAAAAACAAAATCAAGACGATTAAGCAACCGTAAAAGTAAATATCCATATACCCTACATCGTAAATTTCAATTAAAATATAGACAGGAATCACAGTGCAAAATGCCAAAACAGTAATGGTTTTTTTAGCAGTATTTTCTCCGTAAACAATTGGAATGGTTTTGTAATTGTTAGCCAAATCTCCTTTTAGGTTTTCTAAATCTTTGATCATCTCTCGAATGAGCAACAATAAAAATAGGAAGCTTGCGTGTGCAAAAATGACCGCCAACTGATTCTTGTAATTTTCTATTTCTTCAAAAGGGATTTGGTTGTAATAATACAAAAGGATGGCAAAAAAGGGTAGTACTGCCAATAAAGCCGACATCAAATTCCCAATTAAAGGTTGTTTTTTGATTTTGTGGGAATAGAACCAAATCAAAAATATATACACCGAAAAGAATAAAAAAGCACGCCAAGAAACAAACAACGCCATTAAGGCCACAATGAAATTGAGTGTGAAATACACATTCAATTTTGTCTTTTGACTCACCAATCGATCCAACATCGATTTGTTGGGACGATTAATTAAATCTTTTTGACTGTCGTAAAAATTATTAATGATATAGCCCGAAGCAATAGTCAACGAAGAGGCAAATACTAAAATAAATAAATTGAAATCCAACAGAATAGCCAAAGCTCTTTTTTCTGGGGCTAAAATAAAAATAGCCGAAAGGTATTGAGCCAAGATGATTATAGGAATATTGTAGCCTCTTACCACAGAGAACAAGCTGATTATTTTTTTAACCACCAATTTGTTAGCTCTGCTTAACATCTATTTGTTTTAGTTGTTGGGAATTTTATCTAAAACTAGAATTGGTAAACCACTTCTAATTTGTAGTCTTTCAAAGAAGCTTTGGCGCGTTCTAAATCTTCGGTAAAACCTAAGATATAACCACCTCCACCAGAACCACACAATTTCAAATAGTAATCGTTGGTGTCAATTCCTTTTTGCCAAATCGCATGGAATTCTTCCGGGATCATGGGTTTGAAATGGCTCAAAACCACTTTTGATAATTTCTTAGTATTAGCAAACAATGATTTCATGTCGCCACCTAAGAAATTTTCTACACACGAATCAGTGTATTTTACAAATTGCGTTTTTAACATGTTACGGAAACCTTGATCTTTCAAGTTTTCCATGAAAATATTCACCATTGGAGCAGTTTCGCCAACAATTCCAGAATCAATTAAGAAAACGGCTCCTTTGCCATCCAAACTTTGAGTTGGGATGCCAGTAGCTTCAATATTATCTTTTGAATTGATTAAAATCGGAATGCTTAAATAACTATTCAAAGGATCTAAACCAGAACTTTTTCCGTGGAAAAAACTCTCCATTTGAGAAAAAATAGTTTTGAGTTCCAATAATTTCTCACGCGTTAGGTTTTCTAAAACGGTGATTTTGTTTTGAGCATATTTATCGTAAATCGCTGCCACTAAAGCACCGCTACTACCCACACCATATCCTTGTGGAATGCTGGAATCGAAGTACATGCCGTTGTTAACATCAGATTCTAAAGTAGCTAAATCAAACTGAACCAGATTAGGTTGTTCAACAGCTAAAGTTTTTAAATGACTTACAAAACGTTTCAAATGCCCGTTAGATGAAATAGCTTCTTCAGAAGGATTTTCATCGCTTTTTAGGGCTCCGTTATAAAAATTATAAGGAATAGAAAGTCCTTTGGAATCTTGAATAATTCCGTATTCTCCAAACAGTAATATTTTCGAATAAAAAAGAGGACCTTTCATATTTAATTAAACGTATTAATTTTTAATGGATTTTGACGTGTGTCAAAAACGGATAATATTTTAATTTCTTTTGTTGTATAAGTGTAATACAAAGTTGATTGTTTTGTAATTACACATTTGTGAATTCGGTTATTTAAGGCTGACTTTGGAAAAAGCTCAGGATTTTTCACTATCAAATTTAGATTTTTATTCACTTTATTAGCAAACTTTACTCTTGAATTTAAACCAAACTCTAACTCTATGAACTCAAAAACAGCTTTCAAATTTTTTTGAGCTAAAGTTGTTATTACTAGTTTTCTCATTTTAGATAAGGCGCAATAAAGGATTTGAAATCGTGCACTTCTCCATTATCTGCCTGCTTCAATGATTCTTCAAGTATTTCTTTTTGATCTTCGGTCAAATCATCCCACCGATCTTTTTTCTTTGCCGAAAATATGGTTTTTATAGATTCAATTACCGATTCGTCGTTAGTTTCTAACAACTTTTTCATCAATTCTATTTTTTCTAATTGAATGTCCATTTTTTATACCATTAATTGACTACCAATTCCGATTTCATCACAAATATACTGACCATTTTGACAATAGCCAACTAATTCGTCCTGAATAAATTGCAAGACTTTTTCTTTTACTTGATTTGGATAAAGAACATGAACATTAGCGCCGGCATCTAGCGTAAAGCAAACAGGAATTTCAGTTTCATTTCTAAATTGCCAAATGCGATTGATAATCTCCAATGTATTCGGTTTCATTAAGATAAAATACGGCATCGAAGTCATCATCATAGCGTGAAGTGTCAAGGCTTCGCTCTCCACTACTGCTATAAATTGCTCTATATTTCCTGATTCAAAAATCGAAATTAGTTGGTCTAAATTCTCATGCGCTTGCGCAAATCGCCTTTCGGCAAAAGGATGGTTGTGCATTAAATCGTGACCTAAAGTACTCGACACTTGTTTTTCGCCTTTATCAACTAGTAAAATTGTGTCTTGGTAGTTCTTAAAATTATCGTGAATAGTGTGCGGAAATTCCACTCCAAAGAAATCAGAACTTCCCGGAATATTCGCTTGGTTTCCCCAAACGACAACTTGACCTTTTATACTTCGACAAGCACTTCCAGAACCTAAACGAGCTAAGAAAGAGGCTTTTTCGTAAAAATAGTCTTCGGTCATTTCAGGATTCAATGCTTTTTCTAAACTCATCAAATTCATAGCTAAAGCTGCCATTCCTGATGCAGAAGAAGCAATTCCTGAACTGTGTGGGAATGTATTTTGAGTGTCAATTGTGAAATGATAGTCTTTCAAGAAAGGCAAGTAGGATTCAATTCGTTCAAAGAATTTTTGAATTTTGGGTTTGAAATCTTCTTTCGGTTTTCCTTCAAAAAGTAAATCAAATGAGAATCCCGATTCGGTTGCATTTTGTTTTTTGGCGAAAGCCAAATGCGTAATTGTTTTGCAATTATCCAAGGTAAAACTCACCGAAGGATTGGCAGGTACCTGATTTTCTTTTTTGCCCCAATACTTTACCAAGGCAATGTTGCTTGGCGCACTCCATTGAAAAACACCTTGTTCAACTGATTCTGTATATGGAGCTGGAATAAAATCGTTTGCTGTTACCATGAATAAAAATTTTAGCAAAGATACTTTTTTTGCTGAATTGGTTTTGGGTTTATTTTGGCAATTGAATAGAATATTTTTGAGTAAATTTGGGTTTAAATTAATAATGAAATGAACAAAGTTTCTCGTATTGCAATAGTTGTTGTTATTTGTTTAGTAGTGGGGTATGTATCTGGGATGGTTACTCGTGCCTCGATAACGACCTGGTATCCTACTTTAGTAAAACCAAGCTTTAATCCGCCCAATTGGATTTTTGCACCCGTTTGGACTTCGCTTTATATTATGATGGGAATTGCTGCAGGCCTAGTTTGGAATCAAATCACCTCCAATAAAGAAGTTGTAACAAAGGCCTTGCAATTCTTTGCTGTTCAATTGGTTTTGAATGCGCTTTGGTCGTATTTGTTTTTTGGATTGCACAATTTGATGTTGGCTACCATCGAGGTTGTTTTACTTTGGTTGCTAATTTTTGAAACTTACTCAAAATTTGCAAAAATTAATAAAACTGCAGGTTATTTGCTATTGCCGTATTTGGCTTGGGTGAGTTTTGCTTCGGTTCTAACAGCTAGTATTTGGTGGTTGAATCGTTAACTAATTTCTACATGGATTAGATTTTCAATTAGTTGATTGTAATTATTCCAAAATAGCTTAAAAAAATAGATAGTATATATTATAAAAGGAATTTTGAGATAGTTTCCAAATTCTAGATTTGTGTTTACGGCATAGTTTAATGGTGTAAAAATTAGAATAGTAATTGCTGTAATCACAGCTACTTTTGAAGTAAATGGGTTATTTAATTGATTGATTATTTTCTGAAGATTCTCATTGATTTCCCACTCAATAAAATGGTCTGAATTTTGTTTTAAAAAGCGGAGATGTTTGAGCAGTATATATTGATAAACTTTTTTTTGAAAATTTACAGTGTTTATTATAAAAAGTATTACAATTAAACCCGTCTTATCCCAAATTAAAAAATCATCTATTCCAATTACATCTAAAATGATATTTGTAAAACCATATCCTAGAAATAGTAATAAAGAAATACTATTCATAAGCAAGGAAATGCCGCTCTTATTGATTCTATTATCTATAGGTCTTTTTTGTGAAATATGGAGCGGTTTAAAATTATTGATAAGTTGGATTCGGGAGCTACTAGTTGTCATGGGTAAGTTTTGGGGGTAATTAATTGCTTAATAAAGGAAAAATTATCGTTTTGGTTATAAATAGTCCATCTTTATGTCCGGGTTTCCATGGAGGTGATTTTGAAAAGACTCTAATGGCTTCCTTTTCTATTTTTGGATCATCCCCTTCAATTAAAGAGATATTGGTGACTTTTCCATTTGGGTCAACATCAAATTTTATCTTTAAGTTTCCTTTATAATCTCCAACATTGAAATTTTTAGCTACAAATAGGTAAAAATCAGCAATCCCATTTTCAAATTCAGGATCGATCTCTGAAAACGAATAAAAATAGTTGGATATACTTTCTTCAATTTCGGTTCCGTCAATAGTAACTAAAGTCCTGCTGCCGTCTTCATTTGCTATGAATTTTGCTTTAGTTGAAAGCGAATCATCGATAATTACTAATTCGTTTAGGTCATTATTGTAGGAAGCTACTAACTTTTTGTTTTTGTAGTATTTAGTATCTGATGCGTATTTCCCATCTAAAAACAAAGTACTAATTTCGATGCTTTTATCCTTATTTGTGATATTCCAGAAACCTGTTTTTTGATTTTTCTTATTGAGTTGATTCATTTTCCCATTTTGCCCAGACATAATTAAAGAAAAGAAAAACAGGAATAGTAAAAAGGATTTTTTCATTCCATTTTTTTTCAAAAATACATAGCTTTTAAACCAAAACAAAATAATTTTGATTTATTAATCGTTAATTTTAAATTATAAGTAAAAAATAATATTATTCTGCTATGGCGCATGAAACTATAAAGCCACTAGTCCATGCATTTTGGAAGTTAAAACCTCCTGTTATAGCATCAATATTAACAATTTCGCCAGCAAAATAGAGGTTGGGTTGCAATTTACTTTCCATGGTTTTGAAATTAATTTCTTTTAAATCAATCCCTCCAGCGGTAACAAACTCTTCTTTAAACGTGCTTTTGCCATTGACTTGAAAAATGCATTTTGTGAGTTGGTTGGCGAGGTTTTGTAAATGGGTTTTAGATAAATCAGCCCATTTTGTTTCGATACCAATCCCCGAAGCTAAAACCAAACTTTCCCATAATCTATTTTGCAGTTCCAAAGGCGATTTTTTGGAGACCGTTTTCTTAGCATGTTCTTGCTTGAGTTCTTTCAAAAGAATTTCGGCTTCCGCCGTGTCAATATCATTCAGCCAGTTCACCTCGATGGTAAATTGATAGTTTTTATCGTGTAAGATTCGCGCCCCCCAAGCTGATAATTTCAAAATAGCTGGGCCACTCATTCCCCAATGAGTGATCAATAAAGGCCCTGTTGATTCGAGTTTAGTACCTAAAACTTTGACGCTAACTTGAGTAGCAATACCAGGTAACTCTTTGATTCGGGAATCTTTGATATTAAAGGTAAATAGGGAAGGAACAGGTGTAATAATAGCGTGCCCAAAAGTATGCAACAAATCCCATATTTTCGGATTGCTACCTGTTGCTAAAATGAGTTTTTCGGCCAAGTAAGTTTCAGATTGAGTTTCAATTTTCCAACAATTTTCTACCGAACCTTCGGTATTGAAAATAGATTGAACACTTTGTCCGGTTAAGATAGTAATTCCTAATTTTTGACTCGCATTGATAAAACAATCAATAATAGTTTGGGAAGAATTAGAAACAGGGAACATTCTACCGTCTTCTTCAATCTTGAGTTCTACCCCATGTTTTTCAAACCATTCTATCGTATCTCCAGAACAAAATTGATGAAACGGCCCACGCAATTCTTTTTCGCCTCTTGGGTAAAATTTTACCAACTCGTTGGGTTCAAAACAAGCATGAGTCACATTGCAGCGTCCACCGCCAGAAACACGAACTTTAGAAAGTACTTCTTTTCCGCGTTCTAAAATTGCAACTTTGAGTTTTGGATTGCGTTCTACGATGTTGATGGCAGAAAAAAAACCTGCAGCACCTCCACCTACAATAATTATATCAAAGTTTTGATTCATGTTTTTGTTTTGAAAAGGCAAAGTTAAGCATAAAAAATGAGGCTGTTTAAAAAGTATTCTTCTTGTCAAACTGAACTCGTTTCAGTTTCTATAAATATTCGTAATTACTATTTATAGATTCCGAAATATCCCGAAGCGTCGGGACGGAATGACAAATTTTGTACTTTTTAGACAGCCTTTTTCTTTTTATTTAAATGGATTTTATTTTTTCAATTCCAAAAGAACCAAATCAAATTCCGAATCAATAGTTACTTTTCCATTGGCAACAACGGCTTCTTTTCCAGAATAAGCATCTTTTACTGTTACTCCGTTTTGGAAGATAGTTCCAGTTGCAATTGTTTTTTTGCCTTTGGCTAAATCCAATCCCACCACAATTTGTTCGCTAAAGGTTTCACCGTTGTATGTTCTACTAAACACATAAGGAGCAGCGGAGATTTGTTGGTGAATTCCTGCACCAACTGCGGGATGTTTTATTCTAAACTGACCCAATTTTTGCCAGTGGGCTAGTGTTTTTTGCGTAGCAGGATCATTTTTAATGTCGTCCCAATTCATAAAGGAACGCAAGGTAGCATCACCTTGAGTACCTTCGATAACAAGATTTCTAGCCGATTCATCTCCGTAATATACTTGCGCAGTTCCAGGAGCTAACAATAACTTAGTTGCACTTTCGAATGTTTTCTCTCTTTTTCCATCAAAAGGAGTAGAGTCATCGTGTGACGAAACATAATTCAATACGCCAAAACCTTTTAAGTCATTATGCAATTTTTTTGAATACGAGGAAAATAAACTTTCATAGTCTTTTTTTGCTTCATTTTTGAATTCAAAATTGATTAAGCTATTGAAACCATTGGCAAAATAATTTACTTTTTTGTCTCCAAAATCATAGTATAATCCTCCCCCTAGATTATAACCTGAAACTTCTCCTGTAGTGTAAAAAGCATTGTTGTCTAATACTTTTGAAGGATTGTTTTTCTTCCAATCTGCGAAGGTATATTCGCATTGTTTTTTAAATTCTGCCCAAACGCCTTCTTCAAGATGTTTCGTTGTATCAGCGCGGTAGCCATCAATTCCGTATTCGGTAATATAATCCGTTAACCATTTAATGATATAATATTTTGGGGCTCTAGGGTAACCTGTTCTAGCAAAAAAAGCATCTAATTCTTTCACTTCCTGTTCGTAACGTCCTTCTTTTTTCCATTTTTCAACTAAAGCAGCAGGCAATTCAACATTCTGCTCACTTTCAGTATAAATATCTGGAAGATTGGCAACCAAGGTACATGCAGTTGTGTTTTTGTAGTTTTTATAATCGCAAGCAGGACTAGTTCGCACCCAATTTTCAGGCCAAACGGCATCTTGTGGCGTTACAGGTCCGGTGTGATTAATTACACCATCAAATACAATTCGGATCCCATGTTGGTGTGCTTTTTCGACCATATTTTTTACCTCTTCAGCCGTTCCAAAGTTCGGGTCGAACGCTGTCCAATCTTTTGTCCAATAGCCATGAAAGCCATAACTATATCCAGTTCCTTCATCTGTTCCATCGTGGATTTGTTCTACCAAAGGTGTCATCCAAATGGCATTAATTCCTAATCGGTCAAAATAGCCTTCTTCAATTTTTTGAGTAATCCCTTTCACGTCACCACCCATAAAACCACGCAATTTTCCGGTTTCTTTAGTACGATTGTAGTTGATGTCATTGCTTGTATCACCGTTATTAAAACGGTCTGTCAATAAGAAATACAAATTGGCACCTTCCCATACAAAAGGAGTTGTACTCGATTGCGGTTGATTTTGAGCTTGTGTTTCGTTTGGCGAAATGAATACAGCCAAAAGAGCTAATAATAAAACATTTTTTTTCATAATTATTTGATTTAGTTTTAACCATTGAGGGATTAAGGAAATTAAGGTTTTTGCTTAATGGATCTTAATTTCTTAATGGTTTATTTAATGTTGTAATTCAAGTATTAAAGCGGATTTAGCTTCGATACTAATGTTATTTTTAATGTTGATGGTTTGTCCAGAAAGTACGTCTTTTCCAGTTGAATACTGTTGCGTATTTTCTTTAAAGCGGGAAACAGCTACTTCTTGTTTTTCATCCGAATTATTGATGATCACCATAACGCTTTCAGAATCATTGTGTCTAAAGTAAGTATAGACGTTGTTTTCTGGTACATAATGCGTTGTTTTTCCTGTATGAATTACTGATTTACCTTTTCTCCAGTTGAACAATTTGGCCGTGAAATCAAAAAACTGTTGTTGTTCTTTAGTACGTCCATCTGCTGTAAAAGCATTGTTGGCATCGCCTTTCCATCCACCAGGAAAATCATGACGAATGTCGCCATCGCCCACATTTTTATCTCCTTTCATTCCAATTTCAGAACCATAATACAATTGCGGAATCCCACGAATTGTTGCTACTAGACTCATTGCCATTTGGTATTTTTTGATATCGCCTTGGTAGATTTGGTTGAAACGATTGGTGTCGTGATTTTCGGCAAAAACCAACAGATTGTTCGTGTTTGGATAGAGAAAATCGTTCGTGAAATTTTCATATACTTTGATAATTCCTTTGTCCCAACTAGCTTTATTTTCGTTAAAAACTCCACCGCCAATAGCGTCGTGAAGGGTAAAATCCATTACAGAAGGCAGGTTGGAATTGTAGCTTTGAATCGCACCAATTTTACTATCTTTTTGCCAATATGCCATCTGTGCTTGATCGTGCATCCAAACTTCACCTACAATATTAAAATGTGGGTATTCGTCAGTAATGGCTTTGGTCCAAGTGGCGATTCCTTTTTTATCACAATAGGAATACGTATCTACGCGGAATCCATCAAGGTCAGCATATTCAATCCACCAAATGGCATTTTGAATTAAATAATTGAGCACTAATGGATTGGCCTGATTTAGATCAGGCATTGATTTTACGAACCAACCATCCATACACATTTGAGCATCTGTTTGAGCAGCGTTTGGATCAAATTGAGATGTCATTCGGTAATTGGTTTGCTTAAAACCAGGAAATTGATGAATCCAATCGTAAGTTGGTAAATCATTCATCATCCAATGTTTGTATCCCCAATGATTGGTTACATAATCCATGATGTTTTTCATGCCGCGTTGGTGCAATTCGGCACTTAAGCGTACATAATCTTCATTGGTTCCAAAACGGGAATCAATTTTGTACACATCGGATTGTCCGTAAGTGTGATACGATCCTCTTTCGTCATTGTCTTCGCAAAGGGGAGTTGGCCATATAGCAGTTGCGCCAAGAGACTTGATATAATCCAAGTTGTTGATGATTCCTTCAATATCACCACCGTGACGACCGTCTTTATTTGCACGATTGGCTTTTTCAATTGTTTCTTTGGTACTGTCATTGTTCGGATTGCCATTAGCAAAACGATCGGGCATTAGCAAATAAATCATATCCGAACTGTCAAATCCTTTGCGAAAGCGAGAATCTTTTCTTCTTGATTTCAAGCTGTATGACTTTGTAAAAACTACTTTTTTATTTTTGGAAAACGAAAAAAGCAAGTCTTGTGGTACTAAGTTCTTGGTATCAATAGTTACAAAAAGATAGTTGGGATTTTCTGTTTTTTGAACAGTCTTTATGACTACTCCATTGGAAACGTTTACTTCATTTTGAGCAATATTTTTTCCGTAGAACATAATTTGCACTTCAGAAAGATTCATGTCGGCATACCAAAAAGGTGGTTCAACACGATCGATTTGCGCGAAAGCAAATGTTGTTGTCAATAATAAAAAGAGTAACTTCTTCATAATTTATTTTTTTAGTAAAAATTGTAATGGAATATGCAGTCGTTCCGCCCACGATTTTTCGGAATGGTCTTTTCCTTCAAAAAATTGAGTAGTCCAATTGGTAGTTGTAAAACCTTTTTGAGTCATTACAACATCAACTTTTTTCTGTAAATCGGGGTACAAAGCATCTAATGTTTTGTTACCGTAATCAAAATAGATTGTATGTGTTTTTGGGTTAGGCAAATGGGAATCCATATAATTGATGAAAGCATCAGGAATCGGATTGTTCTGAGAACTAAATGTTCCCGGCCAATGGGTAGAAATACAGGCCGCTCCACCAAATATTTCTGGATATTCACAAATGGCATACATTGAAATCAGTCCGCCCATACTGGAACCCGCAATTACGGTATTACTTTTATCTTTCAAAGTTGAAAAGTGTTCGTCGATGTACGGTTTTAATTCAGTTACCAAAAATTTCAAATACAAATCGGAAATGGGTTGAAAGACTTCTTTGGTTCTCCCGGCTTTTTGTAACTGAGCTGTAATAGTGTCTTTTTGTATTGGACTTAAACTTTCGTAAGGTTTTTGCGGAAAATATTCAGGATGGCGTTTTTGACCGTTATTCCATATTCCGACTACAATAAATGGTTTGGTTTTTCCTTCTTGTATCAATTTACCAGCTACTTCATCTACTTCCCAGGATTGCTTATTCCAAGTCGTTTCGGCGTCGAACAACATATTCCCATCGTGCATGTATAAGACCGCATATTTTTGAGTATTGGAATACCCATTTGGTAACCAAACATCCACGTTTCTGGAATCCACGTAGTTCGACTTGAAGTTTTCAAGACGTTGTATAGTGCCTGTACTCACTTTTGGTACCTGCCCAAAAGCAATGGATGTTAGTAGTAAAAAGAATATTTTTTTCATAATGATTTTATTTTTACCCAGGCAACCAACGGATTAAAATCCGTTGTTAAACAATGAGTCGTTCCTACGGAACTTCGGCATATTTCCTAGACCCGTAGGTTCGACTTATATTCAAAAGCTGGATTTTAATCCAGTCTTGTTTGGTTATATGTTCACTAAACCATTAGCGGCAACAGCAACCTCTTTGCCATTCACCATAACAGTAATTGGTGTGTTTCCTTCCAAAGCAATTTGAGTTGCTTTTTGGTTCACGGTAACTTTTACAATTTGGTTTCTGAAATTAATTTTAAAGGAATATCCTTCCCATTCTTTAGGTATTTTTGGAGCAAAATGTAAGGTATTATCTTTAACACGCATCCCTCCAAATCCTTCTACAATGCTCATCCAAGTACCCGCCATAGACGTGATGTGACATCCTTCTTCCACTTCTTTATTATAATCGTCTAAGTCCAAACGAGACGTTCTTAAATAGAAAGTATACGCCATGTCCATTTTATCCAAAACTGCTGCTTGAATAGAGTGAACACAAGGTGAAAGTGAACTTTCGTGAACGGTAAATGACTCGTAAAACTCAAAGTTGTTTTTTAATTGTTCTTTAGAGAAATGATCTTCAAAGAAGTAGAAACATTGCAATACATCGGCTTGTTTGATGTAAGGCGAACGTAAAATTCTGTCCCAAGACCATTTTTGATTGATTGGGCGTTGGCTTCTATCTAAATCGGCTACGCGAACTAATTCTTTATCCAAGAATCCGTCTTGTTGTAAATACACTCCCAATTCTTCTGATTTTGGGAAGTACATATTATCAGCCACTTTTTTCCATTCTTGTAACTCAACATTCGATAAATTTACTTTTTCAATAATGCGTTTGTGATCCGATGGATATTCTAAGGATACTTTCTGAATTTGTTCAGCTGCATAATCGATACACCATTTAGCTATGTAATTAGTGTAGAAGTTATTGTTAACGTTGTTTTCGTATTCGTTAGGCCCAGTAACTCCTAGAATTACATATTGATTTTGGTTAGTAGAGAAAGTTGCTCTTTGGTGCCAAAAACGAGCAATACCAATTAATACTTCCAATCCTTTTTCAGGAATATAACTGTAATCACCTGTAAAACGGTAATAGTTAAAAATAGCAAAAGCAATAGCGCCATTTCTGTGGATTTCTTCAAAGGTAATTTCCCATTCGTTGTGGCATTCTTCTCCGTTCATGGTTACCATTGGGTACAAAGCCGCACCATTAGTAAACCCTAATTTGGTTGCGTTTTCAATCGCTTTGTCCAATTGATTGTAGCGGTAGGTCAATAAATTACGAGCTACTTCTTGGTCTTTGGTGGCCATGTAAAATGGAATACAGTAGGCTTCGGTGTCCCAATAAGTAGAACCTCCATATTTTTCTCCGGTAAATCCTTTTGGACCAATATTCAAACGAGAATCTTTTCCCAAATAGGTTTGGTTCAATTGGAAAATGTTAAAACGAATACCTTGTTGTGCTTTCACATCACCTTCGATAGTGATATCTGACATTTCCCATATTTTCGCCCAAGCAGTTTTTTGCTCTTCTAAAAGAACATCATATCCTTTGGCTAAAGCCGATTTAATCACATTTTCAGCGGCTACTTGCGTATTGGCATGATTCATTGAAACGGTGTATCCACCAATTTTTTGAATTGCCGAAATTTGGCCTTGACCAATTACGGTTTCGTAACTGTGTTGTATTTTTTCGTTAGTAGCATCAATGGCAACTGGCGAAATGTTTTGATTTTTTCCATTAGCCCAAATGCTATTGTGCATGAAAGTAGTTGCCTTGAAGTGGGTTTTGAACGTTTGAGCTGTTACAAAAGCTTCATTGCTTCCTTTTTTGACTTCTAATGGTTCCCAAAATTTTTCTTCCCAGTTCGCGTCTTCATTGGTAACTCCAGCATCGATATACGGTTTGTAAACAATTTTAGCATCTTTGTTCAAAGGAGAAATTTCGTAATTGATGATTCCTACTTCGTCCAAATCAATAGATAAGAAACGTTTTACGTTGACTGCAATTTCGGTTCCATTTTGTAAAGTAGCCTCAAAAGAGCGTTGGTACCAACCTTCTTTCATGTTCAATTCACGACTGAAATTACGAACTGAAGCACATGCGTTTAAATCTAAATTCTCACCATTGATTTCTATATCAATTCCAATCCAATTGGGTGCGTTCAATACTTTGGCAAAATATTCGGGATAGCCGTTTTTCCACCAACCCACTTTGGTTTTGTCAGGGTAGTAGATACCGGCTATATAACTTCCTTGGAAAGTTTCGCCAGAATAGGTTTCTTCAAAATTGGCACGTTGCCCCATGGCTCCGTTTCCAATACTAAAAAGACTTTCGGATGATTTTACTCTTTCTACATCAAATCCTTCTTCAATAATCGACCAGTTGTCTGGTTTAATATAATCTTGGTTCATTTTTTTAATTTGAAAATTTGAAAATTTGAAAATGGACTACTTTGTCCTGTTTCCAAATTTTTAATTATTTATAAGTGAATTTAAAAAGGCTTCATCGATATAGGTGAAGTCTTTAAAATTGTATTTAGCTTCGTTTAAAATGGTTGCTTCTCCAATTCCAATACTAGTCATAGCTGCGATATTAGCTGCTTGAATTCCAGCAACTGAGTCCTCAAACACAATCGAGTTTTCATTCGTCATGCCTAATTTTTGTGCTGCTTGAAGAAAAACTTCAGGGTCTGGTTTGGCGTTGCTTACATCATTCCCGTCAACAATTACATCAAAATAAGATAGAATTCCTGTTTTTTCTAAAATTGGTCTAGCATTTTTACTTGCTGATCCTAAAGCGATGGGTTGGTTGTTGGCTTTTAAAAATGCCAATACTTTCATTACACCAGGAAGTATTTCGCTTTGATCCATATCTACTAAATAGGTCAAATACTCTTCGTTTTTTTGAACCAACCATTGGTCTTTTTGTTCTTGAGACGCTTCAACGTTTCCAAGTCCTAAAATAATATCAAGTGAGCGTACGCGGCTCACTCCCTTTAATAATTCGTTGTGTTCGTGTGTGAAATCGATACCTAATTCGGATGCAATTTTTTTCCAAGCCAAATAATGGTATTTGGCTGTATCAACAATTACGCCGTCAAGGTCGAATATAAATGCTTTTTTTGTCATTATTTAATTTTTTACTACATCATCGACATCCTTAACTCTTGTAACTAAAAGTGCGGCAATAATAAAACTAACTCCACTGGTTACAATAGCATAGATGGCATTGTCTTGATAAACATATTTTACAAGTGGACCACCAATTAAGGCATTCACAATTTGTGGTAATACCACAAAAAAGTTAAAAATTCCCATGTATACTCCCATTTTGAAAGGAGAAATAGAACCTGCAAGAATAGCAAAAGGCATCGATAAAATACTTGCCCAAGCAATCCCTACGGCTACCATAGATAGAATAAGCCAATTTTCATTGGGCATAAAATAAATGGAAATTAATCCAAGACCTCCAATTGTTAATGAGATAGCATGCGTTGATTTTCGGCCAATTTGTTTCGCTATATAAGGTAAAGCAAATGCATAAATTGCAGATACTAAGTTGTACACTCCAAATAAAACGCCAACCCAGTCTCCTGCATTTTGATACGCATCACTTGAATTATCACTGATAGGTAATCCGTAAATATGATGAGCAATTGCGGGCGTGGTAAAAACCCACATGCCAAATAGACCAAACCAAGAGAAAAACTGAACAAAAGCCAATTGTCTCATAGTAGACGGCATTTGTCTAAAATCGTCTATGACATCAAAAAGGCTAGATTCTTTTTCTGATGTTGGTTTTTCATCTGAAAATTGGGCTAACTCTTCCGGTGAATATTCTTTAGTACTGAAAATAGAAATCAATACGGATCCTACTAGGACAATTGCACCAATGATAAAAGATAAGATTAAATTGTAAGGCACTCCGCCCTCTTCATTTTTGTTTGAAATTCCAAACCAATTGGTTAAAACATAAGGTAGCCATGATCCAATAACCGCTCCAAAACCAATTAAGGCAGTCTGAACACTGAATCCCGCAGTTCTTTGATCTGTTCTTAAATTATCACCTACTAAAGCTCTGAAAGGTTCCATTGCAATATTGAATGAAGCGTCCATAATCATTAACATTCCGGCGCCCACCCATAAAGCGGGAAGCACTGCAATGAAAATTTCGGCTTGCGGCATCAAGATTAAACCAATAGAAGCTAGAATCGCACCTGCAAAGAAAAATGGTTTTCTTCGTCCAAATCGGCCCCACGTTTTGTCACTGTAATACCCAATTATAGGTTGTACAATTAATCCCATTAAAGGAGCAATTATCCAAAACCAAGATAGTTCGTGCACATCGGCACCAAAAATTTGAAGAATTCGGCTAGCATTAGCATTTTGCAATGCAAATCCCATTTGTATCCCTAAAAATCCAAAACTCATTGTCCAGATTTCAGCGGTACTTAATTTACGCTTTTCCATTATCGTAATGTTTAAATGAATACGATAAGCGCTATGCTTATCAAAACTTAACTAAAATTTTCGAAGTATAAGTAAAAGCTTTGATGGTTCAAATATAAATAAATTCGTATTACTTTTATTTCAAAAATATTATTTTAACTCAAAATAGTGTACTACAAGGTTGTAGTGCTGAGTGAATTAACAAATTCTCACTAATTTGTAGATTCTCGTTCTATCAAATGTGTTGAGATTACTTCGGTGACATAATTTTCCTCTCCTTCATTGTAATCATCAGATTCTAATCGTTTGATGAGCATTTTTGCTGCTTTTGCGCCCATTTTTTTTCCGTTCTGACTTACGGTGGTTATTGTTGGAGTAGAATATTTTGATATAATTCCGTCTGTAAAAGCAATTACAGATAAATCATTAGGCACATGCAGCCCCATCTTATTGGCCATTTTGATAATCGTTACGGCAAATAATTCGTTTACAGCAAAAACAGCATCAATGGCTTTGTCTTCAAGTAGTTTGCTAATGGTGATTTCGCATGTGTCAACATCTTCAATTTTGATGATTAAATTTTTATCGAATGCAATATCGTTATCTAGTAATGCTTTGGTATAACCATCTGTTCGGAGTTTCCCAACGCTAACGTAGTCTACAGTGGTTACTAGTGCGATTTTTTTCTTTCCTTTATCGATTAAACTTTGTACGGCTTCATAAGCAGCTGCCTGGTCGTCAATAATAACTTTATCACAAAGAATATCATTGGTTACTCGATCAAACATTACTACAGGCATTCCTTGGTTAATGACTTCGGTAATATGGTGAAAATCGCCTTTAAACTGCGTTTCTTTGGATAAAGACATGATGAAGCCATCGATGCTACCATTTGCTAGCATTTCCATGTTCAATACTTCCTTATCGAAGGAATCGTCAGACAAACAGATTACAACGCTATAGCCGTTTTCATTGGCTACATGTTCAATCCCATTAATTACAGTTGAAAAGAAATAGTGCACGATTTCAGGTATAATAATACCAATGGTTTTCGTTTTTCTATTCTTTAAGCTAAGGGCAATATTATTGGGTTTGTAATGGTACAATTTAGCGAAAGCCTGAACTTTTAATCGGGTTTCTTCCCCAATTTCATGACTGTTTCTCAGGGACTTAGATACTGTAGAAATAGAAACGTCAAGTTCCTTTGCAATTTGTTTTAGCGTGACTTTTCTTTTCATAATTGGGTTGAAGAAATAGTAATTAGGAAATAAATATATTGTTAAATTATATCAATTGCAAAAATACCTTATAAATTTCCCTAAAGCGACAAACTTTTCAACACTATCACGTTTTCGTAAAAAAAAACGATTTCGTATGCTCCGAAAACGTTATCGTTTTATTATGTTTGTTATTCGAAGTAAAGTAAATGTTTATTAAGTAAACCAAAATTCAATTAATTTAAACAAACAAGTATGAAAACAATTTACAAAAAGTTGTTAGTTTTATTACTACTCTTACCAGCAAGTTTGTTGGCTCAGAGTTCATTTAGTGGTGTTGTTGTTGATTCAAAATCAAATCAACCAATTCCAGGAGTAAATGTGGTAGTAAAGGGAGCGCAACAAAGTGTTACTACTGATTTTGACGGTAAATTTAAATTGTCAAAAATTAAACAAGGTGATGCTGTGGTATTCTCTTTTGTAGGATACAAAGGACAAACCATTACCTATTCTAACCAAACTAACCTAACGGTTAAACTTCAAGAAGCTGAAAATCAACTTCAAGAAGTAGTAGTTCAAGTAGGGTACGGGTCTGTTAAAAAGAAAGATGCGACAGGGTCAGTTGCTGTGATTACGGCAAAAGATTTTAACAAAGGAGCTATTACTAATACTGAAAACTTACTGAATGGTAGAGTTGCAGGGGTAGTAGTTACTCAAGGAGGTCGTCCAGGAGATGGTGCTGCAATTCGAATTAGAGGTGGAGCTTCGTTAGGAGCTTCTAATGATCCTTTGGTAGTTATTGATGGTTTGCCAGTAAATAATGGATTGTCATCAATCAACCCAAATGACATTGAGTCATTTTCTATCTTGAAAGATGCTTCGGCTACAGCTATTTATGGTTCTCGTGGATCAAATGGTGTAGTATTAATCAAAACCAAAAAAGGAACGAAACAAGAGGGAATTAAAGTTTCATACAATTCATTAACTACATTGAATACTGTTGCTAAAAAAGTAGACGTATATTCAGCGGATGAGTTTAGAAATATCATTACAACTTATGTTCCTTCTAGAGTGGCGCTATTAGGCACTGGAAATACTGATTGGCAAGATGAAATTTACCGTAATGGTATTACATTTTCAAATGACGTTTCTGTAAGAGGTAACTTTTTAGATGTAATTCCAACCAGATTATCTGTTGGGAAAACAAATATTGATGGAGTTTTAGAAACTTCTTCATTTAAAAGAAACACAATCGCGTTGTCTATGACGCCTTCTTTTTTAGACAATCACTTGAAATTTGAAGTGAATGCTAACTATGCTACTGAAAAAAACAGATATGCTGACGAAGGTGCTATTGGTTCGGCAATTTCATTCAATCCAACTTATGTAAACTACGATGCTAATTCTCCTTTTGGTGGTTATAAAGAAAGTTTTACTTTAAATTCTCCTAATAACTACACTGTTTATGGAGCTGCAAATCCTGTAGCTTTATTGCAACAAAAAGACAATCAAGGAAAAAGCACTCGTGTTTACGGAAATATTCAAACTGAATATAAATTACATTTCTTTGAAGATATTAAAGCAGTAGCCAATTTAGGTTATGATAGAAGTGAAGGAACTGGTACAAATGTTACAAGTGCTAATTCTAGAGCTGGACTTTATAATGCTGCAAAATTAGGTTACAATCAAAACACATGGGGTAATTCAACCAATACATTATTGGATGGTTATTTGAATTACAACAAGAAATTTGGTAAAGTAAAAGTAGATTTAACTGCGGGTTATTCTTACCAAAATTTTGAATCAGAGAGTTATTATTCAACCAATACTTTATTGCCATTGGCAGAACAAAAACCGGATGTTGTAACAAGTCCTGGAGTAAACTTGCAAGCATATTATTCTAGATTAAACCTTGACTTAAGTGATAAATATTTACTTACAGTGAATTTTAGACGCGATGGTTCTTCAAGATTTTCGGAGATAAACCGTTGGGGTAACTTCCCTGGAGCAGCTTTTGCCTGGAAAGTATCTAGCGAAGAATTTTTGAAAAATTCAAAAACTGTTTCTGAATTGAAATTGCGTTTAGGGTGGGGTGTTACAGGTCAACAAGATATTGGAGGAGCTGCTTATGATTATTTCCAACGCTATAATTTAAGTGCAGGTACTTCTGGTGCAACTTACCAATTTGGTAATCAATTTTATCAGTTAGGACGTCCTGAAGGATACAATGCTAACTTGAAATGGGAAGAAACTACAACTGTTAATGCAGGTGTTGATTTCGGATTGTTTAATGATAAAGTAACGGGTTCGTTAGATGTGTACAGCAAAACTTCAAACGATTTGATTGCATACGTACCTGAAGGGTCATTACAAAACTTTAGAACAGCTGGTTTCCAAAATATTGGTTCATTAACTTCTAAAGGAGCAGAGTTAAATATTAATTATAAAGCAATTCAAACTGCAAATTCATCTTTGAATTTCAATTACAACATTGCTTACAATGATATTAAAATTAAAAATCTAGGTGGACTTGAATTTTTCCAAGGTTCAGTTGGTTTGGATGTGTATTCACAAATTCACCAAGAGCGTTTAGCGCCAAATACTTTCTGGTTGTATGAGCAAGTTTATGATGCAGCAGGAAAACCGGTAGAAGGTGTTTTTGTAGATAGAAACGGTGACGGTCAAATTACATCATTGGACAAACATGCATTTAAAAAACCAAATGCTGATATCACAATGGGATTCATGACAAACTACAACTACAAAAAATGGGACTTCTCAATGGCTTGGAGAACAAGTTTAGGAAATTATATTTATGATAATGTAAATGCTAGTAGAAGTTTCTTGTCTCAAAGTATTTCTGACAATAATATAAATGCAATCAACAATACAACTGTTGATTTTGACAATACTTTGTTCACACAAAAAAGAGCTGAATCAGATTACTATGTTAAAGATGCTTCTTGGTTAAAATTAGACAACGTAACAATTGGATACTTAATCGAAGCGCCATTTAATGTTCAATCTTCGTCTTTACGTTTATACTCTGGAGTTCAAAACGTAATGACAATTTCTAAATACAAAGGAATGGATCCGGAAGTTTTTGGAGGTATAGATAGTACAATTTATCCACGTGCAAGAATGTTCTTATTCGGATTAAACTATAATTTTTAATATATACTATTATGAAAAAGATAAAATCAATTAATTTTAAATTATTTGTATTTCTTGGATTAATTGCATTTTTCGTGTCATGTACCGATGATATGAATGTGTCTCCAAAAGATGATGATGATTTTACATCAGAAGCATTCTACAAAGACCCAAGTTCTTACAAACAGTTTTTAGCTAAAATCTATGCAGGTTTAGCTGTTACAGGTCAAAGTGGACCTGATGGAAGTGCAGATATTCAAGGTATTGACGAAGGTTTTGGTCAATATTTAAGAGGATACTGGCAGTTACAAGAGTTGCCTACTGATGAAGCTATGGTTTCATGGGGGGATCCAACTTTACCTGAATTAAACAATCATACTTGGAATGCAGACAACCGTTTTGTGAAAGCATTTTATGCAAGAGTTTTTTACCAAGTAGGATTATCTAACGAATTTTTACGTGCTACAACTGACGAAAAATTAACTTCTAGAGGAGTTAGTGATGCAGTTAAAGCTGAGGTAAAAACTTTTAGAGCTGAAGTACGTTTCTTAAGAGCTTTGTCATACTATCATGGTATTGATTTGTTCGGAAAAGTAGCCTTCGCTACTGACGAAGATTTAGTAGGAACTAAACCAGTTGAGAAAGATAGAGCGTTTGTTTTTGACTTTTTAGTTAAAGAATTGAATGCTATTGATGCTGATTTAAAAGATGCTAGAACTAACGAATACGGAAGAGTTGACAAAATAGCTGCTAAAATGTTATTGGCTAAATTGTATTTGAATGCTAAAGTATACACCGGTACTAGTAAAGATGCGGAAGCACTTGCTGCTGTAAATGCAGTAATTGGTTCTTCTTATGCAATCGCAAATGTTCCTTACAGCAACTTGTTCATGGCTGATAATGATAGAACTGCTGTACAATCTGAAATCATTTTCCCAATTCGTTTTAACGGTGTAAACACTAAAACATGGGGAGGAACTACTTTCATTATACATGCAGCAACTGGAGGTTGGAATACTGAAGTTGGTGTTGATGGTGGTTGGTACGGATTAGCAGCTAGAAAAGAGTTTGCTAACGTATTCTCTGATAAAACAGGTGCAACAGATAAAAGAGCAATGTTTGATGCTGGATCTATTTCTACTTTGACAATTAGTTCAGTTTCTGATTTCTTTGGAAACGGAGGATTAAAAATCAAAAAGTTCTCTAACAAAACATCTGCAGGAGCTAATGGAAGTAATTTAACTCATACTGATACAGATTTCCCATTGTTTAGATTAGCAGATGCTTATTTAATGTATGCGGAATTAGCAGCTAATAATGTGGCTTCTGCATCAAAATCAGTAGCTAGAGGATATGTGAATGCTTTAAGAACTCGTGCTGGAGCTTCTGCTGTAGCAAACGATTCTGATATTACTCCAGATTTTATCTTAGATGAAAGAGCTAGAGAGTTGTATTGGGAAGGTCACAGAAGACAAGATTTAATTCGTGCTAACAAATTTACTGGAAGCGCTAAATTATGGCAGTGGAAAGGTAATGCTTTGAATGGAGCTAGTATTGATGCTAAATTCAATGTATACCCAATTCCTCAAACTGAATTGAATACCAATTCTAACTTGACTCAAAATACAGGATATTAATGTTTAAAAAATCCAATGGTCAATACAATTTTGACCATTGGAAAATAAATTAATAATTATGAAAAAAATATATTTAAGTTTAATTTTAGTAGCAGGAATACTATCAAGTTTAGTTTCTTGTTCAGATGATCTACTAGATCCAGTTGTGGCAACAGGAGATGCTATTGTACTTTCTGCTCCAACTGGAGGCACCTATGCTTTATCAGTATCTACGGCATCTGCCACAGCATTTACTGTAAAATGGACTTCATCTACTTTTGGATATTCAGCTGCAGCACGCTACACGCTACAAGTAATTAAAAGTACAGGAAATTTTAATTCGCCTGGTACTTTTCCATTAGGAGATTACGGTGTAGATACTTCTATTAATTTAGAAAAAGCAATAACAAACAGACAATTAAATGCAGCCTTATTAGGAGCGGGTGGTCCAATTGGTGCTTCTCAAGCCTATAAAGTTCGTGTGGTAGGTAGTCCGTTAAATCAATCATCAACAACAGTTGCTGCTTACACTGTAGTTTCAAATGAAATTACTATTACAGCTACAGCTTTTGATACGTATGATGAGTTTGCTAGAATTTATGTACCTGGAAATTATCAAGGAGCAAGTGGTTATGGATCTGATTGGTCTCCTGATAATGTAAATGTTGCCAAATTATTTTCTGCTGGTAATGACGGAAGATATGAAGGATTTGTTTGGTTTGCTAACTCAACTCCAGAATTTAAATTCTCTCCAGTTGCTGCTTGGTCAGGAGATAGAGGAGAAGCTAGTGGTTCTGGTGCTTTTTCAGGTGTTTTAGGAGGAAATAATATTAAGCCTGCTTCTGGAGGTACTTATTTCTTTACTGTGAATTGGGCAGCTGGAACCTACACAATGGATCAAAGACAAGTTACAATTATTGGTGCTGCTACTCCAAACGGATGGGGTTCAGGTACTCCATTGACATTTGATACTAATCCAAGTTCTCCATATTACCAAATGTATACTGCTAATTTGACACTTGCTGCTGATAACTTCTTAATTCGTTTGAAAGATGACTGGTCAGTTAAAATGGGTACAGTTTCAGGAAATTTAGAGACGGTAACAACAGGTGGTCAATATAAAATTAAATTAGGTGGTGGTGATATGAAAATACCTACTGCTGGAAATTATAAAGTAGTTTTAGATATCAGAAACTCTGCTAACTACAACTTACGTTTAATGCCACAATAAACTGTAGTATTTAATTAAAAGCACTTAATTTGTATAATTAAGTGCTTTTTTTGTTTTAACTAACCAACAATACAACAATGAAAAAAATTCTACTTTCTTTTTTAGTCCTACTTGGACTAACTTCATTTGCCCAGCAGCAAACAGCAACTTACAGCGTGAGTCCTGCTGCTTTTGAAGAAACTACTTCTATCACAGTGACCATCAACGGGAGCAGTATAAACGAAGCTACTTGGGGAGTTACAGATAATGTCTTGTACATGTGGGCATGGGCTTTTGATTTAAGTGGTGTCACTCAAAAGGGGACTCCTTTAAATGGAGATTGGAACAATTCTAACGAAGCAAGCAAGTTTACGTATAATGTAGCCAATGATACCTATACTAAAACCTTTACACCCACAACCTATTACAATACCACAGGAATTGGAAAAATTGGGTTTTTAATTAAAGCCAAAGACGGAACGGGAGATAAAAAATCCCAAGATATCTTGGTTGATGTGGGTTCTTTTCAAGTTAATCTAACAGCGCCAATACAAAACAGTGCTACAATAATTAATTCGGGTTCTAATTTTACTATAACTGCAACCAATACTAACGGAAATGCAAGTTATAATTTGAAATCGAATGGAGTGAGTATTAATACCAACGCTTCGACTTCAAGTTATTCCTTTACACAATCCAATATTACTAGTAATCAGAATTATGAATTAGAAGTCCTTCAAGGTACTACAACTATTACCAAAAAGTTTTCGGTAATTGTCAATCCTGGAGCTAATGAATTAGTTATGCCTGCCAATCTAGTAGATGGAATTAATTATAATCCAACAGATGCTACCAAGGCTACCTTAGTTTTGGATGCTCCACTTAAAGATTTTGTATACGTAGCCGGAAGTTTTAATAATTGGCAGCCTACTAGTGCTTATGCCATGAAAAAAGATCCAACATCTGGAAAATTCTGGTTGGAAGTAAATGGCTTAACTTCAGGTACAAGCTATTCCTATCAATATTGGGTTGTTGAGACTACTCCAATATCCAACTCACCAGCTATGGTTAAAACCGCTGATCCTTATTCGACTTTGGTATTGTCTCCGTATGATGATTCAACAATTCCTGCTGCTTCGTATCCTAACTTACCGGCTTATCCAACTGGACAAGAACGAGAAGTTACGGTTTTGCAAACGGGACAAACTCCTTATAACTGGAGTACTGCGACTACCAATTTTGTGAAACCAGCAAAAGAAAAATTAGTGGTCTATGAGCTTTTAGTTCGTGATTTTGATGCTGCTCGTAATTTTCAAGCCGTAATTGAAAAATTAGATTATTTTAAAAATCTTAAAATTAATGCTATTCAATTAATGCCGGTTATGGAGTTTGAAGGCAATGAAAGCTGGGGATACAATACCGCTTTTCACATGGCTTTGGATAAATTTTATGGAACTTCAGACAAATTAAAAGAACTAGTTGATAAGTGCCATCAAAAAGGAATTGCAGTCATTTTAGATGTTGCTTTGAATCACGCTTTTGGAAGAAATCCAATGCTAAGAATGTGGATGAATGATCCTGACGGCGATGGCTGGGGAAGTCCTTCTACAGAAAACCCCTATTTTAATACCGTTGCCAAACACAGTTATAGTGTAGGAGAAGATTTTAATCACCAGCAAACACGAACTCAAAATTATACAAAACGTGTAGTGGAGCACTGGATTAAAGAATATAAAATTGATGGTTTCCGTTGGGATTTAACCAAAGGATTTACTCAAGAATGTTCCGCAGGAGATGATGCGTGTACCAATGGATACCGAGCGGATCGTGTAGCACTTCTAAAATCGTATGCGGATTATTCATGGAGTTTAGACCCCAATCATTATGTTATTTTTGAACATTTAGGAACTGACGCTGAAGAAAAAGAATGGGCTAATTATAGAATTGGTGAAACACCAAGTAAAGGGGTTATGTTGTGGGGTAAAATGACTTCAGAATACAACGAACTTTCAATGGGGTACACGTCTACTATATCAAGAATGAATAGTGCTAGTAGAGGATTTACCAATCATAGATTGATGGGGTATGCAGAAAGTCATGACGAAGAACGATTGATGTATAAAAACCTTCAATTTGGGAATAGTACTAACTCGGCTCATAATGTAAAAACGTTAAATACGGCTTTGTCTAGAATGTCGGCTATTGGAGCAGTTTCATTATTGGTTCCAGGACCAAAAATGATTTGGCATTTTGGCGAGTTGGGGTATGATGATTCTATTTTTACGTGTAATAATGGAACCGTTAATACGTCTTCAGATGCTACAACGGGCGATTGTAAATTGGATACCAAACCACAATTGCAATGGACAGGTAATTGGTTAGCCAATGCCAATAGATTCAAAATTTATTCGGATTGGGCTAAAATGATTCGCTTAAAAACAGAAGAGCCTGTCTTTTCTGGCACAGCTACTATAACTAACGCTAGTTCATTATTACAAACTATTAAAATTACAGATGCTAATCTTCCTAGTACAAGTTTGAAAGATGTAGTCATTATTGCCAACTTTGATGTCACCACTAAAAGTGTACCAACAGGATTCCCGTATGCAGGAGAATGGTTTAACTTGATGGATAATTCGACTTTGAATGTTGTCAATGTAAACGATGCTATTGCTGTTTTGCCTGGACAATTTAAAATTTATGGAAATAAACAAGCTTTTGGAGCCACTGCACCTTTTGCATTACCATCGGATAATTTTAACGTAGAATCAAGAGCTGAAACTTGTGCCAATAAAAACAACGGTCAAATAGTGATTAATGCAGCGCAAACATATAATTATGTGGCTACAATTAATGGCACTAATTATAACTTCACCAATAACAGTTTGACTATTTCTAATCTAGCTCCAGGTGTCTATCCAGTTTGTATTACTATTCCTGGAAAAGTTTTTGAACAATGTTTTAGTTTGACGATTACAAAAGGTTCTTCGTTGACTGGAAAATCGTCAGTTTCATCTAATGTTGCCTCAGTTCAAATTGTAGAAGGAACAGCTCCTTTTGAAGTGTTTGTAAATGGAACAGCACAATTTGAAACTTCAGCTACCAACTTTACAGTTCCAGTAAAGCAAGGTGACTTTCTTGAAGTCAAAACAGCTATAGCTTGCGAAGGGATTTATGCTACTAGTATTGTAGATGAATTAAATGGTTTTGCAGCTTATCCCAATCCAACACACGGAGCAATCGAAATTGCTACTCCAACTCTTAAAACAGAAATTGCCGTTGAATTGTATAATTTAAATGGTCAATTAATCTCAAAAGGCTTGTATTCTGTTTTAAATGGGAAAGTACAACTGAATTTAGAAAAAGAATCAGCTGGGGTATATTTTGCAAAAGTATATTTAGATACTCCAGTAAGTTTAACCATTGTAAAACAGTAAACATGAGAAAAATTATTTATTTAGCGAGTATAGCCCTT
>CAYWFQ010000022.1:0-26628 GCA_964457505.1 uncultured Flavobacterium sp.
TGGGATTGCCTTTTGTATATGTTCGTCCAGAACCTAAAAAACACGGAAGACAAAACCAAGTAGAAGGTTTTTTACAAAAAGGACAAAACGTAGTAGTGGTAGAAGATTTGATTAGCACCGGAAATAGTAGTTTGATGGCCGTTGAAGCTTTGAAAGAAGCGGGAGCTAACATCAAAGGAATGGCTGCTATTTTTACGTATGGATTTGATTTAGCTGAACAAAATTTCAAAAATGCTAATGTGGAATTATACACTTTAAGCAATTATGAAAACTTATTGAACTTGGCTGTTGCCAAAACTTATATCACCGAAGAAGAACAACAAACCTTGAGCGAATGGAACGTGAATCCATCGACATGGAATGTATAAATAGATACAAATGAATTTAGAAAGTCCAAAAGTAAGCGTTCAAAAATCAGCTCAAAATCTATTTGATTTGTTGTCTGAAGTAAAAAACTTTGAACAATTAATGCCTGAAAATATTGCAAAATTTGAAGTGATTGGCGCCGATGCTTTCATTTTTGGTTTGAAAGGAATGCCTGAAATCAAATTAGTCATTAAAGAAAAAATCGCTCCGAGTAAACTCGTATTAGGAGCAGCAAGCGACAAACTACCTTTTACTTTAACGGCCTCAATTGACGCTGTTTCAGAAAATAGTTCAGAGGTTAAACTGGATTTCGAAGGAGAATTTAATGCGATGATGGCGATGATGATTAAAGGTCCTATCCAGAAATTCATCGAAACCTTAGCGGAGAATATGCACAAATTATAATATCAACATATTATAAAAAAAGGGCTGTAATTTAAATTACAGCCCTTTTTTATTAGTATAACATCTGAATTTCTTTAATATCGAATTCGGCAACCGAATCATCCTCTAACAAAACTTGTAGTCTTCCAATTGTAGATATTCCTTTAATAATTCCCATGAATTTTTCCTCTTTTTGATTCGTAAACGGCATGGGTTCCCCTTTCTTAAATAGTAAATCAACAAATTGTTGACGCAAGGAAGTCGGATTTTGTTTACTCTCTTTCACATTAACTTCTAGTTGAGTTACAATCGTTGAAAGCAATTCCTCCTTGTTCAATTCGTGTCCCACAACAACCGCTAAAGAAGAAGCTTTAGGCAATGCTTCAAAATTAGTTTGGTTCACATTAAGACCCAGACCCACTATAGAAAGTATGGTTCCGTCACTCTTAATACTATTTTCAATCAAAATACCACCAATTTTCTTGTTAGCTGACAGAATGTCGTTAGGCCATTTGATACTTAAATCGGGGATGTTTTGTTTTTTTAAAGCGGTAATAACTGCTGTAGCAACAGCGATATTCAAATTAAAAATCTCGTTAATTTCATTTAAAAAATCTTTAACCAAGACACTCATTATTAGATTTTTACCTACTTCAGAATTCCAAACTGCACCCATTTGCCCCTTCCCTTTGGTTTGATTTTCTGCGGTGACAACAGTAAAGTTTTCTAGATCTTCTTTATTGGATAATCCTTTCAGAAATTCGTTAGTAGAATCTATGGCATCGAGTTTGATTAGTTTCATAAAACTATTTTTTGCAGCACAGAACTTAATATTCTGTTAATGGTTCAAAAATAATCACAAAAAATGGTAACTTTACCAACTTATATTAAAAATAATTCATGGCGAAAAAGACTATAAACAATGATGTACTTATTGCAAACATCATCAAGGGAATTGAAGAAGTTAAAGGAAATGATATTGATATCTTGGATTTAAGAGAAATAGATACCGCAGTTTGCGATTATTTCATCATCTGTAATGGAACCTCTAACACTCAAGTAAACGCCATTGTGAGCTCAATCCAAAAAACAGTTTCAAAAGAATTGAAAGACAAGCCTTGGCATGTAGAAGGAACTGATAATGCCGAATGGGTATTGATGGATTATGTAAACATTGTAGTTCATGTTTTCCAAAAACACATTCGTGAATATTACAATATTGAAAGCCTTTGGGGAGATGCAAAAATCACTACAATCGAAAACAAATACTAAAAGAAAAAACGAGTAATGGCGAATAATAATCCTAATCCGAATAAATTTAAAGTAAGTCCTTGGTTAGTTTACACAGGAATTCTTCTTATTTTTCTTTTCATCAGTTTTGCGACTGGCGGAAGTAATTTTGAGGAACCTGCCCAATTAACCTCGTCTAAATTCAATAATTTTCTTGAAAAAGGGCAAATTGAAAAAGTGATTGTTTACAATAAAAGCGAGGCTGAAGTTTACTTAACAGCTGCCGCTTTAAAAGACAAATCAAATTCAAAGGTAGCTAAAGACGTTTTTGATCGTCCAAATGCAGGGCCACATTATACTTTGGAAATTGGTAACGACCAAATCTTCCAAACTAAATTAGAAAAAGCAGTTGGAGAAGGAAAATTGAAAGATTTTAACTTCTTACAAAAAAGCAATTGGACTGATATTTTAATTAGCCTATTGCCAATTATTGTCATCATCGCTGTTTGGTTATTCATCATGAGAAGAATGTCAGGTGGTGGTGCTGGTGGTGGCGGACAAATTTTCAATATTGGAAAATCAAAAGCCAAACTATTTGACGAAAAAACGGACATCAAAACTACATTTAAAGATGTAGCTGGTTTGGAAGGTGCAAAAGAAGAAATTCAAGAAATTGTTGAGTTCCTTAAGAACCCTGAAAAATATACTAATTTGGGAGGTAAAATTCCTAAAGGAGCTTTACTTGTTGGGCCTCCTGGAACAGGAAAAACCTTATTAGCTAAAGCTGTTGCAGGCGAAGCGCAAGTGCCATTTTTCTCTTTATCAGGTTCTGATTTTGTAGAAATGTTTGTGGGTGTTGGTGCTTCTCGTGTGAGAGATTTGTTCAAACAAGCCAAAGAAAAATCACCGGCTATTATCTTCATTGATGAGATTGATGCTGTGGGTAGAGCGAGAGGAAAAAACAATATGTCGGGAGGTAATGATGAACGAGAAAACACCTTGAATCAATTACTTACTGAAATGGATGGTTTTGGAACCAATTCCAATGTAATTGTCCTAGCTGCAACCAACCGTGCTGACGTTTTGGATAAAGCCTTAATGCGCGCTGGACGTTTTGATAGACAAATTTTTGTTGACTTACCAGACATTCGCGAACGAGGTGAAATTTTTAAAGTGCATTTAGCTCCTTTGAAAAAAGTGGAAGGATTAGATGTTGACTTTTTAGCCAAACAAACTCCAGGTTTTTCAGGTGCTGACATTGCTAATGTTTGTAATGAAGCTGCTTTAATTGCTGCAAGAAACAACAAAACTGCGGTTGATAAACAAGATTTCTTAGATGCTGTTGATAGAATCATTGGTGGATTAGAAAAGAAAAATAAAATTGTAACTCCTGAGGAGAAAAAAGCAATTGCTATACACGAAGCTGGACACGCCACTGTAAGTTGGATGCTCGAACACGCTGCACCACTTATAAAAGTAACTATTGTTCCAAGAGGACAAAGTTTAGGTGCTGCTTGGTATTTACCGGAAGAACGTTTAATTGTTCGTCCAGACCAAATGTTAGACGAAATGTGTGCTACTATGGGAGGGAGAGCTGCTGAAAAAGTAATATTCAATAGAATTTCTACCGGAGCGTTGAGTGACTTAGAAAAAGTAACGCGTCAAGCACGAGCTATGGTAACTGTCTATGGTTTAAATGAAAAAATTGGAAACGTTACTTACTATGATTCTTCAGGACAAAGTGAGTATAGTTTTTCTAAACCGTATTCAGATGAAACAGCCAAAGTAATTGATGAAGAAATATCTGCTTTGATTGAAGGACAATATGAAAGAGCCATTAAAATATTAGAGGAAAATAAAGAGAAACTTAACCAATTAGCAGATATTCTAATTGAAAAAGAAGTTATTTTTAAAGATGATTTAGAAGCTATTTTTGGAAAAAGAAGCTTTGATGAAAACCTAGAGGAAGTAGTCTCCTAATTTTAAATTATCAATTATTATTAAAATCTTAATTCAAAAATCACTTTTGAATTAAGATTTTTTTATCTTTGAACGTTTTCAAACAATATTTTAAGTAGTTCAAATTGAATATGAGTCTTTTTAAAAAAATTTTTAGTTCATATAAACCGGCTTCTGACGAAGATAAAGATAGTGAACAAAGCCAATTCCTTCCAGAGTCAACTATGGCTGTAGATGAAGCATTTATTTATCATTTTAAAAAGAATGGCGGCAAATTTATCTATTGTGAAAACAGAAAAGAAGTTAGTGAACAATTTGAAAATATACTAGAAGAAAACGATTGGTTTGAAAATGAAGTTTTATGTTTTGATCCATCCCTCTTCGATTTATTAGAAGAAAACAAACTACCTTTTGAATCACCAAAAAACCCTACTTTTTTATTAGCTAGTTGTGAAAATTTAATTGCTGAAGAAGGTTCTATATTATTTTCATCAAAGCAAATAAAACAATTAAAACCTCACGATTTACCGTTGAACATTATAGTTGTTGCAACTACAAGCCAGATTCTTGGAGCAAAAAGTGATGGTCTTAGTGCTATTAAAAAGAAATACGAAAGAGACTACCCTACCAACATTACTACCATAAAATATTTCGAAAAAGCGAAAGAAGAAGACTTTACTCAATACGGAAGTTCTGCTAAAAATCTTTACTTATTGCTTTTAGAGGATCTTTAAGATGAATGAAACGCTCAAAAGATTGATCTCTGGTGTAATTTACATTACACTTTTAATATCCTGCATTCTTTATTCGACTGAAAGTTTTATTCTATTATTTGGAATTTTCATGGTCATTGCCACTTTTGAATTTTGCAATTTGGTAAAAATCAACACCATTTTACCATTATCGTTTGTAACATTGTCGTATGCTGTAATTAGTTTAGTTAGCTACTACGGTAAGGAAACAAACGATTATTTATCCAATCTTCGAGAAAAAAAGATCGAATTAGGTATTGATATTGAGCAATTGAATGTAGTTCTTTTAATCATCTCACTTCTAGTATTTATAAAATGTCTGATTTTTTTATTTGACAACAAAGAACAAACCGTTACCAAACTTTGGAAGTATTTGTATTTGATTGGTTATATTTTACTGCCTTTCATATTTATAGTTAAAATTTCATTTGGAATAAATGACTACAATCCTAAAATTATAATCGGACTATTCATCTTAATTTGGACTAATGATACTTTTGCCTATTTGGTAGGAAAATCTGTAGGAAAAACAAAATTATACGAACGCATCTCTCCTAAAAAAACTATTGAAGGATTTCTTGGAGGGATTGTATTTGCCATTTTTGCAGGGTATTTAATCTCAAAATTGTATATCAAACCAAACCCTAATTTTAGCGACAAATCCATTTTAATTTGGACAATGATTGCTTTAATTGTTGGCGTTTTCGGAACTATTGGAGACTTAATTGAATCCAAATTTAAACGTATCGCTGAAGTAAAAGACAGCGGTAAAATAATGCCTGGTCACGGTGGCATACTAGATCGTCTAGATAGTGTTATATTTGTAGCACCAATTGTATATTTATTTTATCAAATTTTATCTTATGTTTCATAAAGAAGGAACTCCGTCAATTTTACTAGGAACTTTTATCACTGCAATTGTTTTATTGGCAAGTGATAATTTAATTGACACTAACTGGATTAAGATGACTATTCAAATCATCACTCTCCTTTTTTTAATTATTATTCTACAATTTTTCAGAAACCCAAAACGTACATTTATCCTAAATGAGGACCAAATTCTTTCTCCAGTTGACGGAAAAGTGGTAGTTATTGAAGAAGTGTATGAAGGGGAATATTTTAAAGACAAACGTTTACAAGTTTCTATCTTCATGTCGCCTATCAATGTACATGTTACCCGTTATCCAATGGGAGGTTTAATTAAATTTAGCAAATACCATCCAGGTAAGTTTTTAGTAGCTTGGCATCCAAAAGCTAGCGAAGAAAACGAAAGAACAACGATTGTTGTAGAAAATAAATCATTCGGAGAAGTATTGTACCGACAAATTGCAGGTGCGTTAGCTAAACGAATTGTAAACTACGCCGAAGAAGGAATGCAAGTAATTCAAGGAACTGATGCTGGTTTTATCAAATTTGGTTCAAGAGTTGATTTATTTTTACCTTTAGGAACACCAATTAATGTAGTGTTAAATCAAAAAGCCATTGGCGGAAAAACAGTTATTGCAACCAAAGCGTAATGATTGAGAACGATCTAGATAAACGATTTGCAACAGCAGTCGAGGCAGCTTCAAATATGACACAAGCCTCTTTACCGCAAGATGTACAATTGCGTTTGTATGCTTTTTACAAACAAGCTACGTTTGGATCAGCACAATATAATTTATCTGAAAATTTTGATTTGAGAAATGCATTCAAAACTAATGCATGGATGCAAATTAGCCATTTATCTGTCGATGAATCGAAAGAACAGTATATAGAAATTATTAATTCATTATTGCAAAAATAATCAAGTCATGAAAAAGCACTTTTTTAAAGTATCTTATTTAGTATTCTTTTTTATTTTATTCTCTTGTAATAAGAAAAAACTAACTGAAGTAGTAGAAGTCCCATTACCTAGTGCTGAAGAAAAAATCACCATGGGCATCCCAGATGATGTGCAAGCTAATGACGGTTCTTTCCAATTAGAAAAACTAGCTTTTGGTTACGATGCATTGGTAACCAATTTATCAGCAATTACTCTAGAAAATCATTATTCTAAGCACTATCTGTCCTATACGAATAAGTTGAACGAAGCCATTGCGGGTACTAATTTAGAAAATCTAACCATTGAAGAAGTGTTGGCTCAATTGGACACCAATAATGAAGAACAAAAAAATAATGCAGGTGGCTATTACAACCACTCTTTATATTTTAAATGTATTGGCGCTAAAGCAGCGGGACAACCTAAAGATTCTTTAGCAGCAGCTATAGATAAAGACTTTGAATCATTTGATAATTTCACCACGCAATTCAAAGGGGAGGCTACAAAACTTTTCGGTTCAGGTTGGGTTTGGTTGATTGTAGATCGTTCTGGTAAATTGCAAATCACCAGTACTTCCAATCAAGACAATCCTTTAATGAGAAACGCCAAAGTACAAGGAAAACCGATTCTTGCCTTAGACGTTTGGGAACACGCATACTATTTGGATTACCAATACAAAAGAAAAAACTACATTGATGCTTTCTTTAAAGTAATCAATTGGAGAAAAGTCGAAGAAAATTACGAAGAAGCTATTGCTAAATAAGTTATTTTGCCACTAAGTCACCAAGAAACAAAGTTTTTAGAAGTTATTATACTTACTATTTTTAAAAACAAAATTTTTCTAAATCCTATATTTCTGTTATCATACGTTCCAATTGAAAATCACTTCAATTGATAGATAAATGATTCCGAAGGTTTCATCTTTATTTTCAATTTTGCTTGACCATTAGTTACTTTTAAAGTCAATTGACTCTTTTGATACAACTGATCAACAAGTTTGTATTTACCATCTTTTAAATGCCATTTTTGAACAATCTCTTTAGGAACAATTAATTCAAACTGACTGTTTTTTGATGAAGAAAAATTAGCGATTACAATTAATTTTTGGGTTTCTGACCAACGAACAAACGAATACATTTCGGGTAAATATCCTTTTGTAATTGCTGCATTAACGGAGTGAATTTCTTGATATTCTCCCATTAATGCTGAACTTCTCAACGTGAAATTCAACAGTGTTTTATAAAAATTGCGTAATTCTTTTTCTGAAGATGATAACTGACCTCCATCAAATTTCCCACCATTCATCCAGCGTTGGTGATTTGGAACTCCCATATAATCAAAAATAGAAGTTCTAGAATGAGAACCAAAACCGCCATTTTCATTTCCAGCCTCGCCTACTTCTTGTCCGAAATAAATCATCGTTGGCGAAGTACTTATCGTAGCCGAAACTACCATTAGCGGCATTCCATTTTCTGCTGAACCAGCAAATTCAGGACTAGCCAAGCGTTGTTCATCGTGATTGTCTAAGAAATGTAACATATGATGCTCAATATCGGCCAATCCCTTTTGGATATTGGTAATCGGATCAGTTTGACTTCTGCCTTGCACAATTTCTTTTAACTTGTCATACAATTCCACTTTGTCATACAAATAATCCATTTTCCCAAAATGAATGTAATTTCTGTATTCTTTTGGATTGTAAACCTCTGCTAATAAAAACGCATCTGGTCTTTGTACTTTGATAGCTGAATTCATATAGCTCCAAAACTCATAGGGCACCATTTCGGCCATATCATAACGAAAACCATCAACTCCTTTGGCTAACCAATATTCGGCAATAGCGCGGAATTTTTTCCATGAGCTTGGCACTTCTTTATCTTTCCAAAAATCAAAATGTTCTTGACACGATTTAGTTTCAAAACCAGCAGGAAGTGTTGCAAAATCTTTAGTTCCATCAGGACGTACTCCGTAATTTACTTTTACCGTTTCATACCAATCGTTTTTATCTGGTTTTGCTAAACGCGAACCATTTCCAGTCCATTTCGCCGGAAATTCATCGAATTTACCATCAACCAAAGGATTCAGTTCTCCATTCAAAGGAGTAATTCCCTCTGGCAATTCAAAACGAGTGTTCGGAATGTAATAAAAATTGTTATTCTTATCATATTCTACCGAAACATTATCGTCTGCTCCAAAATCACGAACTCCTTTGGGATTATTTTTACCTTCATATTTTCGGGCTACGTGGTTTGGCACAATGTCTATAATTAATTTCAAACCGGCTTTGTGAGTACGCGCTATCAAAGCTTCAAATTCTTGTAATCGGTTGGCTGGGTTTACTGCCAAATCAGGATTCACGTTATAATAATCTTTCACCGCATACGGAGAACCTGCTCTCCCTTTTACCACTTCTGGGTCATCATTAGAGATGCCGAATTTTGTATAATCTCTAATAACGGCATGATGCGGAACTCCAGTGTACCAGATATGGCTTACCCCTAAATCTTTAATTTCTTGTAATGCTTTATCTGTAAAATCATTGAACTTCCCTACTCCATTATCTTCAATGGTTCCCCATGGCTTATTCGTGGTATTTGTATTTCCAAATAATCGGGTAAAAACTTGATATACAACCACTTTTTGTTTGGAAGAATTAGATTGAGCTATTCCCGAAAAAGAGGCTGCAAAAGAAAGTAAAAGAAAAATTCGTTTCATAAAATATAAAGTAATGATATATTGACAAATATAATTTATTTTGAGAGAGATACAAGTCATTCCAATTCTCCAATTTGAAACTACAAAATTGGTTTATAAATATTTCTTAAATGCCCTTGTGCTTCATACAATTTGATTAATTTTATGCCCAAAATAATTAGACTTGAAAAAACTTCAATTTGCACTCTATTTTGCGTTGTTTTTAGTACTTGTACCAAAAGTAATGGGACAAGCTCCTAAGAAAATCATAGTGGAACATTCTGACTTTGCAGACGTAAATCAAGTTGAGATTCCAGATGCATTTTTACTAACTGGAAATGTACGCGTAAATCATGACGGAGTAGTCTTGACCTGCAATAAAGCCTATTATTTTCAAAAAGAAAACTACATCAAAGCCTTTGGAAACGTACAATTAGTTCAAGGCGACACGCTTTTCTTAAATAGTAAATATGCTGAGTATAGCGGTAATGTTAAAAAAGCATTTGCCACTGGCGATGCAGTAATGAGTTCTCCAGAAGCGACTTTGGTAACAGACACCATTAAATTTGATCGAAACACACAAGAAGTTTTTTATAACTCCAAAGGAACCATAACCAACTTACAAAATACCCTAGTGAGCAAGTCGGGCAAGTACTTTGTACCCGAGAAAAAATTCCAATTTTTAACCGAGGTTACCATTACCAACCCTACCTATGTTATCAAATCGAATCATTTGGATTATTACAGTAATTCAGGTCACTCTTATTTGTTGGGGCCTTCTACTATAACTAGTAAAGCCAATTATATTTATACCGAAAAAGGATTTTATGATACCAAGAAAAACAAAGCGCATTTTTTGAACAAATCCTACATCAAATACGACGACCGAATCATTCGTGGCGATAGTTTGTATTACGACAGAAATAAAGAATTTGCTTCGGCCTCTCGAAATGTAAAAATCACTGACTCTATTAATCGAGGCATAGTCAAAGGGCATTATGCCGAAATGTATAAGAAAAAAGATTCCCTTTTTGTAACCAAAAGAGCCGTTGCAATCAACTTTGTCGAAAATGATTCTGTTTACATTCACGGGAAAAAATTAATGGTAACCGGAAAAGAAGGCAACCGCATCATTCGCGCTTTCAATAATGTCCGTTTTTTCAAAAAAGACATGAGTGGTAAATGCGATTCAATTCATTCGAGTTCCAAAATTGCCTTGACCAAATTAATTGGAAATCCGATTCTATGGAACGGCGAAAGCCAAATTACAGGAGATATCATGCACCTCATTGGTAACAATACCACTCAAAAATTAGACTCGCTCAAAGTACTCAACAATACATTTCTCGTCTCCAAAGACACGCTCGGCACAGGCTATAATCAAATCAAAGGACAGAACTTGTTTGGAAAATTTGAAGAAGGAAAACTCCACGATGTCGATATTATCAAAAACACCGAAGTCATTTATTATATGCGGAATGACGCGCAGGAACTCATTGGTATCAACAAAAATAAAAGTAGCAAAATCAATATTTTGTTTAATAAAAACGAAGTAGATGAAATTACTTTTTTTCAACAAGTAGATGGTGATTTGTTCCCAGAAGTGGATTTACCTGAAAACGATCGAAAATTGAAAGGCTTTATTTGGCGTGGCGAAGAACGAATCAAATCCAAAGACGACATTTTTCCTCCAGAGGAGAATCAAGACAATGAAAAAATTGCCAAACAAGCCAAAGCGCAAAAAGATAAGAAAAATGTCCCGATGAAAGTGCGAAAAGAAACTTTGGACTACGATAAAAAGAAGAAGAAATAATTTTTGCAATTGCAAAAATCAATTGCAATATCAATAATAAGAGCAATTAAATCATATTCAAAGTGAACAACAATTTTATACAATACCAAGCACAAACCTCTCCCTATCCTTTAGGGATGGAGGTGTCGCATGCCGTAGGATCGTACATTTACGATACTAACAATAATCGTTATTTAGACTTTGTAGCCGGTGTTTCGGCATGTTCATTAGGACACCAAAATCCAAGAGTAAACCAAGCGATAAAAGACCAATTGGATTTGTATTCGCACGTGATGGTCTATGGCGAATATTCACAAAGTCCGGCGGTGGAATACTGCAAATTGATGGCTTCGCTCCTGCCCGCTCCTTTAGACAAAACGTATTTAGTCAATTCGGGTACTGAGGCAATTGAAGGCGCCTTAAAGTTAGCCCGACGCGTTACGGGACGAAGTCAATTGATTTCTTGTCACAATGCGTATCATGGTAACACCATGGGTTCGTTGAGTGTCATGGGATTTGAAGAACGCAAACAAGTTTTTCGCCCTTTACTTCCAGATGTCGAATTCATCACTTTCAATAACGAAGCAGATTTAGAGAAAATAACAACCAAAACTGCGGGTATCTTACTCGAAACTATTCAAGGTGGCGCCGGATTTATCCAACCTGAAAATGATTTTCTAAAAAAAGTGCGCCAACGTTGTGATGAAGTTGGAGCCATGATGATTTTAGACGAAATTCAACCAGGTTTTGGTCGAACAGGAACACTTTTTGGTTTCCAAAATTATGATGTAGTTCCTGATATTGTGGTGATGGGAAAAGGCATGGGTGGCGGAATGCCTGTGGGTGCTTTTACTGCATCTTCAACAATGATGGATTTGTTAAGTCACAATCCAAAATTAGGCCATATCACTACTTTTGGCGGACATCCTGTCATAGCGGCAGCCTGTTTAGCGACACTGAAAGAAATTACTGAAACTACACTCATGTCAGATGCTTTAGCTAAAGAAAAACTATTCCGAGAGCTATTAGTACATCCTTTGATAGAAGAAGTGAGAGGAAAAGGATTGATGTTGGCAGCAATGACAAAAAGTGCGGAGATTACCAATGAAGTCATTCTGAAATGTCAAGACAAAGGCTTGATTTTATTCTGGTTGCTTTTTGAAAGTTGCGCCATCCGAATTACACCACCGCTTACTATTTCTGAAGAAGAAATACGTGAAGGTTGTGCCATCTTACTCGAAGTAATGGATGAAGTCGCACAAAAATTGTAGGCTATTTTAACTTGCTTTTTGTTAATTAAATTGTTCACAACAATTCTTTCTTTTTATCAAGCAATGATACTATTTTCCTAATTTTATTTAGGCTAAAATCAAAAACAAAAAGCATGCAATTAAGCAACGAAGAAGAAGATTACAACTTATCTCTTTCCAAATTTGAATCAATGTTAAAGACCAATAAAGTCTTGTTTTTTGATTCTGAGGAATTTGAAGAAATTATCCTTCACTATATTGATTCGGGAAAAACTTCTTTGGCTAAAAAAGCATTGAAATTGGCTTTAGAGCAGCACCCAAAATCTACTGGACTAAAACTAGTTCAAGTTGAAATGTTAGTTTATGAAGACCAATTGGATTTAGCAGATAAAATGTTAAATGAGTTGTATGCTATAGAACCCAACAACGAAGAAATTTACATTCAAAAAGCCAATATTTGTTCCAAAAGAGACCAACATGAAAAAGCAGTTGAACTCTTAAAAATAGCACTTCAATATACTGATGATTACGCCGATGTCTATAACTTAATGGGTATGGAATACCTTTTTATGGACAATTTAGAAATGGCAAAAGACAGTTTTATTAAATGTTTGGAAGAAGATTTAGAGGATCAGTCAGCTTTATATAATGTGGTGTATTGTTTTGAATTTTTGGATCAAAACAAAGAAGCAATCTCCTATTTGAATCAATACATCGAGAAAAACCCATATAGCGAAATTGCTTGGCATCAAGTAGGTCGCTTGCATTATGGATTGAAAGAATACGAAGAAGCCTTACGTGCTTTTAATTATGCTACTTTAATTGACGACGAATTCATGGGTGCTTTTATGGAAAAAGCAAAAGCCTTAGAGCGTTTAAAACAGTATGCTGAAGCAATTGAAAGCTATGAGAGAACTATTGAATTAGACGATGCTACTTCGTATGCTTTACTGAGAATTGGAAAATGCCACGAACGATTAGGGAACACAGCATTAGCTATCAAATACTACAACCAAACCGTTCATGAAGACCCGCTTTTAGACAAAGGTTGGATTGCCATCACGGACTTTTACGTTCGCGAAAAAAACTTCCAAAAAGCCTTATTTTACGTTAATAAAGCGTTGGCAATTGACAACCAAAACCAATTGTATTGGAAGCGTTACGCAACCATTAACAAAGAAATGAACTTCTTTGAAGAAGCTGAATTTGGATACCGTAAAGCCGTTGAATTTGGCGACTATCAATTGGACACTTGGTTATTTTGGGTGGATATTCTTCAATTTTTAGGCGAATTTAATAGTGCCATTCAGACTTTGTTACAAGCCACCGAATATTTTCCAGAAGAAAATGAAATTGAATACCGTTTAGCTGGATTGTATTTTATGATACAAGACAAAACAAAAGCGAAATTTCATTTAAGCAATGGCTTGCGTTTGAACTTTGACAACTACATACTAATCGAGGATTTATTTCCAATGATATGGGAAGAAAAAACGGTTCAAAACTACATCGCTAAACACAAAAAATAATCATGACATCTAGTAAAAAACGTTTCGGTTTGCTGGGACGCAACATTAATTATTCGTTTTCGAGAGGCTATTTTACGGAGAAATTTGAGAAAGAAAAGTTACAAGGTTACACTTATGAGAATTTTGACATTCCAACTATTGAATCTTTCTTGGACGTTATCAAAAATAACGACCATCTATGCGGAATGAATGTCACGATTCCGTACAAAGAAGCGGTAATGCCATTCTTGGATAAATTATCTAAAAAAGCAACTAAAATAGGCGCAGTTAATACAATTAAATTTACTAAAAAAGGAAAACTAAAAGGCTATAATACTGATTATTATGGTTTTCAAAAATCATTAGAACCTTTATTAGAATCCCATCATAAAAAAGCTTTAATTCTTGGAACGGGTGGCGCTTCCAAAGGCGTGGCTTTTGCTTTAGAGGAATTAGGAATTGATTATACTTTTGTTTCTCGAAATTCAAGCGAAACGATTTTGGGTTACAACCAAATCACCGATTTAATCTTTGACGAATACCAAATTGTGATTAACTCTACTCCTGTTGGCACAAGTCCCAATACTGAAGCTTACCCAGAAATTCCCTATGAGTTTTTTACCAAAAAACACATTGCCTACGACTTGATTTACAATCCAGCTGAAACACAATTTTTGAAAAAAGCACAACACCAAGGTGCTAAAACCAAAAACGGAATGGACATGCTGATTTTTCAAGCAGAAAAAGCATGGGCAATTTGGAATAAATAAAATAGTATTTTTTAAACACATTTTTTTATCCTTAACTATTCTTAGTGGAAAAGGATTCTCCTAATGCTAGGGTTTACTCACTCAAATAGAAAATAACTTTATTAAAAACGTATCTTTTTTAACGTAAAACGATGATAAATAAGGGATTTATTTTGCTATTCAACTCGGGTTTACTATCTTTCGACTTGAATAATTAGCAACCTTACACATTTAAAAAAATGTTAGAAGAAAAGAATGACAACCTGCTAAATGCAGACGGAAACACTACTGATTCAATGGAATCAACACCAGCAGCTTCATCAAATGAAGTAGTAACAACTCTATCGGAACCAGTAGAAGAAACTACTGAAACTGATGAAAATCAGACTATTATCGAAGCTATAGCCGACAGTAATGCAGAAGAAAGTGAAGATGAAAGTTTAAAAGAGCGTCACGATATTCCGATGCAAGATTATGATGCATTACCGATGGAATCACTTGTTGATGAATTAAACACTTTAGTCTTAAACGAGAAAGTATCATCGATAAAAGAGCATGTTGAGGAGATCAAAAAGGCTTTCTTAGCCAAATACAATCATCTTATTGAAGAGAAAAAAGAAGAATTTCTAGCTGAAAATCAAGATCCAAACGAAGAATTTCAGTACCACCTTCCTCTCAAGTCTAAATTTGACAACCTCTATTCTACCTACAGAAACCAAAAAAATGAACACTTCAAGAGTTTACAAACGAACCTAAAAAATAATTTAGAAAATCGTTTAGCGATTGTTGAGGAGTTAAAAGAATTAATAAATCCGCAAGCCAATATTAAAGATGTCTTAAAACATTTTAATGATTTAAGAGAGCGTTGGAAAAATGCAGGACCTATACCAAAAGACAAATACAACCACGTTTGGAATAATTACCATTTTCATGTAGAAAATTTTTATGATTATTTGCACTTAGATCGTGAAGCAAGAGATATTGATTTTAAACACAATTTAGAACAAAAACAAAAAATTGTTGCTCGTGTTGAAGAATTAGTACAAGAAGAAGATATCAATAAAGCATTCCGTGAATTGCAAGATTTACACCGTATTTGGAAAGAAGATATCGGACCCGTTTCAAGAGAACACCGCGAGGAAATTTGGAATAAATTCAGCGACTTAACTAAACAAATGCACGACAAACGTGAGTTATTGTTTGAAAAATTAAGAGGTGCTGAAGTTGAAAACCTAGAAAAGAAAAAAGAAATCATTGCTCAAATTGAAGTATTGGCTACTGAAAAAGTAAATGCTCACACCCAATGGTTGGGGCAAATAGAAAAAGTAGAAGCTTTAAGAGCTGCATTTTTTGCAGCAGGTAAAGTTCCAACAGATGTTAATGAAGCTACTTGGTCTGCTTTTAAAACAGCCGTTCGCAATTTCAATTCATTCAAAAATTCGTTTTACAAAGACATCAAGAAAGATCAAAACGATAACTTGAGTAAAAAACAAGCTTTGGTGGCGAAAGCCAAAGAATTACAAGAAAGCACTGATTTCACTACTTCTACTCCAGTAATGAAGCAAATTCAAGAGGAATGGAAGAAAATTGGTCATGTGCCAAGAAAGTATTCGGATAGTATTTGGAAAGAATTCAAAGACGCTTGCAACCATTATTTTGACAAATTAAAAGAGCAAAAAAACGAGGAAAACAGTGAAGAAGTAGCTGCTTTTGAAAACAAAAAAGCGTATTTAGAAACCTTGAGAGCATTCCAACTGACTGGTGATCATAAAACCGATTTAGACGGTATTAAATTGCATATTCAAAACTGGAAAGCCTATGGAAAAGTCCCATTTGCTAGACGACATATTGAAGGAAAATTCAATAAAATATTAGATGCTCTTTTTGAAAAACTAAGTTTGAGTAAAAAAGATTCTGATATGATGCGTTTTGCTAATAGAATGGATCAATTGTCTGAAAGCAATGATACTCGTAAACTAGAAGGCGAAAAAATATTCTTAATGCGTAAAATTGAAGAAGTTCAAAATGAAATTTTCCAATTAGAGAATAATATTCAGTTTTTTACGAATACTAAAAATGCTAAAAAAGAAAATTCAATTGTGTTAGAAGTTCGAAAAAACATTGCTGTACACAAAGAAAGCTTGGAAGTTTGGAAAGAAAAATTAAAACAATTACGAAACCTTAAACAGGAATAGTTTTCATCTTATATCTAAAACCTCAATTCAAAAGATTGAGGTTTTTTTATGCGAAAAAAATAAGGAATGATAAATATCATTTTAATTCGTTGAAATTCGGTTTACTTTTGACTTACAAATGATTATTATGACAAATTCGCTATTACAAAAATACAATGTTCCAGGGCCAAGATACACTAGCTACCCCACAGTTCCTTATTGGAATGAAGTTGACTTTAGCTATGAAATTTGGTTAAGAACACTCAAAAAATCATTTGCAGAAAGTAATACTTCAGAAGGTATTAGTTTATATATTCATTTGCCTTTTTGCGAAAGCATCTGTACTTTTTGCGGTTGTAACAAGCGAATTACTAAAAACCACGAAGTAGAACATCCGTATATTCAAGCAGTATTAAAAGAATGGGATTTGTATTGTGATGTTCTTGACGAAAGGCCTAACATCAAAGAAATACATTTGGGTGGTGGAACACCTACTTTCTTTTCCTCTGCCAACTTAGAATTACTAATCAACGGGATTTTGGCGAAAGCCGAAAAAGCACCTGATTATGAATTTAGCTTTGAAGGACATCCCAATAATACGACTCGGGAACAATTACAGAAACTATATGATTTAGGGTTCAGACGCGTTAGTTTTGGCGTGCAAGATTATTCAGAGAAAGTACAAAAAGCAATTCATCGCATTCAACCCTTTATCAATGTGGCCAAAGTCACGTTATGGGCAAGAGAAATTGGTTATACCTCAATAGGTCACGATATTATTTTTGGTTTACCTTTTCAAGAAAAAGAAGATGTAATTGATACTATTGAAAAAACAAAGTCATTGCAACCTGACCGATTGGCTTTTTACAGCTATGCACATGTGCCTTGGATAAAAGGAAATGGACAACGCGGATTCAATGACGAGGATATTCCAAAAGATGCTACCAAACGAGAGCTATACGAAACCGGAAAAGAATTATTGTATAAAAATGACTATCACGAAATTGGGATGGATCATTTTGCATTGACCACTGATAGTTTATTTCAATCCTTTGAAATAGGTAAATTACACCGAAATTTTATGGGTTATAGTTCTTCTAAAACGCAATTGATGATTGGCTTAGGCGTTTCGTCGATTAGTGATAGCTGGTATAGTTTTGCACAAAATGTAAAAACGATTGAAGAGTACTACCGAATTTTAGACACTAATGAAATCCCTGTTTTTAGAGGTCATTTATTGACTGATGAAGATTTAACTATTAGAAGACATATTTTGAATTTAATGTGCCAATTTGAGACCTCATGGGCTGACAAAAAGAATTACTTTGATGAGATTCCTGAAATTGTACTGCAACTAAAAGAAATGGAAAAAGATGGTTTAGTTCATTTCTTACCGAATGGGATTCAAGTTACAGAAGCGGGTAAACCTTTTGTTCGTAATATTTGCATGGCTTTTGATTTACTTTTAAAACGAAAAGCGCCAGAAACTGCTTTATTTTCGATGACTGTATAAGAATCAGTGACAATTTGGTGTTTCTTGAACAAATAGACTCATATTAGCCGGTGAAACATAAGGTATCCCCAAACCTAGTCCGCGTAGTATGAATAAAACTCCTATAATAACTCCAACATATGGAATTATTTTTTGTACTCTGTTTCTAAAACTGACTGTCATTATGGAATTAAAAAAAATCACACTACTCATCATTGGAATTGTACCTATTCCAAAAAGCAACATATAAAGTATTCCAAAAGAAACATTTTGCATGGCAATAGCACCAAATAGTGCTACATACACCATTCCGCAAGGTAAAAACCCATTTAGTAACCCAATGGTAAATAGCGATTGATAACTTTTGTTTTTAAATTGCTTTCCTAAAGAAGATTTGATCTTTGAAATGAGGCGGTAAACGGGTTTGGAAAAATTATAATTTGCTAATACTCTCTCGGGAGTTACAATGGTAATAATCATCGCAATTCCAATAAAGATAGATAAACGTTGTTGGATTCCTGCAAGGAAAAAACCCTTGCCTACTATTCCAAAAATCAATCCAATTATAGCATAAGCTGATAATCGTCCTAGATGATAGGTGATTATTTGTGATACTTTTTTAGCTTGATTTGTTCTGTCTACTGGAATCATCAAGGCAATTGGACCACACATTCCAATACAATGCAGGCTACTGATTAAACCAAAGATGAAAGCAGAATACAACATACTTTTTTAACGAATATAAATTATTTCTTTGGTTAAGTAGGTTTTTCCTTCGTATTGCCATTCCATATTAATATCCCAACGGCCACCTATCAAACTTTTTTTAGGTATGAGCAAAGTTGATTCAGAAATCGAAATCGGAATTTCGAAATCAAATTTCTTGTTAGATGGCCTATAAAGGGATACTTTTCCTTGAATCTTATTTGGAATAAAAGTAGCAGGAAATGTAATTTCAACTCCTTTTGTAGTCAATGTAATCTTTGGTTTTTGTTCTAAATCTTGAGCGTTTTGAATACGTTTCATTTCTTCTCCAAATCGTGCGTCGTGTTTGTAATATTCTTCAACGACCAAATCATTATCGTATTTAGAATTGGATTGCACCTCAACAACAAAATACAAAATGAATGTCATGAACAAACCAAAGGCTATTACAATTCCTGTTCCCCAATTAATTTTCATTGTCTTTATTTTTAATATTAATTAATCGAAACTTCTTGGACTTAGGAAGTTAGTCGTAGCTGTTTCAATTTTATCATTTCCGTTATATACCTCAATTTCTAATTTCGTTTTATCCGTTTCCAACAGATATTGATTGATTTCAATAAATAAAGTACCACTGTTCATACCTTGTTTGGGCACTTTAAAATCTTGTTGACCTACTACTTTCAAAGTTCCTTTAATACCCACTAATTTAAAGTGAATAGCTGTAAACTCATCATTAGTTTTGTTAATTATTTTAAAGGTATAGACATTACTGATATTTTCGCCTTTATGTTGGAACAATTGTCCCGGTAATCGTAAAATTGAGGCTTCCACATCTGTTCTTAAAAACAACAAACCTGTCAATACACCTATTAAAATAATCAATACGGCAGAATACCCTTTCATTCTAGCAGTGAACTGAAACTTCGTTTTTTTCTCGATTTCATCTTCCGTAGCGTATCGTATTAATCCTTTTGGCAAACCTACACTTTCCATAATGGTATCACATTCATCAATACAAGCGGTGCAGTTCACACATTCTAATTGCGTTCCGTTTCGAATATCGATTCCCGTTGGACAAACATGTACACATTGATGACAATCGATACAATCTCCTTTTCCGGTTGTGGCACGATCTTCGTTTTTATTTAATTTAGCTCTTCCTATTTCTTTTTCGCCACGAACAAAATCGTAGGCTACATTGATTGATTTGTTATCCAACAAAACGCCTTGTAATCTTCCGTAAGGACATGCGATAATACAAACTTGTTCTCTAAACCAAACGAAAACAAAATAGAAAACTCCTGTAAAAATAAGTAAAGCAATCAATGTACTTTGATGATTTTCAGGTCCCTCTTCAATCATTTTAAATAATTCGTCACTACTAATTAAATAGGCTAAAAATACATTCGCAATGAAAAAAGAAATAACTAAAAATACCGACCATTTTAATCCTTTTTTTCTGATTTTTTCAGCGTTCCATTCTTGTTTAGCTAATCGAATTTGAGCTCCTCTATCTCCTTCTATCCAATATTCAATTCGACGAAAAACCATTTCTAAGAAAATAGTTTGTGGACAAATCCACCCACAAAAAATTCGCCCAAAAATGACGGTGAAAAGAATGACAAATACAACACCCAATATCATAAACAAAACAAACAAGTAAAAATCTTGTGGCCAAAAAGGAAAACTAAAAATATTGAAACGACGTTCTAAAACATTGAACATCATGAATTGATTTCCGTTGAATTTAATAAACGGATTCGCAATTAAAATGGCTAACAAAAAATAACTAACGATCTTTCGGTATTCATACAATTTACCCGATGGTTTTTTAGGAAAAATGAATTTTCTGTGTCCTGTCTCATCAATAGTTCCGATACTATCTCTAAATGATTCGTCTTGTATATTTGACATGGTATTGTAATTTTAAAAGACCAATTTCGAATTTGAAATTGGTCTTTTAGTTAGTGTAATTATTTTGCAGGCTGTGCAGGTGCTTCATCAACCCAAACTTCACCTTCTGGAGCTTTTGGATCTTTTGGATTACTTCCTTTTAAAGAGATAATATAACTGGCTACCTTTTGCATTTCTTTTGGTTTTAAAGTTCCCTTCCACGAAATCATTCCTTTCCCATCTCTTCCTCCATTAACCAAAGTATGAAATATATTTTTAATTCCTCCACCTAATATCCATAGATCATCCGTAAGGTTTGGTCCAATTTGTCCACCTGCATCTGCTCGGTGACAAGCGGCACAATTCGTTGTAAAAATCGTTTTACCTTCTGCTAATGATGGAGCGTCAGTCAATAAAGTTACTGTTTTCTCATCCATTAAGTCCGGAGCCGTTTTCATGTACTCAGCAACTTCAATTTTGGCTTGAGCCATTTCTTTTTTCAATTCCATTTCTTGGTTATCGGCACCCAGAATTTCGAAGCGTACTAAATAGATTGCTGCAAAAGCGATACAAGCATAGAATAAATATATCCACCATGGTGGTAAATTATTGTCTAATTCTTTAATTCCGTCATAATCATGATCCAATAAAAGCTGTCCTTCATTTTCTATTGGTTCAGACTTTGTTAAAGCTTTTACAAGTTTGGCATACCATTGACTGTCTTTAAAACCAAGCTGAGCTACTTCCTCTAATTTTGCTTTTTGTTCCTCAGTCAATAATTGATAGGTAATTTTATCAATGGCGCTTACTGTGATTTCAATTGCAATTAATAAAAATAGAAAGACAAACAAGAAAACAGATACCATTGGAAACTTGATAAATGCAGGTCGATCTCCAGAGTCTATAAAATATTCCATCGCACCAAAAACAGCGAAGAAAATAAGAGGGACTCTTACATATACTGGGATTAATTTTTTCATTTTTATTGGTTTAAAAATTATAATGATGGATTGTCATTCAAAGGAATCTGACTTAACTCGTCTATCTTTTCTTTTTTATAGGAGAAGACCCAAAGTCCCAATCCCACAAAGAATAAAAAGAAAATCAACAAAGATAGTATTGGATAAATCGCAACTCCCGCAATCGTTTCCATATTGTGTTTTATTTGTTCAAACATGGCGTACTCTATTATTTTTTTACTTTAATATCAGTTCCTAATCGTTGCATATACGCAATCAAGGCGATGATTTCTCTTTCGTTCATTGGAACAAATTTTTCACCTTTTGCCGCTGCTTTTTTCTTGCTTTCCTCGTAACTTTTTACAAAGTCAGGATCGTTTTTCAAGCTCTCTTCAATTTTAACTGCTTGCGCTCTCAAATCTTTTGTTGCATTGGCTACTTGCGCTGGAGTATATGGTACTCCAAGGGTAACCATGGCTTCCATTTTCTTTTGAGTCTTAGAAATATCCATTGCCTCATTATCAAACAACCATTTGTAACCTGGCATAATAGATCCTGCAGATATACTTTGTGGATTCCAGAAGTGATTGAAATGCCAATTGTCATTGTATTTACCACCAACTCTTAACAAGTCGGGACCTGTACGTTTTGAACCCCAAAGAAATGGATGATCGTATACAAATTCTCCTGCTTTAGATTGTGGTCCATAACGTTCAACCTCACTTCGGAAAGGACGAACAGATTGTGAGTGACATCCCACACATCCTTCACGAATGTATAAATCACGTCCTTCTAATTCTAATGGTGAATAGGGTTTTACACTTGTAATTGTTGGAATATTTGATTTTACCATAATTGTTGGCACAATTTGAATAACTCCACCAATTAAAATAGCTACAGTAGCTAAAATGGTCAATTGAATTGGTTTTCTTTCCAACCACGGATGGAATTTTTCACCTTTTAATCTACCACTACTAATTTTTTGTAATTCAGGTGCTTCTGCTAATTCATCCTCAATAGGTTGCCCCACTCGTACTGTTTGAATAATGTTATATACTAAAACTAACATTCCTGTAAGATACATCGTTCCTCCTACTGCTCTCATAATATACATTGGCATAATTTGAGTTACAGTTTCTAGGAAATTACCATAAGTTAAGGTTCCGTCTGGATTAAACTGTTTCCACATGGATGCTTGCAAGAAACCGGCAACATACATTGGAAGTGCATATAATATAATTCCTAAAGTACCAATCCAAAAGTGGAAATTAGCCAATTTAGTAGAGTACAAAGGAGTTTTAGTCATTCTTGGGATTAACCAATAAATCATACCAAAAGCCATAAATCCATTCCAAGCTAGAGCTCCAACGTGAACATGAGCTATAATCCAATCGGTATAATGTGCAATAGCATTTACATTTTTAAGCGACAACATAGGTCCTTCAAAAGTTGCCATTCCGTAACCCGTAATAGCCACTACGAAAAATTTCAATACAGGTTCTACACGTACTTTATCCCAAACACCTCTTAAAGTTAACAATCCATTAATCATACCTCCCCAAGATGGAGCAATTAACATCACAGAGAATACAACTCCTAAATTTTGTGCCCAAGTTGGTAATGCTGAATACAATAAATGGTGTGGTCCAGCCCAGATATAGATAAAAATTAAAGACCAAAAGTGAACAATAGAAAGTCGATACGAATACACCGGACGATTAGCCGCTTTAGGAACGAAATAATACATCAAACCTAAGAAAGGTGTAGTCAAGAAGAAAGCTACTGCATTATGTCCGTACCACCATTGTACCAAAGCATCTTGAACTCCTGCATAAACCGAATAACTTTTCATTGCAGAAATTGGCAATTCTAAACTATTGAAAATGTGCAATACTGCTACGGTTACAAATGTGGCCAAGTAAAACCAAATAGCAACATACAAATGACGCTCTCTTCTTTTTATAATGGTTCCAATCATATTGATACCGAAAACAACCCAAATCAATGCAATGGCAATATCGATTGGCCATTCTAATTCGGCATATTCCTTTGAAGTACTATACCCCAACGGTAAAGAAACGGCTGCAGCGACAATAATTAATTGCCAACCCCAAAAGTTAAGATTACTTAAAAAGTCGCTAAACATTCTTGCTTTTAACAATCGTTGCAGTGAATAATAAACGCCTGCAAACATGGCATTACCCACGAAAGCAAAAATAACTGCATTAGTATGTAAAGGTCTCAATCTACCAAAGCTTAACCACGAGATTCCATCGGTTACATTTGGAAAAAGAAACATAAAAGCTAGAATAAGACCAACTAACATTCCCACCACACCAAAAACAATAGTGGCATAAAGGAATTTCTTTACAATTTTGTTGTCGTAATAAAATTGTTGCATTTCCATAATTAAATTTGTTTTTCTTCTGTTGTTTGTACTGATTTATTTGGGGTAATTTTAAGCTCATCGTCAAAGAGCATTCGGACAGATGGTGTATAATCATCATCGTATTGACCTGTTTTAACTGCTCGTATAAAAGCAATAAAAAAACCTATGGCTACTAGGATACTAATCGATATTAATAAATAAATGACACTCATAACTTAAAATTATGTTAACAAAGTTAGTTGCAGCAGTTCTCAAAAAATATGACATTTATCATACCTCGTCAATTTCTATTATAATTAATCAAAAAAGAATGCAAAATGCTTTTATTTTCTCTCTACGCTTTTGGAATAATAATTACTCATCACCGTTACAAAACTCACTATCGTGATGGTACTCAAGGGCATAATGATTGCTGCGACAAGAGGTAATAAGTTTCCAGTAACTGCAAATGAAAGTCCAACCACATTGTACAATAATGACAATGTAAAACTCATTTTAATCGTTGTTATGGCTTTTTTAGAAAGCTTTAAAAACGAATGAAGATCTTGAAATACACTAGCATCTAAAATGGCATCACAAGCCGGAGAAAAAACATTGACATTTTCTGAAATGGAAATCCCAACATTACTTTGAGCCAAAGCACCTGCATCGTTCAAACCATCTCCTACCATCATTACATTTTGACCTTTTTCTTGTAATCTTTTAATAAACTCTAATTTCTGTTCTGGTTTTTGGTTGAAAATTAGTTCTGTTCCTTTGGGTAACAATTGTTCCAAAGACTCACGTTCACCTTCGTTATCTCCTGACAGAATTTTTATAGTATACTTTTCACTCAAATTAGCGAATAGCCTTGCTAATCCTTCTCTGTATTGATTATTGAAAACGTATTTTCCTAAATACGTTTCGTTAATTTTTATATGAACAGCCGTTTGTTTTATTTCGTTTTCCTCATTCTGCCCCACAAAAGATGCCGAACCCAATTGAATACTTGTTTCATCAATTTGGGCTTGAATTCCTTTTCCTGTAATTTCGTCAAAAGCGCTTAGTTTTAGTTTTTTAGTTTCTGGTAAAAAGTCGTACAACATTCTACTCAAAGGATGATTTGAAGCTCGAAGTACATTTTTCACTACAACTATTTCATTTTCCGAAAGTGGTTGGCCTTCATACGCAATGTTAGATTTTCTATTGGTGGTAATAGTTCCTGTTTTATCAAAAACAATCGTATCTACTTTGGCTAACTGTTCGATAACCAGTGCATTTTTTAGATAAAATTTCTTCTTGCCAAGAATTCGTAAAATATTTCCAAATGTAAAGGGTGCTGTCAGTGCCAATGCACATGGACAAGCCACGATCAATACTGCAGTAAAAACATTGAAGGCCGTATTGACATCTTTAAAAATCCAATACCCAAATCCTGCAAAAGCAATCAAAAGTAAAATGGGTGTGAAATATCGCGAAATTTGATCGGTAATGGTTTTGTGTTTTTGCTCCACATTTTTTTGGAACACATCATTGCTCCACAATTGCGTCAAATAACTTTGAGAAACTGAATAGAGTACTTCCATCTCAATCATTTTACCAATTTGCTTCCCTCCTGCAAAAACTTTATCTCCCGATTTTTTTGTAATCGGAATAGCTTCTCCAGTGACAAAACTATAGTCAATTTCGGCAGTTTCAGAAATTAAAATCCCATCAACTGGAATCAATTCTTGGTTGCGTATTAGTAATCGGTCGCCTTTTTCAATATCATAAATGGGCACACTTTCTTCTAAACTTCCTTGAATTCGGGTAATCGCAATGGGAAAATAGGATTTAAAATCACGTTCAAAGCTTAAGAAACTATAAGTTTTGATTTGGAACATTTTTCCTAAAAGCATAAAGAAAATTAAACCTGTCAAACTATCAAAAAAACCCGAACCATAATCCATTATTATATCTACGGTACTTCGCACAAACATGACAATAATCCCTAAAGCAATAGGGATATCAATATTGAGCATTTTGGATTTGATACCTTTATATGCAGACACATAATAACTACTCGCTGAGTAAAAAAAACTAGGCAATGACAAGGCAAAAATCAACCAACGGAAAAAACCACGATATTGGTCGAGCCAATATTCTTTTACCTCGAAATACTCTGGAAAAGAAAGCAACATAATATTACCAAAACAAAAGAAAGCCACGCCTAATTTATATGTCAAACTTCGATCTACGTTATTTGAACCTGCTTCATAGTTTTCTAAACTAATATAAGGTTCATAACCAATAGCGCTCAACAAATAGACAATCTCTTTAAGTGAAACTTGTTCGGGTTGATACGTAATACGGACTTTTTTCTCAGGGAAATTTACTTGAGAGGTACTTATGCCCTTTTGAAGACGCTGTAAATTTTCCAGAATCCAAATACACGAACTACAATGTATATGAGGAATGTTAAGTGAAACAATAGCGGTTGCATTCTCTTCGAATTCCAACAATTTTGAAACAATACTTTCATTATCTAAGAAATCATATTTACCATTAAT
>CAYWFQ010000023.1:0-24921 GCA_964457505.1 uncultured Flavobacterium sp.
TTACAGCCTATGTTTTAGATGGAAAATCCTATTCCCCAGAAGAGTTTAGCAAATTGAACCTTTTAGAATTGAAGGAGGTGAAAGAATGTACAATTACAATTACTTCTAGAATTACAATAAATGGAGTATCTAAAGACGTTTCAATAACTGAAAAATTTGAAGCTTCATGGTGGGGATGCTTATTTGCAAAAATAGGTGCTTTAATAGTATCAATGTTAGCTGCGGATATAAAATAATGTAATTATAATTACGGGTAATTAATTACCCGTAATTTCCTTATAATATAATATTCTAAATTCATTTTATTAATATTTATAGTAAAACATAACAAAAGTAATTTTAAATGTAAAAAACAAATCCTATGAAAACATTAATTATTTTTTTTTACTTAACTCTTTCGATTGTTGCGCAATCAAATAATGGTAAAGTAAAATATACTAGCATTGTAAATACTAACAAAAATTATTGCTACTTAATATTCAATAAAAATGAAAGTATCTATAAAATCGAAATAAGAAAAAGTAAAGAAAAAGTAAATATGGAAATAGATGAAGTTGAAGAAGATAAAATTAAACTAAATATAAATTTGGATAATAATGCTCCTAATTCACTTGGTCTTTATACAAACTTAAATAAAGGATATATAGTTGAGAATATTTATTTCCCTAGAAATTTAAAGGCAATTGATTTTGACACACTATTTGTCAAAGAAAAATCAAAAAATATTAAATGGAAATTACTTGATGAAACAAAAAAAATAAACAACTTTTTATGCCAAAAAGCTAGCTGTGACTTTCGAGGGAGAACATATACAGCTTGGTTTACAATTGACATACCGGTAAGTTTAGGCCCATGGAAACTTAACGGCTTGCCTGGTCTGATACTTGAAGCTTATGATTCTAAAAATCAAGTCCAATTTTATGCTGAAGAAATTTTATTTAACTCTAAATATACTATCGAGGAAAAGTTGTTCATGAATAAAGAATATATTTCACCAAAAGAGAGTAGAGAAAAATTACTTGCTTCCTTAGAGTTAATAAGTAATGAAATAAGTACGAGAATTAAATCTTCATTACCAAGGGGAGTCGTATCTACAACACGAAGAACTCAATCAAAAATAATTGATGAAAAAAATGAAATGGAAATCAGTTTTGAAGATAATGACAAATACTAAATATAGTTTAATATTTTTTTCTTCATTATAATTTTTTCTGAATACTCCAAACAAAATAAGAGGATTGATTATAAATAAAAAATGAAATGTTTCAGCTACAGCATTGAAAATTATCCTGAATGTTGATGCTAATCGATCTGTTTTGGAGTGTTTTACACCTAAATAACTTGCGTAAATCAAATAAATATTTTTTAAATTAAATTAATCAGAAGTTCAATAATCAATATGATTTTGCAAAACTATAGTACTATTTCTTAATTTGGATTGACGCATGTTTGTTCCAATGAGCTCAAACAATACCTACATTTGAGTGTAGCATAAACCAAATCACTCTAAACGCTCAGTTTAGTCGCGAATTTACTGGACGTTACTTGATAGAAAGTAATTACGGTTGTAGCACCGGCAGAACTCCATAATGGAAAATAACCGCGAAAAATCTTTGACTGCCGAAACGAGCCAGAAGCTCTTATAAAGATTCAAGCACAATACTATTCATTGTATGAAAAATATTTTTTTTGGCCTAATTGCCATAGCTTTCTTTTCTTTAAGTTCATTTACAATTCTTGATACAAAGGATTTAATTCTTCACACCTGTAAATACAAGTGTTATAATGCCTCAGGACAATATTTAGGTACAGTTACAATACAAATGTGGGATTTTGCAGATTGCGGTAGTATATATGCTCAATCAGTTGCGATTCAAGCTGCTAATAGTGGGCATCTAGTAAAATAAATTTATTAAAACAACCTCATCCAAATAGGATGAGGTTGTTTCTATATTTTACATTAAAAATCTTAAAAAAATCATGAAAACACATATTATCTTATCCATGTTGTTCTTTCAACTTTCTCATTCTCAAAACGAAAAAATTTTGAGAGTACAATACATTGAATCAATAGCACAACATCCAAAAATAGTTGCAAGAAATACAGGTACATTATATGTATCTGAAAATTATTCTTATTATAAAGTTGAACCTAAAAACATTGAAAAAAAAGATGAGGTTGAGGTAGAAGAAACAATAATTACCGGTTCACAAGAAAATAATTATAGATTCTCTGAGGTTATTGTAAATAAAAAAGAAAAAAAACTTACTGAAAGACTCTATGAAAATATTTTTATAAAAAAACATTATGCAATAAAGGAAAATCTGCCCATAATGAAATGGAAATTAATCGATGAAGAAAAGACAATAAAAAACTTTATTTGCAAAAAAGCAAAAATAATATTTAGAGGTAGAGCGTATACTGCATGGTATACAGAAAAGATTCAGATCTCATCTGGACCATGGAAATTCAATAGTCTTCCAGGTTTAATAATTTCAGTTTATGATGATAGTGGCATATATAAATGGGAAGCTAATTCAATAAAGTATCCCTACGAAAATAAAGATATAGATTTTAATAAAGTCATTCTTAACAAATCAAAATATCAACCTATTTCATACAAAGATTTTGACCAAAAACGTATTAAAGCTATTTATGATAAAATTGAGACCATAAGAGCTCGAAATACGGATAGGCAAGATGGCTATAAAGTGAGTTTTTCGTTTTCAACATTTCTCGACAAAGAACCTATTAATGAATGGAGAAATGTAAACAATTTTGAATAAATACAAATGAGAAAAAAATCTTTTATCATTTTAGTATAAACACAATTACAAAATTTTATAATGGGGAGCGAAAATAAATTCATTGTTTTTATTTTTTTAATTTTTAATTGTGTGATTTTTTGTCAAACAACGATAAAAGGAAGAATTACTTTTGACAATAATGAAAAAAATACTTCAGTAAGCATTTTGTTGAAACAAGGTGATAAAACAATCGATTATACATTTTCAAATCCAGATAACACCTACTTTTTAGAAACCTATAAAACTGGTTTTTTTACAATAATGTATTCTTCATTGAATTTTGGTTTGGAAACTGTAAATATTGAAATAACATCAAAAACAAAAGAGATTGAAAGAAACATTCAATTAAAATATAAACCAATAGAATTGGATGAAGTTTTGCTAGTTAATGAAAAATCAATTAAAATATTGAATGACACAATTGTTTTCAATGCAAATTCATTTTTACAAGGTAATGAACAGGTTGTAGAAGATTTACTAAAAAAAATACCCGGTTTAAATATTGATTCAAATGGAACCATTAAAGTAGGCAATCAGGAGGTTGAAAAAGTAATGATAGATGGAGATGATCTATTTGAAAAAGGCTATAAAATTCTAACAAAAAATATGCCTGTTAACCCTATTGATAAAGTTGAATTATATCAAAATTATTCCAATAATAAACATTTAAAAGGAATTGAAAACAGTACTAAAGTAGCTTTAAATTTAACTTTAAAAGAGGATGCAAAACGGGTTTGGTTTGGTAATATTCAGACTAGTTATGGTTTAGTTTCTGAAAATCGATATGAAATTAGAAGCAACTTAATGAACTTTGGTAAAAAGAATAAATATTATTTTTTATCCAACTTAAATAACACTGGTTATGAAGCTACCGGTGACATCAATCACTTAATTCGACCGTATCGCATAGATGAGCCCGGCAGTATCGGAGATGATCAAACCGCAAATACAATATTAGGATTGGGCTTCGACACTCCCAATCTTAACCAAAAAAGAGTAAATCTTAACAATGTTGAAATGACCTCTTTAAATAGTATTTTTTCACTTTCAGATAAGATTAAACTTAAAACGTTAGGTTTTTTTAAAACTGATGAAGTTGATTTTTTAAGAAATAGTAAACATCAATTTTCAATAGGGAACACTACGTTTAACAACGTGGAAGATTTTACAGGTCGGGAAATAGAATTTACAGGTTTTGGAAAAATAGAGGTAACATACGATATTAACAAAACAAAAACCTTAGAATTCACAGGAAAATATAACAAAACAAACGAGAAAAACAGAAGTAGTTTGTTATTTAATAATGATTTAATAAATGAAAGATTAAGTACTAATAATCAACTAATTGATCAAAAGGTAGTTTTCACAAACAAATATAAAGACAATAAAGTTTTATTACTTTCAGGAAGATACATCTTGGAAAAAACACCTCAAAATTATTCCGTTAATCAGTTTATCTTTAGTGATTTGTTTACCGAAAACGCCAATAATACCAACCAATTTAGCGAAAACAAAATGCAGTTTGCAGGTATTGAAGCGCACGTTTTAGACAAAAATAATAATGGCGATTTATTGGAATTTAAAATTGGTAATCAATTACGTATTGATGATTTAAAAACTCGATTTGAATTGTTACAAAATGAAAATAATCTCGCTTACCCTAACAGCTATCAAAACAATTTAACTTACACAACAAACGATTTGTACTTATCTACTAAATACCGTTTTAAATTTGATAAAATTACTTTGTTAGCCCAAACAGATGCCCATCAATTGTTCAATCAATCAAAAAACAGCACTATAACATCAAATCAAAATCCATTTTTTGTTATCCCAAAAATTGGATTAGACTATAAAATAAATGACAAAAATAAAATTCTTACCTCCTATTCTTACAATACCACAAACGCAGGGGTTCTAGATGTGTTTTCTGGATATATACAAACCGATTTCCGTTCCTTTTCAAAAGGTTTAGAAGATTTTAATCAGTTGAATTCATCGAGTGCAATTTTAAATTACACCTATGGAAGTTGGGGCGATAAGTTTTTTGCCAATACCTTTATATTGTATTCCAAAAACAATAGTTTTATTAGTACTAATTCAATCATTGCTCAAAACTATTCGCAAACTGAAAAAATCATCATCAAAGACCGTGAGATCTTATCTATTTCATCAAGTATTGATCGCTATTTTAAACCTTTAAAATCGAACCTAAAAATTAATTTTGGAGGATCTAAAACTAATTTTAAAAACATTGTAAATAATTCAAATTTAAGAGAAGTAAAAAACTTCAGTGCCGATTATGGTTTTGAATTACGGTCAGGATTTAGAGGTTTTTTAAATTATCACATTGGATCGAAATGGATTTTTAATCAAGTAGAAACAACCATAAAAAATAAATTTACCAATACTATGAGCTTTGTAGATGTCTCATTTATGTTTAATGAAAAATTTAACTTTCAAGTACAAACAGAACGTTACTTTTTTGGAAGTCTAAAAAATGAAAATAACACCTATTATTTCATAGATCTAGAGGCACGTTATGTGATAAAAGAAAACAAACTCACTTTTTTCTTGTCAGGTAATAATCTAAACAATACAGCAAAATTTATAAACTATAGTATTTCAGATATCAATATTTCACAGACTGAGTATACACTTATGCCAAGATATATACTTTTAAAAATGGAATATCGATTTTAATTCAATAGCCTAAATAAACAGCCTTACCTATATACCAAAGTGTAAGGCAATTATTCCTTGCTACATTTTTTTTATTAATACATAAAAATAAAGTAACCATTTTGTAACTTTTAATCCCCACCTCACGTATAAGCTTTGTACACTTAAAAAATTGAGGAGACAAAGACATGAGACAACTTAAAATTACCAAGCAGGTTACCAATCGTGAAACCGCTTCATTAGACAAATATTTACAAGAAATTGGAAAAGTTGACCTTATTACTGCTGACGAAGAAGTAGAATTAGCTCAGAAGATCAAAGCCGGAGACCAACGCGCTTTAGAGAAATTGACCAAAGCCAATTTACGTTTCGTGGTTTCTGTTGCAAAACAATACCAAAATCAAGGACTTACGTTACCCGATTTGATTAATGAAGGAAATTTAGGTTTGATCAAAGCGGCTCAACGTTTTGACGAAACGCGTGGTTTCAAATTCATTTCGTATGCTGTTTGGTGGATTCGTCAGTCTATCCTTCAAGCTTTGGCAGAACAATCTCGTATTGTTCGTTTGCCATTGAACAAAATTGGTTCTATCAATAAAATCAATAAGATGTATGCTTTATTAGAGCAATCTAATGAGCGTCCGCCTTCTGCAGAGGAAATTGCAAAAGAATTGGACATGACTGTCAATGACGTGAAAGAGTCTATGAAAAACTCCGGGCGTCACTTATCTATGGATGCGCCTTTAGTTGAAGGAGAAGATTCTAACTTGTACGACGTTTTACGTTCAGGTGAGTCTCCAAATCCAGACCGCGAATTGATTCACGAATCATTGCGTACTGAAATCGAGCGTTCATTAGAAACCTTAACACCAAGAGAAGCCGATGTAGTTCGTTTGTACTTTGGTTTAGGCGATCAACACCCAATGACTTTGGAAGAAATTGGCGAAACTTTTGACTTAACTCGTGAGCGTGTGCGCCAAATTAAAGAAAAAGCCATCCGCCGATTGAAACATACTTCAAGAAGTAAAATATTAAAAACATATTTAGGGTAAACCTATCAAAACTCCGGCTTCATTCCGGAGTTTTTTTTAACTTAATTTCAAAATTCGTTACTCAAAATTCATTGTTCATTATTTTATTAATTTTGAATATTCAACTTGGAATTTTGAATGTTGAACAATAAATTATTATTACAAATGAAAAACACACTTATTGCCCCATCAGTTTTAGCAGCTGATTTTGCCAACTTACAACGCGACATCGAAATGATTAATGCCAGTGAAGCCGATTGGTTTCATATTGATATTATGGATGGTGTTTTTGTTCCCAATATTTCTTTTGGAATGCCGGTTTTAGAAGCGATTTCAAAACATGCTAAAAAAACCATCGACGTTCACTTAATGATTGTTGATCCCGATCGTTATATCAAAACCTTTGCTGATTTAGGTGCGAATGTATTAACCGTTCACTACGAAGCCTGTACACACTTGCACAGAACACTTCAAGCGATTAAAGGAGCTGGAATGAAAGCGGGTGTAGCTTTGAACCCACATACGAGTGTTGCATTATTAGAAGATGTGATAAACGATATTGATTTGGTTTGCATCATGAGTGTAAATCCTGGTTTTGGCGGGCAATCATTCATTGAAAACACCTACGAAAAAGTACGACAACTAAAAGCGCTGATTACTAAAAAAGGGGCTGCCACTCAAATCGAAATTGATGGAGGTGTAACCAATAAAAACGCCAAACAATTAGCCGAAGCTGGTGCTGATGTTTTGGTTGCAGGAAGCTATGTTTTTAAAGCAACTGACCCAATTGAGACAGTAGCGAATTTGAAAAAAATAACTACATTATAGTTCCATAAAAAAGGAACTTAAAGGGCTTAAATTAATTTTTAAGCCCTTTTATTTTATAATTATTAGTTTAATTTTGCTACAAACGAAAAGACATGAGAGATTTACTTAATGCTAGTTACGGATTTGTTTTTGAAGACTCGCTTATTGATGAAATCATAGCTGTTGCCACTTTAGTTGAATTTAAAGAGGGAGATATTCTAATTGATTTTGGCGATTATATCAAAAAGATGCCTTTGTTGATTGAAGGTGCTATCAAGATTTTACGAGAAGATTTCGATGAAGGTGAAATGCTTTTGTATTTCATTGAAAAAGGCGACACCTGCGCTATGACTATGGCTTGTTGCATTGGCGAAGCCAAAAGTGAAATCAGAGCAGTAGCAGAAACCGATGGTAAAATAATTATGATTCCGGTTACTAAAATGGAAGAATGGTTAGGCAAGTACAAAAGCTGGAGAAACTACGTTTTCAATAACTACAACAACCGTTTAAAAGAAATGCTGAATGCTATTGATAGTTTGGCTTTCATGAATATGGAAGAACGTCTACTCAATTACCTTTTCGAAAAATGTAAAATCAATAATTCCCGAGAAATTTTTAGCACTCATAAAGAAATTGCATACGACTTACATTCGTCAAGAGAAGTCATTTCAAGACTATTAAAAGCATTAGAAATTAAAGGCCGAATCAAATTGAATAGAGCTTCGGTGGAAGTTTTAGTATAAAAAAACCAGAACAATGTTCTGGTTTTTCTTTTTATAGTGGGGACAACTTAGTCTTTCACTCCTAACTTAGATAAAATATCTTCCATCAAACACCATTTAGTAATGGACGATTGTAATAAATTAGCGCCTATGAAAGCAGTAAACCACAACCAGTTTTGATCTACATAAATAGACAACACTACACTCAATAACACAAAACTTCCAGCAATTGCTCTAATAATTCTATTTTTCATTTTACTATTTTTTAAATTAATTTGACTTTTCAATATTGACTACTGCTACGTGAATATTGGATTCTGTTTCCTGATTTTCATTGAATCCAGACACTAAATCAAATAGCACGTCCACATTGTCTTTTTTAACAAAGGCATAAAACAATATCGAGTCCGTTTCATTCATTTCAGTACCGAACCAATTGGTTTCAACTTCTTCGTCAGCTTGATCTTTGAACCCTTTTACATCTCGATACGAAAAGGATTTCACATCAGCTTGTTGCAACATTTTTTTAATGTCTTTTTCAAAAGCCGATACTGCAGTTATGATTAATAATTTCATTTGTTTTAGTTTAAAAAATTAATTTTCCCATTTTTTTCTTTCCGTAATGTAATAAATCAAAGGCACAACAATCAAAGTTAAGATAGTCGAAACAATCGCTCCCGCTACTAACGAAATTGCTAATCCTTGGAAAATAGGGTCGAATAAAATAATCGAAGCACCAATAACCACTGCGCCTGTTGTCAATAAAATAGGGGTAGTTCTAACTGCTCCAGCTTCAATAATGGCTTGTTTTAAAGGCACACCTTCGTTCAAACGAATTTCGATAAAGTCAATCAGCAAGACCGAATTTCGAACCATAACTCCAGCCAAAGCAATCATTCCAATAAATGAAGTAGCTGTGAAATAAGCATTCAACAACCAGTGACCTAACACAATTCCGATTAATGAAAGTGGAATTGCCAACATCATTACCATTGGCGTTTTAAAGTTTTGAAACCAACCCACAATCAGCATATAGATGATTACGATTACTACCAAAAATGCAACCCCTAAATCACGGAATACTTCCAAAGTAACTTGCCATTCGCCATCCCATTTTACAGTAAAATCACTTTCATCTGTGGGTTGTTCCATGTACAATTCGTTTACTTTATAACCCGCAGGTACTTTAATTTTAGCTAATTTTTCATTCATTCCCAAAATGGCATACACTGGACTTTCAAGAGTTCCGGCCATATCAGCCGTTACATACACTACTCGTTTTTGATCTTTTCTATAAATGGTTTTTTGCAAAGTATCTTTCACCACTTTTACCAAATCACTCACGGCAACCATATTCCCTTGACTTCCTTTGATTTTTAGGCTTTGAATATCGTTCAAGCTGGTTTTGTCTTTGTCGTCAAGCGAAAGTACAATACCTACATTATCATTAGAATTTTCATCATACAAATTAGAAACTGGGTATTCTTTTAACAAATACGTTAGATTTCCAACCACTTGCTGTGGAGCAATTCCGTTTAACATGGCTTTTTCTTTGTCCACTTCCAAACGGTATTCCGTCTGGTTGTCTTCGACCATCCAATCGGTATCAACCACATCTGGGTTGTTGTTCAAAATGGTTTTCACTTGATCTGCCACTTTAATTTGCTCTTTGTAATTCGGTCCGTAAATTTCGGCTACCAAAGTCGATAAAACAGGAGGTCCTGGTGGGACTTCGATTAATTTCACATTGGCACCATATTTTTTGGCGATTTTCTGAATTTCAGGTCGCATTTCCTTAGCAATATCGTGACTTTGCAAATCGCGTTCTTCTTTGTGCAACAAATTTACCTGAATATCTGCCATATTACTTCCGCCACGTAAATCATAATGACGTACTAATCCATTAAAAGTAATGGGTGCTGAAGTTCCAATATAGTTTTGGTAATTTACCACTTCTGGTTTGGTTGCCAAATACTGCGCAATTTCTCTCGTTACTGCTGAAGTTCGTTCTAAAGTTGTTCCTTCTGGCATATCTATTACCACTTGGAATTCATTTTTGTTATCAAAAGGTAACATTTTTACGACTACCGATTTGGTAAAAAACATTACTACCGAACCAAACAACAACACAACAGTTACTGCTAAAAGCAATCTTCTTTTTGGACTACTTTCCAAGAAAGGACGCTCGATTTTGTTGTACATTTTGTAAATCCAGCTCGTATCCATTCCTTCGGACTCCTTATGCTCTTGCTCTTCTTTTTCTTGCAATAAATGATACCCTAAATACGGCGTAACAGTCAAGGCAACAAATAAAGACAACAACATGGCAATAGAAGCTCCAATCGGCATCGGACTCATATAAGGTCCCATCATTCCAGACACAAAAGCCATTGGTAATATTGCTGCAATTACTGTGAAAGTCGCCAAAATTGTTGGATTTCCTACCTCATTAATGGCATAAATAGCTGCCTGTTTGAATGGCAAACGCTTCATTTTAAAATGGCGGTGCATGTTCTCGGCAATAATAATACTATCATCTACTACAATTCCTACCACAAATACTAAGGCGAAAAGCGTAATTCTATTCAGGGTATAACCCAATAAATAATAAGCAAATAAAGTCAAGGCAAACGTTAATGGTACCGAGAAAAACACGACTAATCCACCACGCCATCCCATGGCTAACATTACCAAAACAGTAACGGCAATAATAGCGATACCAAGGTGTAATAACAACTCCCCTACTTTATCTGAAGCCGTTTCTCCATAATTACGTGTTACTTCTACATGAACATCGTCAGAGATAACAGTTTTTTTCAAATGCTCGATTTTATCGATAATTTTTTCAGAAATCTTCATAGCATCTGCACCCTTGACTTTTCCTACTGCAATAGTTACCGCAGGATATTCTGATGGCGCTGTTTTGAATTTTTCATTGGCTTTACCAAAACCAAAAGACACATAACTACGGGCTGTTGAAGCACCATCTTGCACTTTCGCCACTTGTTTTAAGTAGACCGGCATATTGTGATTGACACCTACAACTAAATTCTCAACATCGTCTGCATTTTCTAAAAACTGTCCCGTTTTTATTAAATATTCTTGGTCTTTTTGAACAAAAGTACCTGATTGTGAACTACCGTTATTCGCTTGAATCATTTGCATAATTCCCAAAGCATCCACGCCATTTTCGGCCATTTTATCTTTGTCCAAAATTACTTTTAATTCGCGATTGCTTCCGCCAATTTCTTTTGTAATGGCAACATCTTTTACTTTTTCAATTTCAGAAGTTACTTCCTCTGCAATTTGACGCAATTGAAAATCGTCTTGTTTTTCGCTCCATAGCGTGATGCCCAACATGGGAACATCATCAATAGAACGGGTTTTCACCATCGGTTTGTAAACCCCTTGCGGAAACATATTTTCGTGTTTCGCTAATTCGTCATACAATTTTACGTACGAACGCTCCACGTCTTGACCTACATAAAACTGTACAATCAACATCGCTTGACCGTTCATTGCCATCGTGTGAACGTGTTCTACACCTTTGATATTAGAAATGATTTTTTCTAATGGTTTTGCCACACGACTTTCGACTTCGGCAGGAGTTGCTCCTGGATAGCCTACCATAATGTCGGCCATTGGCACATTAATTTGTGGTTCTTCTTCCCTTGGGATTAAAAACGAACTGTACACACCAATAATCATCAACGCAACCATCAATAAAATGGTCAGTTTCGAATTGATGAAAAAATGGGCTATTTTACCTGATATACCTTCTTGCATTTTTTTTAGTTTAAATGTTTATGAGTTTAAAAGTTTAAAAGACTATGCTTAAAACTGAACACTAACAACTATTTACTGAGCACTAACTTTAGCACCATTAAATAATTTTCCTTCTGCCGAAACAATGTATTGCTCATTAGCCGAAAGTCCTGATAAAACTTCTACTTGGTCTCCTGTGTTTTTTCCTGTACGCAACCATCTTAAAATGGCAACATTTCCAGTTCCAACAGTATAAATTCCAGTTAATTGACCTTGGTGAACCAATGCCGATTGTGGCACAAGAACTGTCGTTGATTTAGCTGTTGTTTGGTTCTTATTCTCAATTGGGAATTGAACATTCACAAACATGCCAGAAAGAATTTTATTAGAGGTTTTTGCCAAATTGATTTTAACCAAATATTGTCCTCCAGTATTTTTTGCCGAAACACTTACTTCAGCCACTTTTCCACTAATAGTTGTATTGTTAGATTTTACCAAAACCGTAACGGGCATTCCTTTCGAAATGTTATTAATATCACTTTCCGCCACCATCGCTGTAACTTGCAAACGAGAGGCACCTTCAACACTTACTAAAGGCATTCCAGGATTTGCCATGTCGCCTTCTTTTACAAACGTATTCGTTACTTCTCCCGAAAATGGAGCAGTAATATTGGAGTAGGAGAATTGCGCTTGCACTTCGTTACGCATTTGTTTAGCGCCTTCTAGACCTGCTTTAGCCATTTCATAACGAGCGGTCATATCGTCTAATTCTTTTTGAGAAGCACTTTGTTGTTTGAACAAATTCGTAAAACGATCGTAATCTTTTTTAGCATTGTTGTAACCCGCTGTAGCTTGCAAAATCGCAGACTCTACTTGGGCTTTCTTCGCTTGCAAATCCGAGTTGTTGATGCTTACCAACAATTGTCCCGAACTAACTCTCTGTCCCACTTGTACGTGAACTTTAGTCACATAACCCATCATTCGGGTACTTAAATTAGCGCTGTTCTCTGCCTCAATTTTTCCACTTGCAGTTACAAATTGACCGTTGTTGGTAGCACCTGTACCACTTAGTTGTACTTTAATTGCTGGTTCATTTGTAGTAGTTTCTTGTTTTTCTTTTCCACATGATAAAAATGCGAATGTAGAAAGGGTTAAGATGGCTATTGTTTTTTTCATGTCGTTTATATATTGAAATTGCTTTTTGATATTGATATTTATTTTGTTAAAAATTGCGCATATTCTTTAGTGAAATTGTACTCGAAAACAGCTTGCAAAAACTCTAATTCTTTTTGAGCCATTTGTGTTTCAGATTGCAATAAATCAGTTGTTTTTTCCAATCCTTGTGTAAAACGATTCGAGCGAATACGATAGGCTTCTAGCGATTGTTCCAAAGCTAGTTTTGACAAATTCACTTTGTTTTCGGCATCTTTCAGTTGGCGATTGGTTTTACTCAATTCCAATTGGCTTTGTGCTTTGTATTGTTGACTTTCTAAATTGGATTTTTGAAAATCGGCTTTTGCTTTTTCTAATTTACCAATGCTTTTGAATCCATCAAAAACCGACCAAGACAAATGTGCACCTACCAAATAGCTTTTGGCATTCATGCCTAATAATTTTGTGTCGTACAATTCATAACTACCAAAAGCGTTCAGCCTTGGTAAGAAACTCATCTTATTCGATACTACCATTTTTTCATACGCTAGAGACGCTTTGTCCATCGCCTGAATGTCTTTTCTGTTTCCAGAAAGTGTGGTGTTCATCACTTCAATCGCAATGCTGTTGTCTAAAGATTCTAAAGGTTTGTAGATTTTATTAGAGTTGTCTTCGTTCAACAAAAAAGCCAAATAATCGGAGGCATTTTGCACATTACTTTTGGCATATTGCAGTTGATTTTTAATTTCGTTCACACGTACTTGTACTGACAATAAATCCGTCTTTTGTAAAATACCTTGTTTGAAATAATTTTCAATCAGTTTTAAATTGGCATCTGCTGTTTGATTGGCTTTAGACAAAACTCCAACTGCTTTGTATGCCAATTGCAATTGCATAAACGCTTTGTTTACCTCTAGTTCTAAGTATTCCTTAGTTCTTTCAGTTTGCAATTGAAAAGCTTCCATTTTAGACTTAGCCGCTTGTCTGCCGTACATTCCATCAATATTAATTAATGGTTGTAACACTTCAATTTTAGTAGCAAAATTTTGTGTTTTAGCGGGATTGTTCAACAAGGCAGGATTAAAATCAGAAGCGGTAAGAATTTCCTGATTCAATTTAGAACCAAAAGCCATTAATGGATTGGTAGTTGAAATCGCAGTATGCGAAGCCGAAATACTGGGTAAGTATAACGCGTTCGATTGTCTAAAATCGGCCTGCGCCGATTTAAAATTTTGATTGGCAATTTGAATTTGCAAGTTCTTATCCAATGCTTTTTGACCAATTTCTTTTTTTGAAATTGTTAAAGTATCTTGACTGAATCCTAAACTGGAAAAAGCCAAACTTCCCATAATCACTATTACATGTAGTTTCTTCATAATTGTTTTCTAATTGATGAAGCAAAAGTAAGAGGGATATACTAGCTGGTCAGTAACAATTGTTACAGTGATGTAAAACTTATAAGGAGCAGCTATTTTATTTACTAAGCCATGTTGTCCCGCTATTCGCGCTACATGGTAGCTGGCTACTATCGGGGCTAGAATACCCATTTATTTTTAAGTACAAAAAAAAAACAACCGTAGTTGCTCTTTTAAATTTGTTTTTAATTAATTCTTATGTCTAGGCACGAGCGAGACGCTCGCGCCAGCTGGGGGGATTTTCAGTTAATTAACTAGCTTTTTCAACACTGTCACTAACTTTGATACATTACCAACTTTGATACACTACCCACTTTTATTTTTTTATTACAGAGGATATAATTTTATCAAACTCTTCCTTCTTTTCTTTTGGAATATTTAAGTAACCTATATTTACTTCTCCATCATATTTATTTTTCCAATATTTACCGTTTTTATCAATACCTTGAAGTGTAATTGTATCATTAGAGGTAAATGCCATAATAGATTTATATGATTCAAACTTATCATTTCTTATATTGTTGTAATTAAGAGATGTATTTCCTTCTTCATCACTAATGTAGAAAGTTGAGTTGTCAACATATATGTATTCTTTCTGTATCCATTCATTCCCTCCATGAATCTCTTTAACCTTAAAACCTTTTTTAATATTGATTTTATAGCTGTAATTCTGTTTCTTAGAGTTACTATATCCGTTATATTTTATAATTGTTAAATCTTTTTTTGAAGCACAAGAAAAAAATATAATGATTAAAACTAGATAAATATTTTTCATTTTCAATTTTTTATTTATACCAAGTTGGTTTAACATTCATATTTGACGTGTTTAACATCGATGGTCCAAAGCCGGATTTAACTCCGTTTTCTTCAACAGTTGTTTGATAAAAATTTCTCAAAGGCTTTCCTAATTCCCCCGCTACCGCGCGAATCCTTTCGCGTGGTCTTTAAATTACTAATATTCTTTCTACTCAAAATCTCCTGACTTTGAGCTAAATCAAATATACTGAAAATTCTTTCTAATTGCTACCCACAAAAAAACCTACTGCATAACAGTAGGTTTTTGTGACCGCGGAGGGGTTCGAACCCCCAACCCTCAGAGCCGAAATCTGATATTCTATCCAGTTGAACTACGCAGTCAGGTTATTTACGATTTTTGATATACGATATACGATTTAAGATATACGATTTAAGATATACGATGTACGATATACGATATACGATGTACGATATTCGATTTACGTTAAACGATATTACCTTCGCCCAGTTCGGCTTCGCCTTGGGTCGATTTACGATATCAATTGTATTCTAAGACAATAATTTTTTAACGATAGTCGAGATCGTTTTACCATCAGCTTTACCTGCTAATTCAGCAGAGGCTAATCCCATTACTTTACCCATAGCAGCCATTCCTGAAGCACCATTGTCTGCGATGATTTTAGCCACTACTGCTTCTACTTCCACTTCTGATAATTGAGCGGGTAAGAATTTCTCAATTACGGCTGCTTGCAATAATTCTGGTTCAGCTAAATCAGGACGTCCTTGTTCTGTGTAGATATTCGCACTGTCTTTACGTTGTTTTACTAAACGTTGCAACAATTTAATTTCTTCATCGACGCTGATTTCTTCTTTGGCACCACTTTCGGTTTGTGCTAAAAGCAAGGCTGATTTTACGGCACGCAAGGATTCTAATGCAACGGTATCTTTGGCTCTCATGGCGTTTTTAATTTCGTCCATGATTTGTGTAGCTAAACTCATATTATCTATTTTTTAGTGTTTTGATTTTTTGCCCCAGATGGAAGTGAAAAGCCTTTTTAGGAGAAAATGTATTTTTTTCTTGGAGTTAAAAAGCGACTTTAGGAGCTCTTTTACCCCCTTAGAAAAAAGCATTTTCGAGAAAAAGCTTGCAACGACAGCTGGACTAGGCTCGCAAATTTAGAACAATTTACCCGAACTAACAAAAGATTGATTGCAACTGCTATAGGATAAAAAAATAACCCGAAAATCAATTGACTTTCGGGTTACATTGGTTTTTGGTTAGCGGGGTACTTTAATCTACATTGTCATGTAGGTACGAGTTGTTGGAACGCAACTGCAAGTCATTGTTGCTGTCTGTTCCTACAGATATTCTCGAATTAGTATTGTTGGATTGATTCGTAGAAAGCTCCACTCCTAATCTTTTGTAGGCAGGTTCTTTCTCGTACTCATCAATTTTAGATACGTTGTTGTGAAACTTATAATTGAACTCTTTCAACTTTCTTCTTCTTTCGTCAGCACGAGCGCGCAAAGTTTCTTCAATAGTCATTTCCATTGGAGAAATCGATTCAAACTCTGAAGCTGCAATAGTTGATTCATCTATTTTTTTCATGGTGATGTTCAACTCTTCTGGAACTACTTCAGCCACTTTTTGAACTGGTTGAGTAGCCACAAATTCATTTTCTACCTCCATGTACTCTTCTAATGAGTGACGGATAACTCCGTTTTCAGCCACTTCAGTCATAGGTACAAATTGAACTGGATCAACCACTTTGATATCGTTGATTTCGTTGTTTGTTAATTCGAATACTATTTTGTTTTCTTCTACTACAGGCTCTGATTTAAACAAAGGCATGTCGAAAGAAAAAGTAGCTTGTTCTTCTTTTTGAACAACTTTTTGTTGTGCAGTTTCGATAGCGTGTACCTCAGGTGTTGTGAAGGTAAAATCAATATCATTGATTGGCGAAACAATTTCGAAAGTGACATCTAAATTTTTGATAAATTCAGACATTACAATCAAATCATTTTCATTAGTAATTGGTTCGTAAGCAGCAACTACTGGCTCAGCCACAACAGCAGCAACTGGCTCTTCTTCTTCCAACAATTCAAAAACAATTCTTTCTTCACTAGCTACTGGAGTTTCAGTATTCAAATCGAATGCAGGAACTGGAGTGTTAGATAAATTATGTGTGATTTTTTGCTCATCTTCTAAAGCGTGTATGATCTTTTTTGGCTCAGAATTTACGATTTCATTTTGCTGCTCCAAGTCAAAACCTGTAGCAATAACAGTAACTGCAATTCCATCACCAAGAGTTTCGTCTTCACCAACTCCCATGATAATATTCGCATTGAAACCAGCTTCTGATTGGATGTGATCATTGATTTCACCAATTTCATCCAAAGTGATTTCATTTGTTCCAGAAACGATAAGCAACAATACGTTTTTGGCACCTGTGATTTTGTTGTCATTTAATAAAGGTGAATCTAAAGCAGAAATAATAGCATCTTTCGCTCTTGTTTCACCTTCAGCTATTGCAGAACCCATAATAGCTGTTCCACTATTAGACAATACCGTTTTAGCATCACGCAAATCGATATTTTGTGTGTAGTGGTGTGTTATAACTTCAGCAATACCTCTTGAGGCAGTTGCCAATACTTCATCAGCTTTTGAGAAACCTGCTTTGAAACCTAAGTTTCCGTAAACTTCTCTCAATTTGTTATTATTGATAACAATTAGCGAATCGACTTGTTTGCGTAATTTTTCTATACCAATTAAAGCTTGTTCTTGACGTACTTTCCCTTCAAAAACAAAAGGAAGAGTCACGATACCTACGGTAAGTATATCGCGATCTTTAGCCAATTGAGCAATTACAGGCGCAGCACCAGTTCCAGTACCACCACCCATTCCAGCAGTGATAAATACCATTTTAGTATTTTGGTCTAACATTTTTTCAATGTCAGCAATACTTTCAATAGCAGATTGTTGTCCTACATCTGGATTTGCTCCAGCACCCAATCCTTCAGTTAAATGTACACCTAACTGAATTTTGTTAGGTACAGCACTATTTTGTAAGGCTTGTGAATCAGTATTGCAAACAATAAAATCTACCCCTTTGATTCCTTGTTTAAACATGTGGTTGATAGCGTTGCTCCCACCGCCTCCAACACCTATTACTTTGATTACATTTGATTGGTTCTTTGGTAAATCAAATGAAATACTTCCAAATTCTGAGTTGCTCATCATTTTATTTGGTTTTTGCTATTTGTTGTTATTAAATTAATTTGTCAAAGGCTAGGCCTCTATTCTGCATTATCCAAGAAATCTTTTATTTTATCTACATATTTATCAAAAAAGGATCTTCTAATTTGAGTTTCTGTAGACTTGTCTTTGATTTCTTGTGGAGTAATTTCATCTGAATTCAATTCAACATGAACTACCTCGTTTGTTTCCAATACTGGAGCTTTGTAGACCGGTATTTCTGGGGCTTGTACCTGATCTATTCTAACTGCACTCTGTGTTTTGTTTTCAATGCTATTCATTACTAAACCAACTGCAGTTGCATATAAGGGACTTGAGATTTCTTCACTGGAATTACCTGCTAGGTGTTCATTTGGATATCCAATTCTAGTATCCATACCTGTAATGTATTCTACTAATTGCTTGATGTGTTGCAATTGTGATCCTCCACCAGTAAGAACAATTCCTGCGATTAATTTTTTTCTAGGGTCTTCATGACCGTAGGCTTTGATTTCGACAAAAACTTGTTCAATAATTTCGACTACTCGCGCGTGAATTATTTTAGACAAATTCTTTAGGGAAATCTCTTTCGGTTCTCTTCCTCTCAATCCTGGAATAGAAACAATTTCATTTTCTCTATTTTCTCCTGGCCAAGCCGATCCAAATTTTACTTTCAATAATTCGGCTTGCTTTTCAATAATCGAGCAACCTTCTTTAATGTCGTCTGTAATTACGTTTCCTCCAAAAGGAATTACAGCTGTGTGACGAATAATACCATCTTTAAAAATAGCCAAATCCGTTGTTCCACCACCAATATCAATTAATGCTACTCCGGCTTCTTTTTCTTCTTGACTCAAAACTGCATCAGACGAAGCCAATGGTTCCAATGTCAAACCAGACAATTCAATTCCAGAATCATGAATACAACGCCCTACGTTTCTGATGGATGAAGCCTGCCCCACTACAACGTGAAAACTTGACTCCAAACGGCCGCCATACATCCCAATAGGTTCTTTAATTTCAGATTGACCGTCAATTTTAAATTCTTGAGGCAATACATGAATAATTTCTTCTCCAGGAAGCATTGCTAATTTATTTACTTGATCAATCAACTGTTGAATATCATTCCCTCCAATTACTTCGTCGGGATTGCTTCTGCTGATGTAATCAGTATGTTGAATACTGCGTATGTGTTGACCTGCAATACCTACTACACAATCTTTTATTTTATAGCCTGAGTTATTTTCAGCTTCTTGAACAGCGTGTTGGATAGACTGAATTGTTTGGGTAATGTTATTCACCACACCTCTAGCCACACCTAGACTTTTGGATTTTCCAACACCCAAAATTTCTAGTTTTCCGTACTCATTTTTCTTGCCTATCATAGCGACAATTTTAGTTGTCCCAATGTCTAGTCCTACTGCAATATTCTCTTTTTCCATTACCTCTTATTTTGTGCAAACTACTTGTTCCGTAAAACGGAGATCAATTTTTTTATATTTATACAACGAACTATCTACAATTGCTTTTTGAAAAAATGCTTTATAATTTCTAATTTTTCGATCCACATTGATGGTTCCTCCGAAATCAATTTGAAAATCAAAATTTCTATTCAGCATTTTTAAGCTACCGCTAGGCATAATTTGAATGGCAATGATGTTTTTTTTCAAAAACGCATCGTCATAAATTTTTCGAAATAATTCAGCTAAAGCCTCGCTATTTTTTTTATTTATCACTCCCAAAACGAGGGGAACTCTGGCAGTGAAATTGGCCGACAACGGCATTGTATTTCCCTTGTAATCAATATAAAAAGAACGATGACCATCAAAAACTCTTGCAATTGGAGTTTTCTGTTTTACTACTGCTTTTAGCACTCCGTCAATGGTTACAAAAACATCTGATTTTTCAACCATTTGATTTGAATTAACGGCTTTTTCTAATTTATTCAAATCTAATTTATCTTTTCGTATAGCTGAAGCGTATGTATTATTTTCTATTAACAATTTATTAACCGTTTCTTGTTTAAGAAAATTTGAACTTTCTCCAACAAAAATCACTTTTGTTTTTGTTAATTTTCGATTACTATTTCGATTTGAAGTAAACGAAAAAAGAAAAATCACCAAGCCCAACATGAGCAATAATCGAATTGTTATCCAATTAAATCGTTTCATACAATGCATTTTTTATTGATGGTACCATTTCACCTAAATCTCCCGCTCCAATTGTTACAACAACTCGAGCCTCACTTGCTATAATTGTTTGTATCAAATCCTCTTTGGAAACTAATTTTTTATTATCGTTTGTCATTTTATCCATCAACCATTGCGAAGTAATTCCTTCCATAGGCAATTCACGGGCTGGATAAATATCTAACAAAAGTACCTCGTCAAACTGAGACAAACTTTTGGCAAAATCATCTGCAAAATCTTTTGTCCTGCTAAATAAATGCGGTTGAAAAATAGCCAGTACTTTTTGGGTAGGATACAATTCGCTAACCGCTTGATGTACCGCATTAATTTCGGTTGGATGATGTGCATAATCATCGATATACACCAAATTTGGAGTTTTTATTTGATATGAAAAACGTCTTCTAATTCCTTTAAATGAAGCTAGTGCTTTTGCAATCGCTTCTGACGAAGTTCCAAAAGTTTTGGCCATAGCCAAAGCCATTAACGCATTCATCAAATTGTGTTTACCCGGCAATCCGAAAGCAATATCGCAAATAGTTTCTGTTGGGGTTTGTACGTCAAAAACATAACTTCCATTTCCAACTCTCACATTAAAGGCTTTATATACCGCTTCCTCATTTACTGCACAAGTCACTCCATCTATTGGCAACTCATTCGTAATAAACAATTGGCTCTTATCTTCTACTTTATTTGCAAACTCTACAAACGACGCCTCAATTTCTTCACTTGTTCCATAAATATCCAAATGGTCTGCATCCATAGAAGTTACACAAGCAATATTGGGATGCAAATGCAAAAATGAACGATCAAATTCATCGGCTTCAACCACAGTAACTGTTTTTCCAGTTCCAATTAAATTAGATTTGTAATTTTCAACTATTCCACCCACAAAAGCAGTGACATCTGCTCCACTTTCAAATAAAATATGACCTAAAATACTTGAAGTTGTCGTTTTGCCATGCGTTCCCGCAACTGCAAAACAAAAAGTATCTTTAGTAATAATTCCTAATACTTCGGCTCTTTTTTTAACTTGATAATCACGCTCTAAAAAGTAATTCCATTGCGAATGCATCACTGGAACAGCTGGTGTAATTATCACCAACGTATTTTCTGTATAATAGTCCTTCGGAATTAAATCAATACGATCTTCAAAATGAATGTCGATGCCGCTTGTAATTAATTCATCAGTTAACATCGAAGGAGTTTTATCGTAACCCGAAACATTTTTTCCGATGGTTTTGAAATAACGCGCCAAAGCACTCATTCCGATTCCTCCGATTCCTATAAAAAAGACGTTATGTATTTGATTTAAGTTCATTTTTTCTGGCAACTCAACGCAAAAGCGTTTTGTTTATATTATTTGATTAATTTAATTATCTCTTCTACAATGGCTTTGGTTGCATTTGGCAAAGCCAATTTTTTAATATTTAAACTCAATTCTTGTTGTTTGCTTTCATTGGCAATCAAATCCGAAAAAGTCGATTCAAAAATGGTATTCAACTCGCTTTCTCGAATCAAAATAGCACCTTTTTTATCGGCAATTGATTGGGCATTTTTTGTTTGATGGTCTTCGGCAACATTTGGAGACGGGATAAAAACAACCGGCTTTCCTACGATACATAATTCAGAAACAGAAGAAGCACCAGCTCTTGAAATTATTATATCTGAAGCTGCATATACCAAATCCATCCTTTCTATAAATGCCATTACTTGGACGTTAGCCGAATTGTATTTTTGGTACTCCTCAAAATACAACTTCCCGCATTGCCAAAGCAATTGTACGTTTTGCGAAGCGAAAAATTCCAATTCTTTTTCAATCAATTGGTTCACACGTCGCGCACCTAAACTTCCGCCCAAAATCAAAATTGTTTTTTTGTTTGGATCTAGTTTAAAATGGGTAGTCCCTTCATCTCTTTTGCTCTCCACATCAATTAAATCTTGACGTACTGGATTTCCGGTCAAAACCATTTTTTCTTTTGGAAAAAAGCGTTCCAAATTTTCATAAGCCACACAAATTGCGTTTGCTTTCTTACTTAATAATTTATTGGTTATTCCAGGAAATGAATTTTGTTCTTGTATTACAGTCGGTATTCCGGCACTATTTGCCATTTGTAACAAAGGACCACTTGCAAAACCGCCTGTTCCAATAACTACATCTGGTCTGAATTGTTTAATAATTTGTCTTGATTTTAACAGACTACTTAGTAACTTTACTGGAAACAAGGCATTATCTAAAGTCAATCGTCTTTGTAAACCTGCAATCCAAAGCCCTTGTATTGGAAAACCTGCTTGAGGAACTTTTTCCATTTCCATTTTATCCTTTGCTCCAACAAATAGAATTTCAGCATTTGGAAAATGAGACTTTAATTCATTAGCGATAGCAATTGCTGGGTAAATATGACCTCCTGTTCCTCCTCCGCTTAATATGAATTTGTATGTTCTCATGATAAATTTACTATTTGTTTTTTACGGCATCTATTGGATTTTTCGAGCTGTCTTGAATGGAATAATTGCCTGTTTCTGATTGGTAGTCGTCGTCTTCTAACTGTTGGTCTATTAATTTTTGAAGTGCTTCTTCTCGTTTAGCAGCTTCTTTTTGTTCTTGTTCAATTTCTTCCTCTTTCTTGGTGACATTGATTATAATTCCAAGTGCGAAACAAGTCATCCAAATAGAACTTCCACCACTACTTATCAAGGGTAAGGTTTGTCCTGTAACAGGCAATAGCTCCACAGCCACTGCCATATTGATTAATGCTTGAAAAATCAATGGAAAACCCAAACTAATGACGACTAATTTTCCAAACAGAGTATTGGCTTTATGAGCCGCAATTACAAATCGAAAAAGGAGTAAAAGGTACAATCCTAAAACACCGAGTCCACCAACTAAACCATATTCTTCAACGATAATGGCATAAATAAAATCAGAAGAAGATTGAGGTAAAAAGTGCCTTTGCACACTCTTTCCTGGACCAACTCCAGTAAAGTTCCCTGAAGCAATTGCAGTCTTTGCAGCATTAATTTGATATTCATCTTCCCCAACTTTATCGGTGCCGTAATTTTCAATTCTACTAATCCAGGTGTCTACCCTGCTAAAAAATTTTGAATCAGGAAAAGCTTTTGACAACACCACAAAAATCAGTAATCCTGCTATTGCCATAGCCATAATGTAACCAATATATTTCAATTGATATCGCCCTACAAAAGCAATCATAACTACCATTACAAACATTAATGCAGTAGTTGAAAAATTTGCAGGTAAAATCAAAGCCAAAGTGATGAATACTGGTATCCACAACTCAACAAATGAGGCTTTAAAAGTTACTGGTATTTCTCTTGTTTTAGATAAATAACGTGCTACATAAATATATAAAATAATGGCAGCTATAGAAGAGGTTTGAAATGAAATTCCAATAAATGGTAATTGTAACCATCGACTCGCATTGGCTCCGCCAATATTGGTTCCTTTAAACAACGTAAGTGCTAATAGCCCCCAAACTATTGGCAAACCTATTCTAGATATTACTCTGAAATAATGGTATGGCACTTTGTGAACAAAATAAATAATCATAAAACCCATTCCTAAATGAGCTAAATGTTTTACTAAATACCCTAAGGTATTTCCATCTCCATCTCGACCAAAAGCCAAATTAGTACTAGCGCTAAAAACAGGCATAAACGAAAATAAAGCCAATAAAGCCAAGAATGACCAAATTACCTTATCTCCTTTTAGATTGCTTAATAGCTGCTTGAGTTTCATATTGCTTAAAGTCTAATTAATTAGCACGTACTATAAATTATAAACCGCTTGTTTGAATTGTCTACCTCTGTCTTCGTAATTTTCGAATAAATCAAAACTCGCACAAGCTGGTGATAACAAAACGGTATCTCCTTTTTCGGTCATGCGTTGTGCCATACGAACAGCTTCTGGCATATTATCAACTTCAATCATCACATCAACCACATTTCCAAAAGCATCAATGATTTTTTTATTATCGACTCCTAAACAAATAATACCTTTCACTTTTTCATGCACTAAGGACATCAATTCATTATAATCGTTTCCTTTGTCTACACCTCCCACTATCCAAACCGTTGGCGTAGTCATACTATCCAAAGCAAAGAATGAAGCGTTGACATTTGTCGCTTTAGAATCATTGATGTATTGAACATTTTGAATCTTCAAAACTTTTTCTAAACGATGTTCTACACCTTGAAAATTTGACAAGCTTTCTCTGATGGTTGCGTTTCTAATTTGCATCAATTTAGCAACTGAAGTGGCTGCCATAGCATTTTTCATATTATGCTTTCCTTCTAATGCAATTGATTCTGTTTCCATTGAAAATTCTTCGTAATTCATCA
>CAYWFQ010000024.1:0-24505 GCA_964457505.1 uncultured Flavobacterium sp.
TTCGTGTTTCTGGAAAACATAACGATTTAGAGGATGTAGGTTTTGATACCTACCATCACACCATGTTTGAAATGTTAGGGAACTGGTCTTTTGGCGATTATTTCAAAAAAGATGCGATTAACTGGGCATGGGAATTATTGACCGAAGTCTATAAAATTCCAAAAGAAAATTTATACGTTTCTGTTTTTGAAGGTAACCCCGACGAAAATGTGCCTTTTGACCAAGAAGCTTGGGATTTATGGAAGGAATTGATTGATGAAGATCGTATCATTTTAGGAAATAAAAAAGACAATTTCTGGGAAATGGGTGATCAAGGACCTTGCGGACCTTGTTCTGAAATTCACGTCGATTTGCGTTCAGAAGAAGAAAAAGCGTTAGTTTCTGGTAAGAGTTTGGTGAATAATGATCATCCACAAGTGGTAGAAATTTGGAACAATGTGTTTATGGAATTCAACCGTAAAGCAGATGGTTCTTTAGAAAAATTACCAGCTCAACACGTTGATACCGGAATGGGATTTGAGCGTTTGTGTATGGCATTACAAGGGAAAACGTCTAATTATGACACCGATGTTTTTACACCGCTAATTGAAAAAGTAGAACAAATTACAGGTTTGAAATATACCTCAAACGAAATTCAAAATAGTTCAGAAGAACAAAACAAAACGAATATCGCTATTCGTGTAGTAGCCGATCACGTTCGTGCAGTTGCCTTTGCAATTGCGGATGGTCAATTGCCATCGAACACAGGAGCGGGTTATGTGATTCGTCGTATTTTACGTCGTGCCATTCGTTATGGATTTACTTTCTTGAATACCAAAGAACCTTTTATTTATGAATTGGTTGCGGTTTTATCCAACCAAATGAGTGAATTTTTTCCTGAAATCAAATCACAACAAACTTTGGTTACGAATGTAATTCGTGAAGAAGAAGCGTCATTTTTAAGAACCTTGGATCAAGGTTTACAATTGCTTGAAAATGTTATGAATCAAACTGCTGGAACTGAAATTTCAGGAGAAAAAGCTTTTGAATTGTACGATACTTTCGGATTTCCAATTGACTTAACTGCTTTGATTTTAAGAGAAAGAGGTTACCAATTAGACGAAGCTGGTTTTGAAAAAGCCATGCAAGAACAAAAATCACGTTCGCGTGCTGCTTCGGAAGTTTCAACTGAAGATTGGTCGGTTTTGATTCCTGGAAATGTAGAGTCTTTTGTGGGTTACGACCAAACTGAAAATGAAGTTAAAATTTCGAGAATTAGAAAAATTGATAGTAAAAAAGATGGGGTTTTATACCAAATCGTTTTAGATGCTACGCCTTTTTATCCAGAAGGTGGAGGACAAGTTGGTGATAAAGGAACTTTAGTTTCTGCTAACGAGACTATTGAAATCATCGATACTAAAAAAGAAAACAATTTGATTTTGCATTTGGCGAAGCAATTACCTGAAAATGTAACGGCTAGTTTTGTTGCAAAAGTAAATACGGATTTGAGAACTTTATCGTCTCGTAATCACTCGGCTACGCACTTGATGCATCAAGCGTTAAGAAGTATTTTAGGAACACACGTAGAGCAAAAAGGATCTTTGGTTAATCCGAATTATTTGCGTTTTGACTTCTCTCATTTTGCTAAAATGACCGAGGACGAATTGCAAGCAGTAGAAGATTTTGTAAATGCTCGTATTCAAGAGCAATTGCCTTTGATAGAAAGAAGAAGTATTCCAATTCAACAAGCCTTAGACGAAGGTGCGATGGCGTTGTTTGGTGAAAAATATGGAGACAACGTTCGTGCGATTAAATTTGGCGAAAGTATGGAATTGTGCGGTGGAATCCACGTAAATAATACGGCTGAAATATGGCATTTTAAAATTGTATCCGAAGGAGCAGTTGCAGCAGGAATTCGTCGTATTGAGGCAATTACAAGTGATGCTGTGAAAGCGCATTTTGCTTCATATGAAAACACCTTAAATGAGATTAAAGCTGCTTTGAAAAATCCACAAGATATTTTGAAAGCCGTTCATAATTTACAAGAGGATAATGCGAAGTTGGCGAAACAAATTGAGGCTTTGATGAAAGACAAAGTGAAGCATTTGAAAGCGAGTTTGGCTTCTCAAATACAAGAAATAAATGGCGTTCAATTCTTGGCTACTCAAGTTGATTTGAATCCAGAAGGTGCTAAAGATTTGGCTTATGAATTAGGTAATTTAGGAACTAATTTGTTTTTAGTTTTGGCTACTGCCGAAGAAGACAAACCGATGTTAACTTGCTATATTTCTAAAGAATTAGTGGCTGCCAAAAACCTAAATGCCGGACAAGTAGTTCGTGAATTAGGGAAATTTATTCAAGGTGGAGGAGGAGGACAACCGTTCTTTGCTACTGCAGGTGGAAAAAATGTCGCAGGAATTGCTGAAGCTTTAGCTAAAGCAGCCGATTTTATAAAATAATACAATATTGAAGTTCAACGAAGCCCTTTTAAAGTATACCGCTTTTTAAGGGCTTTGTTATTGAGTAGAAAATTTAAATCTATAATTCACTATTTATTTTCAAAATAATTGTAATTTGTAGTAGCAAAATAAAGAAAATGAAATTCACCACTCCTGTACCTATTTCGAACTCAAATTATCCAATTGACTACAATGCTACAATAGTGTCCTTAGGGTCTTGTTTTGCAGTCAATATGGGGGAGAAGTTGGATTATTTTAAGTTCCAAAACACCACCAATCCGTTTGGAATTATTTTTAATCCGGTTTCCATTGAAAAATTAGTTGCAAGGTCAGTGAATCAAATCATGTTTACAGAAGAAGATATTTTCTTTCATAATGAACGGTTTCATTGTTATGAGGTGCATTCTGACTTGAGTCACCATGATAGAAATGAATTAGTAGTGTATCTTAACGAAATAGTTGCATCTATGCATCAGCAAATCAAAGTAGCAACACATGTATTAATTACTTACGGAACTTCGTGGGTGTATCAGGAAAAAAATACAGCTGTTGTAGTGGCTAATTGCCATAAAATGCCGCAAACTCATTTTGACAAACATATTTTATCAGTCGCTACAATAGAATCGGCAATCCAAAATACGGTAGATTCGATTCGTAAATTGAATCCCAATTGTGCTTTTGTATTTACTATTTCGCCAGTACGACATATCAAGGATGGTTTTGTAGAAAATCAACGAAGTAAATCCCATTTGATAACTGCCTTACAGAATTTACTTTCGGATCATTTGTTGGACAAAGCCAATTATTTTCCGTCCTATGAAATTATGATGGATGAATTGCGTGATTATCGCTTTTACGGGGTGGATTTATTGCATCCAAGTTCAGTTGCCATTGATTATATTTGGGAACGATTTAAAGCAACTTTTCTTTCAGCAACTACATATTCTACTCTTGAAGATATAGATTCGATTCAAAAAGGATTGTTGCATAAACCTTTCCATCCGCATTCAGAAAGTCATCAAAAATTTGTAGCCAAATTGGAAGAAAAAATTACTAAAGTTCAAGCTCAGTTTCCTTTTATACAATTTTAGTTATCCAATTAACTGATTGAATAAATCTTGTTTTTCGTTGATGTAGTTGTATTGAAAACCTCTTTCAGTCATTTTAGTTTTAATCGGCTGAATATCATTTTTGTTTTTCAATTCTAATCCCACTACAACCGGTGCCGATTCACGATTGTTCTTTTTGGTAAATTGAAAATAAGTAATGTCATCTTCAGGTCCCAAAATTTCGTTGACAAATTCTTTCAACGAACCCGGTCTTTGAGGAAACTGAATGATAAAATAATGCATTAAGCCTTCGTACAACAGTGAACGTTCTTTAATTTCGGCTGTACGTTCAATATCGTTATTACTTCCGCTAACAATGCAAACAACTGTTTTTCCTTTGATTTTGTCTTTATAAAAATCCAAGGCGGCAATAGTTAAAGCTCCAGCAGGTTCTACTACCATGGCTTCTTCATTATACAATCGTAAAATAGTCGTACATACTTTTCCTTCTGGAACTAGAATAATATCGCTTAAGTAGTCTTTACAAATTTCAAAAGTCAAGTTGCCCACTTGTTTTACAGCAGCACCATCTACAAATTTATCAATGGTGGTAAGAGGTGCATTATTTCCCGCAGCTATGGCTGTTTTCATTGTAGGCGCACCTTCAGGTTCCACACCAATAATTTTAGTATTCGGACTTAATTCTTTAAAAACGGTAGATAAACCTGCCGACAATCCGCCACCACCTATTGGAACAAAAATATAATCGATAGGTTGGGGGAACGATTCCAAAATCTCTAATCCTACGGTAGCTTGACCGGCAATTACTTTTTGATCATCAAAGGGATGAATGAATATTTTGTTGTTTTCTTTTGCATCAGTCACTGCTTTGGCGTATGCATCATCAAAAGTATCTCCTATTAATTCGATTTCCACAAAGGATTTTCCGAATAATTGTACTTGTTTAATTTTTTGCTTAGGAGTGGTTTTAGGCATGTAGATTTTGCCTTTTATTTGTAATAAATTGCAAGAAAAAGCAACGCCTTGTGCATGATTCCCAGCGCTTGCGCAAACTATTCCTTGCTTTTTTTCAGAATCAGTAAGCGAACTTATTTTGTTGTAAGCACCTCTAATTTTATAGGAGCGTACAATATGTAAATCTTCTCTTTTTAATAAAATGGTAGCGTCAAATTCATTAGAAAGATTGGTATTTTCAGTCAATGGGGTAGGAGTTACAACTCCTTGCAATTGATTTTTGGCAATTAAGGCTTCCTTAAAAAGATTCATACTTTATTAAATTTAATTCAAAAATACGAATTGTTTCTTTCGGTTGTTTGTGTATTTAATAAAAAAAGCCTCCTTTAGAGGAGGCTGTGTTTTTTGTTATTGTTTAATAGGAGGGTACTGCGCTACAATCTTAGTCACAAATTCATTGATTCGTTCCTCTTTTTTATGGGTGTTTTTAGTAAGTATTCCGGTTCCCTCACCTTGCCAAATCATTTCTTTCTTTTTGGCATCAATAAAGTCGATGTATAAAGTGCCTTCAGTTGATGAGGTAACGGTGGTTTGCTGTCCTCCCATCATAAATGGATTCCAGCCAAAGCCCCAACCGTAGCCCCAGCCCGCATTGAATTGATTGACACTCACTTGTTCTCGGGATTTAGTAAAAATATTGATTAGCAAATCGGGATTTTCACTTTTACTGAAGCCTTTGGCTAGCATTTGCTGATCAATAGCACTCAAAATTCTGCGTTTGTCTAAATCAGAAATTTCGACTTTATCTATACCTGTTTTATAGTAGGCATAAGTTTTATACGCTGAAAAATCTACTTTTTTGTCGTAATCAGCGTTCACACTAACTAGTGAACCACACGAAACCATTGTTAAAAGGAGTGCTGATAATAAGAATTGAATTGTTTTCATCATAATTGTTTTAAGAGTTGGAAATTGAGTTCTATTTTAAGTAATCAATTAGTATGCCTAAATTTTATTTTTTTCGAATCGTATTGGTTTTTTTATCAAAACCGTAGGGACAATGTCGACAACCACTTTTACAACAATACCCGCGTTTGAGGTGGAATTTTTCGGTAAAGCACTTGTATCCTTCAGGAGTAAAGTAGAAATCTTCTTCTTCTGTTAATTTATTTTCATTACTTTGCCTATTCATAAATCAGTTGTATACAGTAATTAGTTTGTAAACAAATTTAGAAATTAAAAAGCGGTCATTTTTATTCCTTACTAAATATTTAACATTTTTATATCTCTTACTTCTTTGAATCAATCTATTACCATCGATTTTCCTAAAGGAATTTCCCTTGTTATCAAACGAGAAGATTTGATTCATCCTTTTGTTTCGGGAAATAAATTCAGGAAATTAAAGTACAATTTGCTTCAAGCAAAAGCCGAAAATCACACCACACTTTTAACTTTTGGAGGGGCGTATTCCAATCATATTGCCGCTGTTGCCTATGCAGGAAAAGAAAACGGCTTTCAAACTATTGGAATCATTCGCGGAGACGAATTAGCAGATAAAATAGCATCTAATCCTACGTTGAAATTTGCCCAAGAATGTGGAATGCAATTCGAATTTGTTTCCAGAGAAGCGTATCGTTTGAAAACAGAAGCTGCTTTTTTGGAACAATTGGAAGAACAGTACGGGCCGTTTTATTTAGTTCCTGAAGGAGGAACCAATGCCTTTGCAATAAAGGGTTGTGAAGAAATTTTAACTAATGAAGACACTATATTTGATTATATAGGATGTGCCATTGGAACCGGCGGAACTATTTCGGGGATTATAAATAGTGCTTTGTCTCACCAAAAAGTTTTAGGATTTCCTGCTTTAAAAGGTGAGTTTTTACAAGATGAAATTCGTAATTTTGTACACAATGACAATTGGGAATTAATTACCGATTATCATTTTGGAGGTTATGCGAAAGTAAACGATGAATTAATTGCATTTATTAATTGGTTTTTCGAACAAACCCAAATTCCGCTAGATCCAGTTTATACAGGAAAAATGGTTTTTGGAATATTCGATTTGATTACTAAAAATTACTTTCCTGAAAATTCAAAAATTCTATTAATTCATACTGGAGGTCTGCAAGGAATTCAAGGGATGAATATGAAACTGATAAATAAAGGTTTGCCAATAATAAATACCTTATGATAAAAAAAATTGCACTTGTTTTTGTAGTACTTCTGTTAGTAGGTTGCCACGCTAAGAAATCGGTGATTGTGACTAAGAAAGACGACCGCTATAATTCGAGTAAGTACAAGAAAAATTCAAGTTCTGTGGCAACAAAACCGCTTGCTGTCAACGGAACAGTTAATGATTATATTGCTAATTACAAGGAGGTAGCGATGAGTAATATGAAAAATTACGGTATTCCTGCTAGTATTATTTTAGCGCAAGGAATATTGGAATCGGGAGCAGGAAGAGGTTCATTAGCCATGACGGCAAATAATCATTTTGGTATCAAATGTCATAACGATTGGACTGGTGAATCAGTACTGAAAGATGATGATGCAGCTCAAGAATGTTTTAGAAAATACAATGATCCTGCAGAGTCATTTAAAGATCACGCTACTTTTTTGATCGGAAGAAACCGCTATGCTAGTCTGTTTGAATTACCCAAAGACGATTATGAAGCTTGGGCAAAAGGATTGCGTTTAGCCGGATATGCCACCGACCCTAATTATCCAGAAAAATTAATTTCGTACATAGAACGCTATGAGTTGTACCAATACGACAGTCAAGTTTTAGGTAAGAAATATGTAATTAATAAAAAGAAAATGGAGTCGACTCCCATTGCAGATAATCAATCGCAAGGCGAGTATGAAGTGCAAAAAGGAGATACCTTGTTTTCTATTGCCAAAAAATTTAATTTGAATTTAGAAGAGGTAAAACAAAAAAATAACATGATCGATAACACGCTTTATGTGGGGCAAAAACTTCGCTTAAAGTAATTATAAAATACAATAACAATGATATACCAAAGAAGCAGTCAGCTATTTGCTGAAGCCGAAAAAGTAATTCCAGGAGGCGTAAATTCGCCGGTTAGAGCCTTCAAAGCGGTGGGAGGAACACCAATATTCGTTAAAAGTGCGAAAGGTGCTTATTTGTACGACGAAGATGGGAACCGATTAATTGATTACATCAACTCTTGGGGACCGATGGTTTTAGGGCATGCTTTTGAACCTGTTGTAGAAGCAGTTGTGGCTAAAGCCAAATTAGGAACTTCGTTTGGAATGCCAACCGAATTAGAAACACAAATCGCTGCTTTAGCGGTTTCGATGGTGCCTAATATTGATAAAATTCGTTTTGTGAATTCAGGAACAGAGGCATGTATGAGTGCTATTCGATTAGCGCGTGGCTATACTAAAAGAGATAAAATTATCAAGTTTGCAGGTTGTTACCACGGACATTCGGATTCGTTTTTAATTCAAGCAGGAAGTGGAGCCATTACTTTTGGTTCACCTAACAGTCCTGGCGTAACAGAAGGTACGGCAAAAGATACTTTGTTAGCACGTTACAATGACTTAGAAAACGTAGCGACTTTAATTGAAGCGAATAAAAACGAAATTGCCGCAATTATTGTAGAACCCGTTGCAGGTAATATGGGTTGTATTCCACCACAAAAAGGATTTTTAGAAGGCCTTCGCCAATTGTGTACGGACAACGGAATTCAATTAATTTTTGACGAAGTAATGACGGGTTTCCGATTGGCAAAAGGTGGTGTTCAAGAATTATTTGGTATTCAAGCAGATATCGTTTGTTTCGGAAAAGTAATTGGAGGTGGTTTGCCTGTTGGTGCTTTTGCGGCTCGATCAGAAATTATGAATCATTTAGCACCATTAGGTCCAGTGTATCAAGCGGGAACTTTATCAGGAAATCCATTGGCTATGGCAGCTGGATTAGCCATGTTACAAGCCTTAAATAACGACCCTGCAATTTTTCAGCGATTGGAAGAAAAAACAGCTTATTTAGCAGCAGGAATCGACCGTGTTTTAAAAGCCAACAATGTAGTATTTACAATAAATAGAGTAGGTTCTATGATTTCGGTTCATTTTGATGCAGATCCGGTCGTTGATTTTCAATCGGCTGCCAAAGGTGATAATGCTACTTTCAAAAAATTCTTCCATGGTTTGTTGCAAGAGGGAATTTATATTGCTCCATCAGCATACGAAACCTGGTTTATTACGGATGCTTTGACATACGAAGATTTAGATGTTACTATTCAAGCGATTGATAAAGTATCTAAAACTTTTTAATTTTAAATAAAAGAGGGTGTTTAAAAAGTACTGATTTTGTCAAACTGAACTCGTTTCAGTTTCTTTAAATTATTGATTTTCTATTATTTAATAGATTCCGAAATAAATTCGGAATGACAAATTTTGTTTTTTTGACACCCTTTTTTTTGAATTAATCCCTTTTGTGTTCTTTACGTTTTGCTTTTTCTTCTCCCATTCGCTCTCTGTTTTTTTCTTTCATCATTTCCCATTTTGAGAATTGAATAACAGATAGAATGCTTTTCATTTTGTTTTTCATTTCAATTTGCTCGTCTAGCATTCTATTTTTCATTTCAAAGCGATTGGCTTTTGCTTCTTCCATTTTAGCTTTGCGTTCTGCTTTCATAGCTTCTCTTTTAGCGGTTTGTTCCGCCATTATTGCAGCTACTTGTTCTTGTTGTTTGGCGTTCAAATCCAAATCTAAGATCATTTTTTTAAGGTGCAATTGATTGCGTTGTTCGGGAGTCATTTGTTCCATTGCTCCTTTGGAATGTCTTTCTTTTCGATCTTGTGCAAGGCTACTTAAACTGATAGCTAAAACAGCTATAATAAATACTTTTTTCATGGTTCTACTTTTTAAGTTATAGAGGTAAGACATTTGGATACTAAAAAGGTTTAAGTCTTAACATAAGTTTAGTATTTAGAATACAATTATTAAAAGAAGATTTATTTAAATAGATTAAAATTAGTTACTTTTGCAACGTGAAAAACATTGTATTCATAGTATTAATATCCTTATTTCTAAAGCCAATTCTTCCGGTTGTGGATTATGTTGTTAATTATGAATACATTAGTAAGGTGCTTTGCGAAAATAAAGACAAGCCAAAACTACAATGTAATGGTAAATGTCATTTGATGAAACAATTGGCTAAAGCAGCAGAGACAGAAAATCCAAAATCGACAGACAAAAAATCCTTTTCTCCAATTCAAGAAGTCTTATTCTTTAATGAAATTGGTTCTTATAAAATAGTTTCTTGTGGCTGTTCTAAACAACCCAAAAACAGAGCCGCTTATTTGGATTTTTATTCCTATTTGAAAACTAATTCGGTTTTTCATCCCCCCACAATCCTTTCTTAAATTTTAGCAGGCCTAAGTTGCCTATTATTCGTCGTACTAACGAATGAAAAATTAGTATGCTTTTTTTAGATTACTCTAAATGAAAAGCAGACTGATTCTATTTATTGTTTTTTTAAATTTAGGAAATGAAATTTAAGTTTGTTTTAGTCTTTTTGTTTTTTTATCTATTAGGATTTTCTCAAAATCTTAGCGGAATTATTGTTTCTTCTGAAAGTAAGGGAATAGAGCGTGTAAAGCTCTTGAATTTAAGAACTAAAGCAACCTCATTTTCAGATAAAAATGGTTTTTTTAGTTTTGTGGATTCTTCCATTAACGACAGTATAGTTGTTACAAAATCAGGCTATAAAGAGTTGATTTTTGTGATCAAACAATTCGATTCGAATCGGTTGGTGATGGTCCAAAATCCGTACGAATTGGATCAAGTTATTGTTAGTAGTGGTTATATGCCATTTACTACTGTTTCAGAAATTGATTTAAAAATTAATCCCGTTAGCTCGTCTCAAGAATTATTACGAAAAGTACCCGGATTGTTCATAGGACAACATGCCGGAGGCGGAAAAGCCGAACAATTATTTTTGAGAGGTTTTGATATTGACCACGGAACAGATGTCGCTATTGATGTAGACGGTTCACCCGTAAATATGGTATCTCATGCTCACGGACAAGGCTATGCTGATTTGCATTTTGTAATTCCCGAAACGATTCAAAAAATCGATTTTGACAAAGGTTCATATGTTGCAAAGAAAGGTAATTTTGCTACAGCGGGTTATGTTTCTTTGCAAACTAAGGAAGTTTTAGAATCGAATGTAATAGCGGTGGAATTGGGACAATTCAATACCCAACGCACACTGGGAATGTTTAATTTGCTACATTCGGATGCGCAAAAAGCCTATATAGCAACGGATTATCAAAAAACAAATGGGCCATTTGATAGCCCGCAGCATTTTGACCGATTGAATATTTTTGGAAAATACACCCATGAATTAAAAAACAATTCGCGGTTCGTTTTTTCAATAGGGCATTTTAAAAGCAAATGGGATGCCTCAGGGCAAATTCCAGAACGTGCAGTAGCTTCGGGTTTAATAGGTCGATTTGGCGCTATAGATGATACTGAAGGCGGAACTACATCACGAACGAATCTTGTTCTAAAATACCAAAAATCACTTTCTGAAAGTTTGGATTTTAAAACTACCTTTTTCTATTCCAAATACGATTTCGAGTTGTATTCCAATTTCACTTTTTTTCTGAACGACCCCATAAATGGAGACCAAATTAGGCAAAAAGAAAGTAGAAGTGTAATGGGTTTTGAAAGTCAATTGAACCAGCATTTTGTTGTTAATTCAGCCAAGATCAATTTGCAAGGTGCAGTTGGTTTACGAAATGATCTAGTTGCCAACAATGAGTTATCCAACACACTTACTCGTTCCACTACGATTACACAAATTCAGTTAGGTGATATCAATGAAACGAATACGTATGGATTTCTTTCTGCAGAAATTAGTAGTGGTAAATGGAAAATAAATCCTGCCTTGCGATTGGATTATTTTAGTTTTGAATATCAAAACAAACTAGTATTGCCCTATCAAACAAAATCGGAAAGTCAAGCCAAATGGAGCCCTAAGCTTAATTTTTCGTACCAGCAGAACAATCAATTGAACTGGTATCTTAAACTTGGAAAAGGATTTCATAGCAATGATACTCGAGTTGTTTTGGAGCAGAATTCTAAGGCTAAGTTACCCAATTCGTATGGAGCAGATATAGGAGTAACATGGAAACCATTACCAAGAATATTGTTCAATTCTGCTTTTTGGCTGTTGAATTTAGAGCAAGAATTTGTGTATGTTGGCGATGCCGGAATTGTTGAACCGAGTGGTAAATCCAAACGAAAAGGGATCGATCTAGGGTTGCGATACCAACTCAATGATCAGTTGTTTTTTAATGCTGATTTTACCCAAACAGTTGCTAAAAGTAGCGAAGAACCCAAAGGAGCAGATTTCATCCCATTAGCACCTAAAACCACTTTTGTAGCGGGTTTGAATTGGATGCAAAAACAAGGATTTTCAGGAGCTATTTCGAGTCGTTATTTAGGAGATAGACCGGCTAATGAGGATTATAGTATTGTAGCGAAAGGGTATTTTGTTACAGATATAAACCTTAGTTATTCCTTTTCTTCTGGCATTGAAACAGGATGTATTGTTCATAATGTGTTCAATACAGCTTGGAACGAAACCCAATTTGCGACAGAAAGTCGTTTGCGGACTGAACCTGAATCGGTAACCGAAATTCATTTTACGCCAGGGACACCGTTTAATGGTCGCCTTTTTTTACGATATAAATTTTAAGAGATCAGCATTTGAAAAAAATAGTATTCATAATTATCCTTTCGTTCTTAGTCAAGCCGGTTTTTCCGTTGGTTGACTATGCGATTAATTATGAGTACATATCCAAAGTGCTATGTGAAAATAAAGCAAAACCGGAACTGCAATGTAACGGAAAGTGTCATTTGATGAAGGAATTAGCAAAAAATACAGAAAATGAGAAGTCACTACCCACTGATAAAAAAGGAAGTATTTCAGAAAAAGAAGTTTTGTATTATGAGCAAGCATGTACTTTTTGTAAAGCTTATAAAAAGTGCTTGAACAATTCGGCTATTTCTCCATTGTATTTGAATTTATATAGTTTTTTAGATACCAACTCTGTATTTAAGCCACCCACCTTAATTCTTAATAATATCGTTTAAGATGTAGCCTCTTTTTTTAGTACTACTAAAATGAGTTTGTTGCTACACAATTACAATAAATTAAGAAATAATTCAATGAAAAAAATACTTATCGCTCTAGTAGTATTAGGGCAAATGAGCTATGCTCAAAAAACTAAAACAGTTGCAGATTCTACTAAAACAAACTCACTTAAAGAAGTTTTTGTAACTGCAAACAGAACCGCTACCAAACGTACCGAAACTCCTGTAGCCATTAGTAAATTAAATACCAAAGCAATTGACGAAACTAAAGCTACAGCGATGTATGAGCTTGTAAACAAGATTCCAGGTGTATTTATGTCGAATATTGGAAATGAGCAACACATGATGGCTATACGTCAACCAATTTCTACTAATGCGTATTATTTGTATTTAGAAGATGGCTTGCCAATTCGTCCAATGGGAATTTTTAATCACAATGCATTATTGGAAATCAATCAATTTAACGTGGAAAATGTTGAAGTGGTTAAAGGACCTGTTTCTTCATTATATGGTCCAGAGGCTGTTGGTGGGGCGATCAATTTGATATCGGCTAAACCTTCGTATAATCCAGAATTCAAATTTGGAATTCAAGCCGATCAATGGGGATACAAACGAATTCAAGCCGCAGCTGGAGCAACAATTGGAAAATTTGGTTTTCATATTTCTGGAATTACATCGGATCAAAAAAATTCTTGGATGACCTTTTCGGATTATAAGAAAGACAATATCAATGCGCGTTTTGATTACAAATTCAACTCAAAAACGCGTTTGATTAGTAATACCATGTTTGGAAAATACTATTCAGATATGAGTGGTAGTGTGAATGAAGATGCGTTCAATAATAGAACCTACACCAGCACAACCGATTTTACCTATCGTAAATCAGATGCGCTTAGAACGCGTTTAACCTTGGAACACGATTGGAATGCTAACTCTAGTACTTCGGTTACTGGGTATTATAGAGATAATAAATTAGGACAAAATCCAGCTTATGGAATTCGTTGGACATCAAAAAGCACGACTGCTACAGGAGAAATAAATTCAAGTAATTTTAAAAGTTATGGAGCATTGGCACAACATACTCAAAAATTTGAATTTTTAGAGACAAAAATTGTTGCTGGGGTTATGTATGATTATTCACCTTCAGATTATTGGTCGTATCGAATTAATTTAAAAGCTAATTTAAATCCAGGTGGGTTAACAGTTAATAATTATCAAATCCTAGAAGAAAGACCCGACATTAAAAATGCAGATTATACAGCAGATATTTATAATTCAGCTGAATTTTTGCAGTTAAGTTTTAAACCTTTTCCTAAAACAATTGTGACAACTGGATTACGCTATGATAATTTGAAAGTAGCTTACCATAATGCTTTGGATAATGGAACTGGTACTAAAATTTACGATAAACTAACCTCTAAAATTGGCGTGAATTACAATCCATTTTCAGTGGCTGGGTTTTATGCTAATTTTTCTCAAGGATTTGCTCCTCCGGGTGTTTCGGCTATTTTTAGAACAAGACCAGGTACAGGAGGCACAACAGGTGTACCCGCTAATTTTTATTATAATTTAGAACCAGCAAGTTTTGAAAATTATGAAATTGGTGGATGGTTATCATTAGTGAATAATAAATTCTACATGGATTATGCATTCTACTATTTAGACGGTAAAAACGAATTGCTTAACGTTAAATTAGCGGATAATAGTACTGATTATCGTTCTGCTGGGGCTACCAGACATAAAGGAATTGAATTTGGTTTTAATTATAAGCCAAGCAATGAATGGAATGTTAGATTGGGAGGTGCTGTTTCTGAACACACCTACATTGACTTTAAAGTTTCAGAAAAAGCTACTGATGTATTGAAAGATTTAAATGGAAAAGAAATGCCTTCTGGACCTCGTTGGGTTGGGAACTCTGAGATTAATTATTATCCAAAATGGTTGCCTAATTTTAGAACTTCTTTAGAATATCAATTGGTAGGAAGTTATTTTCAAGATCAGATTAACACCGTAAAGTATAGTGGGTATAGTATTTTTAATGCCAGATTTGGATACAAATGGAAATCAATTGAATTGTTTACCAATGTCTTAAACGTAACAGACAAATTGTATGCTTATAATGTAACTAGAGCGAATCTTACCACCTCTCAACCTACGTATACCGCAGCAGCTCCAAGAACTTTTCTTTTTGGAATACAATACAATTTATCTTTAAAAAAATAGAGTAGTAACCCAAAGGCGTGTCTTATTGGATGCGCCTTTAATTTCATAAATATGGAAAATAAAATACCTAAAAAGAGGGATTCCAAGTGGAAAAAAAAGCTCAAACAAAATATCTATACTTGGCATAGAACGATTGGAATTATAACGGTTATACCAGTTATATTTTGGTGTTTGTCAGGGATAATGCACCCGTTTATGGCGCATTTCTTCAAACCTACGATTGCTAACGAACGATTAGAAAAAACAACTATTGCACCTGCGGATATTCCTTTGTCGATACAAACTGTATTGGCTAAAAACAATTTGAAACAAATTAAAAATTTCAGAATTGTATCTTTTGCAAATACCCATTTTTATCAAGTAAAAACAGTTGATAATGTGTTACACTATTACAACACGGCAACTGCTGTAGAATTAGCCAATGGCGATGCCCAATATGCGGAATATTTATCGCGCTATTTTTTGGACGACCAAAAAAGCAAAGTAGTTTCCTCAGAAGTGCTAACTGAATTTGATTCGCAATATAAATACGTGAATCGTTATTTGCCGGTTTATAAACTGAGTTTCGATAGAGACGATGCGATGCAAGTGTACGTTGAAACATCTTCAAGTAAATTGGCCACATTCAATCCAAAGTCGCGTCAATTTTTCATTTGGTTTTTTGATGTTTTTCACAATTGGTCATTTTTAGATGCGATTACGAATAATACCATTCGCGTTTGGATCATGATTCTATTATTGTCCATTATTGTGCTTTCTGCCTTCAGTGGGATTGTCATCTATGGGTTGTTTTGGAAGGTATTCAAAAAGCAAGTTCCTGCTACTGATTCCAAAACGAAGCTTCGTTTCAATCACAGAAAAGTAGGTATAGCAGTTGCTTTTGTTACCCTGACATTTGCTTTAAGTGGCGCTTATCATGCTTTTTCAAAATTGAAGCCCAATAATCTGAGTTCAATGGTATATGAGCCGACTATTGATGTTACTTCTTTAGCATTGGAAAACAACAAATTGGCAATCGATTGGTCCTCATTTTTAAATAGTTCAGTTATTCAATTAAAGAATGATCTGTACTACCAAGTAGTATTGAAAGGGGAGGAAAAGAAAACGAAAACTGTTTACATCAATGCTAAAAATGGAACAACAAACAAGAATGCCGAGTTAGAGTATGTGCAGTTTTTAGCACATCATTTTTCAGATAAAATGAATAGTAAAGGAGCTTGTTGTGATATGCAAGAACCTGAAGATTGCGATGCTTCAACTGATATTTCAACCGCAAAATTACTGGAAACAAAAACATTATATGATTTTGAAAAAAGAGAATATGGTTTTGTAAACAAGCGTTTGCCAGTGGTTAAGTTGGCGTATGATACACCTGAAAAAGCAACCTATTATATCGAACCTTCGTCTTCACATTTGGCTGCCGTAATTACCAATGCGGAGCGTTTAGAAGGCTATTCTTTTGCCATTTTTCATAAATTTTTATTCATGGATTGGGCTGGAAAAGGTATTCGTGACTTAGTTACAGTAATAGCTGCTATGGGATTATTAACCGTTTGTATTTTAGGCTTGTTATTATTTCTTAAAAATAGAAAGCAGTAATTATACTTCATAAAAAAAGGAGCTTCAATCGAAGCTCCTTTTTTTTTGTCAGTACAGAATTAATTTATCCAATCAATTCCATTATTTTGCTTTCGCCAGCAACGCTTACTTTGATCAATTTGTGTTGCGACAAACCTTTCGTTGCAGCATCCCATTTTTTACCGCTCAATTCGGATTTGGCTTTCAATTCGCCCAAATCCATTTGGTTGTTGTTGGCTTTCAATAAATCTACTACTAATTTTTCTTCTTCTGTCAATTCGATTTGAACTTGTTTTTTCTCCGGTCTCATTTGCGGGAAGAACAATACTTCTTGAATAGAGGCATTATTCGTCAAGAACATCATCAATCGGTCCATTCCAATCCCTAATCCAGAAGTTGGTGGCATTCCGTATTCCAAAGCTCTTAAGAAATCTTCGTCAATAACTCCATTCGCTTCATCATCACCTTTTTCAGCCAAACGCATTTGGTCTTCAAAACGCTCTCTTTGGTCAATTGGGTCGTTCAATTCAGAATACGCATTGGCAACCTCTTTTCCGCACACCATCAATTCAAAACGTTCTGTCAATTCAGGATTGTCACGGTGCTGTTTACACAGCGGACTCATTTCTTTTGGATAATCCGTGATGAAAGTTGGCTGAATATAGTTTCCTTCGCATTTAGCGCCAAAAATTTCGTCAATCAATTTTCCTTTACCCATGGTTTCGTCTACGTCAATTCCCATGCCTTTGGCAGCTGCAAACAATTCCGCTTCTGATTTACCAGAAATATCAAAACCAGTAAAGTGTTTGATAGAATCGGTCATGGTCACACGAGCGTAAGGCGCTTTGAAATTGATTTTGTGTTCGCCAAAAGTCACTTCACTTGTTCCGTTCACTCCAATAGCACAATGCTCCAATAAGTTTTCGGTAAAGTTCATCATCCAGTTGTAGTCTTTGTAGGCTACATATATTTCCATAGCGGTAAATTCTGGGTTGTGCGTTCTGTCCATTCCTTCGTTACGGAAGTTTTTAGAAAACTCATACACCCCTTCAAATCCACCAACAATTAATCTTTTTAAATACAATTCGTTTGCAATACGCATGTACAACGGAATGTCAAGCGAGTTGTGGTGCGTGATAAACGGTCGCGCCGCAGCACCTCCAGGAATGGGTTGCAAAACAGGAGTTTCCACTTCCAAATATCCTTTATCATTAAAAAACGAACGCATCGCATTAAACAATTTAGTTCTTTTGATAAACGTTTCTTTTACATGGTCGTTCACAGTTAAATCCACATAACGACGACGGTATCTTTGTTCTGGATCGGCAAAGGCATCGTGGATTTTTCCATCGGCATCCATTTTTACTACAGGAAGCGGTTTCAAGGCTTTCGCCAAAACTGTTAAACCGTATACATGAACCGAGATTTCGCCTACTTGTGTTTTGAAAACCGTTCCGCGAACCCCAATAAAATCACCAATGTCCAATAGTTTTTTGAAAACTACATTGTACATTGTTTTTTCTTCATCATCCGAAATATCATCTCTCGAAACATAGACTTGAATACGCCCTTCAGCATCCTTTAATTCTGCAAACGACGCCTTTCCCATGATGCGTTTTCCCATCAATCGTCCAGCTAAAATCACTTCCTTTCCCTCGTATTTCTCAAAGTTAGCTAGGATTTCGCTTGAATAAGCGGTGGTAGTAAACTCGGCTGCTGGATACGGCTCTATACCTAAATTGCGTAATTCGGTAAGTGCTTCTCTACGTAAAATTTCTTGTTCGGATAATGCCATTATATTCTGATTTTAAGAGCGCAAAGATAGTTAAATTTAAAAATGTAGCAATTTCAAAAAATGAAAATGATTTTGAGTTTTTTAGGAGCAGCCATTTTCGTTTTTTCATCACGTTTAGTCCTGCTATACGCTCTATCTTTTTTAGGGTGCTTCGGCTTCGAGTTCCTCAGCCGTCGTCCCCTAAAAAAGGATGCCGCTGCTATCAGGGCTATGAAAGACGTTTTTGTTTTCAAAACTTTGTACCTTTGGCACACAAACAAAAAAAGGAATGAGTTAAGATTGCTTCGTTCCTAGCAATGACAGATGAACAAACAAATCCAATTACTCGATTTAGGAAACAAAGATTACAAAGCCACTTGGGAATACCAAGAGGAATTGTTTAAAGGAATTGTCGATTTAAAAATCCAAAATAGAAAAGACGAAACCAATTTGCCTACGCCTAATTATTTCCTTTTTGTGGAGCATCCTCATGTGTACACTTTAGGGAAGAGTGGTGATTTAAGTAATTTGTTACTTTCCGAAAAGCAATTGGAAGCCAAAGGCGCTACTTTTTACAAAATCAATCGAGGTGGCGATATTACCTATCACGGACCAGGCCAGATTGTTGGTTATCCAATCTTGGACTTGGAAAATTTCTTTACCGACATTCATAAATACCTACGATTACTGGAAGAAGCGATTATTTTAACACTTGTTGAATACGGTCTGACTTGTGGTAGAAGTGAAGGAGAGACAGGAGTTTGGTTGGGTGTTGGAACTCCATTTGCTCGAAAAATTTGTGCGATGGGAGTTCGCGCTTCCCGTTGGGTTACAATGCACGGTTTTGCCTTGAACGTTAATGCTGATTTGGGGTATTTCGATAATATTATTCCCTGTGGTATTCGCGGCAAAGCAGTAACTTCTTTGAACGTCGAATTAGGAGTAGAAAAAGTCGATGAAGACGAAGTGAAAGCTAAAATTCTAGATCATTTTACTCAATTGTTTGAATGTTCGGTTATTAAATAATTAGAATATTAGATTATTAAAATGTTAGAACATTAGACAATTAGAAAGTTAGATTTTTTTAGATTCCTCTTGAAATCTAAAGATCTAAGAAGTCTAAAACCCTATATTTCTAATTTCAACTGCTCAGGCAATAATCTAAAACTCATGCGGTGGTATTTGGTTACTCCATATTTTCGGATAGCTTCCCGGTGTTCTTGAGTAGGATAGCCTTTATTTTGTTTCCAGTTGTACATTGGAAATTCTTCGTGAATTCGATTCATGTATTCATCTCGGTAGGTTTTAGCTAAGACCGAGGCAGCAGCAATACTCATAAATTTAGCATCACCTTTGACAATACAACTGTGCGGAATATCCAATAGAGGTTTGAATCGATTGCCATCCACAATAATGTATTCAGGTTTTGGATTCAATTTCAAAATGCTCTCCTGCATGGCTTGGATAGAAGCATTTAGAATATTGATTTCGTCAATAACTAAAGGCTCCAAATGAGTAACAGCAAATGAGATGGCCTGTTCTTCAATAATAGGTTTTAATCTTTCTCGTACTTTTTCTGACAATTGCTTACTATCGTTGAGGAATTTATTTTCAAAATTTGCTGGTAAAATAACGGCTGCAGCAGTCACAGGTCCTGCAAGACAGCCTCGTCCGGCTTCATCAGTGCCCGTTTCTATTGAAAAATTTGAATAACTAAGTGAAAGCATGAATTGCGATGTTTAAAATACATTTAGTGAGTTTGTAAATATACTTTTTTCTTATAAAATCAAGCTTATGTTTTTTTTAACATTTGTTTCAGTATTAACTTTATGATAACTATTTGTTAATATGATTTAATTTTACATATTTGCACAACTAATTTAAATTTAACCAAATTATGAGATTAAAATTCAAGTGGATTTACACGCTATTATTAGCGTTGTCTATGCAGTTTTCTTTTGCTCAAGAGAAAACAGTTTCTGGAGTTGTTTCTGATGCTTCGGGTCCTATTCCAGGGGCTAACGTTGTCGTTAAAGGAACAAAAAATGGTGTTCAAACCGACTTTGATGGTAAATTTGTTATCAAAGCAAAAACAGGTGATGTGTTGTTGGTTTCTTTTGTTGGAATGCAAGATGCATCTGCAAAAGTAGGAGCTTCCAATACTGTTAATTTCAAACTTCAATCAGGGAATACCCTTGATGAGGTTGTAGTAGTTGGGTATGGTACTCAGAAAAAGAAAGAAGTTACCAGCTCAGTTTCTAAAATTAAAGGAGATGATATTAAAGGTTTGGTTACGCCAAGTTTTGAAAGTCAATTAGCAGGTAGAGCTTCTGGAGTTCAAGTTACTGCTCCAACAGGTATTGTAGGTGCTGCTCCAAAAGTTAGAATTAGAGGTACTGCTTCTATTTCTTCTGGAACGGATCCATTATATATTGTTGATGGTATGGCAATTTATTCTGGAGACTTAGGAGGTTATGCAAATGCAAATGGATTAGGAGATATTAATCCTAACGATATTGAATCTTTTGAAGTATTGAAAGATGGTGCAGCGACTGCAATTTATGGTTCAAGAGCTGCAAATGGTGTAATTTTAATTACAACTAAAAAAGGAAAGAAAGGTTCTATGTCAGTATCGTATAATAATGTTGTAGGTTTTGGTTCTCCAATCAAAACATTCGATTTATTAAATACTACACAATTTTTAGCTATTGCTAATGAGAAAAGAACAAATGCAGGATTATCTGCATGGGCTGTTGGTTCAGATTATAATACTGACTGGCAAAAAGCGGTATTAAGATCAAGTGCTTTACAAGTTGACCATAACCTTTCATTAAGTGGTGGTACTGATAAAACAAAATATTTCATGTCTTTGGGGTATAATACTCAAGAAGGTGTTGCCGTTTCTAATGATATGTCACGTTACACTTTTAGATCTAATTTAGAGCATCAATTGAATGATTGGTTGACTATTGGGGGAAGTATGGCTATCACAAGAACAGAATATAGTGGTTTAAATACAGGAAGAAACTCATTGTCTGGAAATATGTTTAATGCAATTAGACAATTACCAAATACATCTATTTATGATGCAACTAATCCTACAGGTTATAATATTAACTTAACAACGGGTAATGTTGGTCAAGGTACTAACTTACAGCCTGTTGGGGATAATATCTCAAACATTGGTTATGTATTAGAGAAGAATAAATTGAAATCTCAAATTCAAAGATCTATTTTTACTGCTTTTGCTTCTGCTCAATTAACAAAAGGATTAAATTACAGATTTCAAGCAAGTGTTGATAATCCAATTACAGGTGGTTTCTTATTTTACGATCCTATTCATGGTGATGGTAGAGGTTCTAATGGACGTCTTCAAAATGACAATACTAATTTGTTGAGATGGAATACTCAAAACATTTTATCATATAACAAAACTATTGCTGATGCACATAATATTGCTGCAACAGGAGTTGTTGAATATCAAAAAGAGAAAAACCAATACTTTTATGGAGTTGGAACTAACTTGTTGAATGAGTTTTACAATCAAAACTTAGTAACGGGAGCTTACGGTACTCAAGAATCTGGAGGAAGTGTAACTGAGGTTGGAATTATGTCTTATATCGGAAGATTAAGTTATAACTACAAACAAAAATATTTTTTACAAGGATCTATTCGTCGTGACGGTATTTCTAAGTTAGCTGCGGCTACAAGATGGGAAAACTTTACTGGATATTCTGCAGGATGGAATATCGCTAAAGAAAATTTCATGTCTGGTTTAACAGATGTTGTTTCAGATTTTAAAGTAAGAGCTTCTTACTCAGAAGTTGGAAACACTGAAATTGGAACGTATCCTTACTTAGGTTTAACTTCTGCATCTCAATATGGTTCTTTAAACGGAATTGCATTTACTCAATTTGGTAATGATGCATTAAGCTGGGAAACAAGTAAGAAAACGGATTTAGGTTTAGATGTAAGTTTGTTTAGCGATAAATTAAAATTGACATTTGATTATTTCCGTAATGATATTGACGGAATGATTTTAGCTGTACCAGTTGCGCCATCATTAGGTGTTCCAAGTAACAGAATCAATAAAAACATTGGGGAATTATACAACCAAGGTTATGAATTTGGAGTAGATTTGAATGTAATCAACAATGAAAAATTCAAATGGAATGTGAATGCAAATTTAACATTACAAAAGAATGTTGTAACGAAATTACCAAATGGCGGTGCTGATATTGTTGGTGGGTCTTCTACAGATATCAACATTAATCCAAATATCATTATTAGACAAGGTGAATCAGCTAACTCATTATACGGTTTCCAATACTGGGGAGTTAACCCTGCGAATGGGTATCCAGTGTATGTAAAAGCGAATGGAACACTTGTACAAGGATTATTAAATTCTGCTTCTTACAGAGTTTTTGATCCTGCGAATCCTTCAAATGTTTCTACAACGGCTTCTTTAGACCAATCTGACAAAAAAATCTTAGGAAGTACATTGCCTAAGTATTTTGGTGGATTTACATCTAAAATGAGCTACAAAGATTTTGATTTAACTTTCTTAGTAAGATTCAGTGGTGGTAATAAGTTATTTAACTCTACAAGAAGAGAGTTATTAACTCAAAACTTAAATAATAACAGTACTGAAATTCTTGGAAGATGGCAAAGTGCTGCTAATCCAGGAGATGGTTGGACTCCAAGATTATGGGCTAGTGCAAATACTACTGTAAATAACTCTAGTAATGCTTCAACTCGATTTGTTGAAAATGGAGATTTCATTAGCTTAGATAATATTACATTAGGATATAATATGCCTAAATCAATTCTTGAAAAAGTTAAATTGCAGTCAATCCGTTTCTTCATTCAGGCTCAAAACATGTTGATCATTACAGATTACAAAGGTCTTAACCCTGAAATGGAAACTTTTGGAGTTGATTTGAATGGTACACCAAGATCTAAAATTTTATCATTAGGTGTTAACGTAAACTTATAATAAAGAGATGAAAAATTATTTAAAAATTTTAACAATAGGATTACTTGCGTTCGGGATGAACTCTTGTAATGAGGATGATATATTAGATTTATCACCTATTAATAATATTTCTGTTGACGATGCGTATTCTACACCATCTTTAATTGAAAGTTCACTTAATGGTATGTACAATGCTGCTGCAATTGGACAGTTTAACTCTACATCTCCAAATGGAGGTAGAGGGTATGTTTGGGGAGCTGCTTTCGTTCAACAAGGTGATAATAGAGGAGAAGATGTTGTGAATTTAGCAACTTTCTATCAATTGACTTATACTGCTACTTATGATGGCGGAACTGCAAATAATGTGTATTATTGGATTGACGGTTACAGATTGATTAACAGATGTAATTTAGTAATTGAAGGTGTTGAAGGTGCTGTTGCTAAAGGCATTATTACACAAGCTGTTGCTAATGATTATATTGGTCAAGCTAAATTTTTAAGAGCAATTACACATTTTGAATTGTTGACACACTTTGCTAGACCTTATCAATTTACAGCGGGTGCTACTCATCCAGGAGTTCCTTACAGAGAAGTTGGAGTTGATACTCAAACTGAAATTGATGCGGAATTATTGAAAGGTAGAAATACAGTTGCTGACTGTTATACAAAAGTTTTGGCTGATTTAACTTCTGCTGAATCTTTAATAACAAATACCACTAAAACAAAAGCTACTAAAAATGCAGCTATTGCTTTTAAAACAAGAGTGTATTTGCATAAACGTGATTGGAATAATGTGTTAGTTGAAGGTGCAAAAATTGCAAATGCTTTTACTTTAACTGCTACTCCAAATGGGCCTTTCGCTGATAGTTATAGTAATACAGAATCTATCTTTTCTATTTTACATGCAGCAACGAATAACTCAGGCGTAAACGCAGCATTAGCTTCTCAATACAAAACAAGAAGATTGGTATCAATCAGTCCAATTATTTGGAGAGACCCAAGTTGGTTAGCTGATGATAAAAGAAGAGAAGAAGGTGTTATGGTTGAAACTGTTTCAGGTACAAAATATACTAATAAGTATAAAGATGGTACAACTTATACTGATGCAGCTCCAGTAATTCGTTTTGCTGAGGTTGTACTAAATATGGCTGAAGCAAATGCAAGAAAATCATCACCAGATTTAGCTACTGCATTAACTTTATTAAATAGAGTTAGAAATAGAGCTTTAGCCAATCCAACTACTCAGGCTTATACATCAACTGATTTAGCGACTCAATCAACTATGGTTGGCGCTATTTTGAAAGAGAGAAGAATTGAGTTTTTAATGGAAGGTCGTCGTTGGTCTGATATTCACAGATTACA
>CAYWFQ010000025.1:0-24323 GCA_964457505.1 uncultured Flavobacterium sp.
CACAAGAATAAAACTACATGAATCTATCCATACTTATCCCGCTTCTTAACGAAGAGGAATCCCTGAACGAATTGTACACTTGGATTATTAAAGTGATGCAAACACACAATTACACCTACGAAATTATCTTTCTAGACGATGGAAGTACTGATAATTCTTGGCAGTGTATCGAAAAATTTGCAAATGAAAATCCGCATGTAAAAGGAATTCGTTTCATGAAAAACTTTGGTAAATCGCAAGCCTTACACGCTGGTTTTGCTAAAGCAAAAGGAGATGTTATCATCACAATGGATGCTGATTTGCAAGACAGCCCAGAAGAAATTCCTGGATTGTTTGATATGATTACTAATGGTAATTTCGATTTGGTTTCGGGTTGGAAAAAGAAACGTTACGATTCGGTTATGGCTAAAAATTTACCTTCTAAATTATTCAATTGGGCAGCACGAAAAACTTCAGGTGTGTATTTGAATGATTTCAATTGTGGTTTAAAAGCCTACAAAAATGTGGTGGTGAAAAACGTAGAAGTTTCGGGAGAAATGCACCGCTACATTCCTGTTTTGGCAAAAAATGCTGGATTTAATAAAATTGGCGAAAAAGTAGTACAACACCAAGCTAGAAAATACGGAGAATCTAAATTTGGCATGAGCCGATTCATCAATGGATTCTTAGATTTAATTACCATTTGGTTTTTATCTCGATATGGAAAACGCCCCATGCACTTTTTTGGAGCAGCTGGGGTTTTGATGTTTATCATCGGATTTATCTCTACTGGATTAATCATCGGTATTAAATTATTTCGTTTGTATTCCGGTTACGATACTATTTTGGTAACAAGTAATCCTCTTTTTTATATTGCACTGATATCAATGGTTATTGGTTCGCAATTATTCCTAGCTGGTTTTTTAGGCGAAATTATCCTTCGCACAAAAAACAATGAAGAACGTTATAAAATTGCTAATGAACTGAATTAAAAACTAATTTAAATTAGATGCCCAACTCCCAAATCATTACCCACAAAATAATCGAAATTAGAGGTTACAAAGTACTACTCGATTTTGATTTAGCCGAATTGTACGAAACAGAAACAAGAATATTGAAACAAGCAGTACGGCGTAATAGCAGTCGATTTCCAGAAGACTTCATGTTTGAGTTGACTGAGAACGAAATAAACAATTTGGTATCACAATCTGTGATACCATCAAAAAGCAAATTAGGTGGCGCAAGTCCATTCGCATTTACAGAGCAAGGTGTTGCTATGCTTTCAAGTGTATTGAATAATGAAAGAGCCATTGAAATTAATATTGCTATCATGCGTAGTTTTGTTTCACTTCGGAAATTCGCACTGACGTATGAGGAACTAACAAAACGAGTAACGGAAATTGAACAGCAGTTTCCAGACATTTATAAAGCATTGAATCATTTGATGGATTCGAATCAACAACATCAAATGCAACAAGAACGAAAAAAGATTGGTTTTACCAAATAATAGACAAAATGGAAATCAAACAAACGATTTTAGACAAAGTAAACGAATGGCTTTCGCCAAATTTTGACTCAGCAACTCAAAATACTATTAAAGAAATGATGACTTCTAACCCAAAAGAGTTGGAGGAAAGTTTTTATAAGAATTTGGAGTTTGGAACGGGCGGAATGCGCGGTGTAATGGGTGTTGGAACCAATCGAATTAACAAATACACTTTAGGAAAGAACACCCAAGGTTTGTCTAACTATTTGAAAAAAGTATTTCCTGGAGAAAATTTACGTGTAGCGATTGCTTACGATTGTCGTCATAATAGCGATACTTTAGCCAAAGTAGTTGCTGATGTATTTTCTGCCAATGGAATTCAGGTTTTCTTATTTTCAGAATTACGCACAACTCCCGAGTTATCATTTACCGTAAAACACTTGAAATGTCACGCAGGAATTGTATTAACCGCCTCTCACAATCCTCCTGAATATAACGGATACAAAGTATATTGGCAAGATGGAGGGCAATTAGTACCGCCTCAAGATGGCGAAATTATTCAGTTGATAGAAGCATTGAATTATGACGAAATCAAATTTGAAGCCAACGAAAATTTAATTCAATATATTGGCGAAGAAGTGGACGCTGCTTTTCATCAATCGACAATAGACAATGCTAGTTTTAAAACAACCCCTGCTGCTGCAAAAGAGAACCTAAAAATCGTATACACTTCGCTACACGGAACTTCGATTAAATCAATTCCAACTGTTTTGGCTCAAGCGGGATACACCCAAGTTAATATTGTAAAAGAACAAGCTGAACCCAATGGTGACTTCCCAACCGTTAAATCGCCTAACCCTGAAGAACCTGAAGCGTTAAAAATGGCAATGGAATTAGCGGAAGATACACAAGCCGATATTGTAATTGGTACTGATCCAGACTCAGATCGTTTAGGTGTAGCGGTTAGAGATACTGATGGTAAAATGATATTATTGAATGGTAATCAGACAATGATTATTATGACGGCTTTTTTACTAGAACAATGGAAACGTGCCGATAAAATTACTGGAACTGAATTCGTTGGTTCTACTATTGTTTCTACTCCAATGATGTTCGAATTGGCATCCGCTTATGGAATAGAATGCAAAATTGGATTGACAGGTTTCAAATGGATTGCCAAAATGATTAAAGATTTTCCAAACCAAAAATTCATTGGCGGTGGAGAAGAAAGTTTTGGTTTCATGGTTGGCGACGCCGTACGTGATAAAGATGCTGTTGGCGCTTCGCTTTTAGTTTGCGAAATTGCCGCTTTGGCGAAAGCCTCAGGAAGTTCGCTATACCAAGAATTATTGAATTTGTATGTTGATTTTGGTTGTTACAAAGAGCATTTGATTTCGTTAACCAAAAAAGGTATAGACGGATTAGCCGAAATTAATCAAATGATGATTGACCTACGCGAAAACCCTGTGGATGAAATCAATGGGCAACGTGTAGTATGTATTGATGATTATGAAAATTCGACTTCATTGAATCGTATTACTAACGAAATTGAGCCGATTGCTATTCCGAAATCGAATGTGTTAATTTACTATTTAGAAGACGGTTCTAAAATTTGCGCGCGTCCTAGTGGAACGGAACCAAAAATAAAATTCTATTTTAGTGTCAACACCACCTTAGACGAAGTGGAGGACTTCCAAACTGTTGAAGCTGAATTAGACCAAAAAATTAAAAATATAATCGCAGCAATGCATTTGAACTAGATGGATCAAAACATAAAAAAATTAATCCCTTACACTAAGCCTTATAAATCACACATCATTTGGAATGTGGTTTTTAATATTTTGTATGCTTTATTCAGCACACTTTCCATGATAACAATGTTTCCTTTATTGGAAGTATTGTTCAAAAAAAGTGAAGCTGTTATTAAAGCTCCCGTTTATACCGGAATTCAAAATATAGGTCAATATGGTAAAGATTGGTTGTTTTTTACCATATCCGATTTGAACCAAAAACAAGGACCACAATTTGCTTTATTACTAGCTGTCGTTTTAGTTATTGTAACTTTTTTATTGAAAAACTTGTTCAACTATCTTGCTTCCTATCACATCACTCATTTAAAAAATGGGGTGTTACGTGATTTGAGACAAAAAATGTACTATAAAATCATTGACTTGCCCATTTCCTATTATTCTGAAAAAAGAAAAGGCGATATCATGGCGCGAATGCTCGGCGACGTGAATGAGGTTCAAAACTCTTTCTTTTCGATTTTAGAATTAATTGTAAAAGAACCATTAACGATAGTATTTACAATAATTGCCATGCTCAACATTAGCGTTAATCTGACGCTATTTGTGTTTGTATTTATCCCTGTTTCTGGATTTATTATTTCAAAAATCGGAAAAAGTTTAAAATCAAAATCAACACGTGCGCAACAAGAAAGTGGTTATTTCATCTCATTGGTAGAAGAAAGTTTGAGTGGACTCAAAGTGGTTAAAAGCTACAATGCAGAAAACCTATTCAAAAAACGATTTAATGACTCTATTAATACTTTAATGAAACTTACCAATAGCATTGGAAATAAAAACAATTTAGCATCACCTATGAGTGAATTCATGGGAATTGTAACCATTGCTACACTACTATGGTACGGTGGTAACTTAGTTTTGGTTGATAAAACTTTGGAAGGGTCTTTGTTTTTGGTTTATATGTTATTGTCTTATAATATTCTAACTCCTGCAAAAAACATCTCTAAAGCTTCTTATGCAGTAAAAAATGGATTAGCTGCTGCCGAACGTGTTTTTGAAGTTTTGGAAATTGAGAATGCGATTACAAATCATGAAGAAGCGGTGATTAAAGATAATTTCGAATCGAAAATTGAAATTTCAAACATCAACTTCAAATACGAAGATGAAAATGTCTTGAAAGATTTTTCATTGGAAGTAAACAAAGGGCAAACTGTAGCTCTAGTAGGCCAATCTGGTAGTGGAAAAAGTACCATTGCTAATTTATTGACCCGTTTTTATGATGTTAACGAAGGTACTATTCAAATCGACGCAATTGACATTAAAAAATTGAACTTAAGTTCACTTCGTGGATTGATTGGATTGGTGACTCAAGATAGTATTTTGTTTAATGATAGTATCAAAGCCAATATTGCTTTAGGAAAAGAAGATGCTACTGATGAAGAGATTATTGAGGCGCTAAAAATTGCCAATGCGTATGAATTTGTAAAAGATTTACCTAACGGAATTCATACCAATATTGGCGATAGCGGAAATAAATTATCTGGCGGACAAAAACAACGTCTTTCAATTGCACGTGCCGTTTTGAAAAATCCACCGATTATGATTTTGGACGAAGCTACTTCAGCATTGGATACTGAAAGTGAAAAATTTGTACAAGTAGCTTTGGAAAACATGATGCAAAACCGAACTTCTATTGTGATTGCACACCGTCTTTCTACAATTCAAAAAGCCAATAAAATTATTGTAATGCAAAAAGGTAGAATAGTTGAGCAAGGGACACATGAAGAACTTATTGCTTTGAACGGAACCTACAATAAACTGGTAAGTATGCAAACACTTGAATAAGGATGTATTTAACTAGTCCAAATATCCAACTCCCTGAATATCCAGACACCATTGTCTGGAAATACTTGGATTTGTCAAAATTTTTGGATTTGTTACTATCGCAAAAATTATTCATGTCGCGATCGGATAAATTTGAAGATCAATACGAAGGAACTTTTAGCGAACCTACATTTGAGGAGATTAAAAAGTTAGCTATTAACAATCCTGAATTTTTAAATTATTACAAAACCCATCGCGAAAAGGTAGCTATTAGCAGTTGGCACATCAACGAATACGAATCCTTTGCGATGTGGCAAATTTTCACACAAAATAGTGAAGGATTGGCTATCCAATCCACCATTGGACGTTTGCAAAAGGCTTTGGAACCTGAAAAAAACTTAAAGCAATACATCGGGCAAGTGAATTATATCGATTATAAGAAAGAATATATTCCGTTTGACGATCTATTTTTCCCGTTTTTGTTCAAACGAAAAAGCTTTCAATACGAACGTGAAGTACGTATTATATCTGACACTTCAGACACATCAATTACTATCAATGATGGGATTAAAATTAATGTGGATATCAACCAATTGATTGACAAAATCTACATTCATCCCAAATCAGAAAACTGGTATAAAAACTTAGTTATCGAATTGGTATCCAAATTAGGTTTTGATATTGAAATTGAAAAATCAGATTTGGAAAGTGATATCTTGATTTGATTTAGGCTACAACTTAGCCGTCAATTTAATGTTGAACACGCGCGTAGTCATATAATTCGGAATAGCGTATTGATTTTTGGAGTACACATCTCGAACCCAAGTATTGGTAATGGCATTTTGATTATTGAAAAGATTAAAAATTTCAACACCCACTGCTAATTCTTTGAAATGACCCAACCAATTTTTCTTGAAAGAGTCTGTTATTTTATCTATCAATACTTTAGAAAAACCAACGTCAGCACGGCGGTAATCCCGCAATCTATTTTGGTATATATACGGATCTGCATACGATGGCGAACCACCAGGTAATCCAGTATTATACACTAAATTCAAATAGACTTTCATACTCGGAATATTAGGCATATAATCTTGGAACAACAATCCAAACTTTAAAAGTTGGTCCGTAGGTCGAGCAATAAAACCTTTATCGCTAATATTTTCTTCTGTTTTCAGATATCCAAAACTAAACCAAGATTCTGTTCCAGGGACAAATTCCCCATTCAAACGAAGATCTAATCCTTGGGCATAGGCTTTCGCCAAATTGTTAGCCGCATATCGAATTCGGACATTATCAATAGTATAGGTATTGACATCTGACATGGATTTATAATACAATTCCGAAACTAATTTAAAAGGACGATTCCACATTTTAAAATTGTAGTCATTTCCAAGGACCAAATGAACGGATTGTTGCGCTTTGACATTCGGTTGTACATCACCATCAGCATCACGCAATTCTCTGTAAAAGGGTGGCTGATAGTATATTCCTCCCGAAAGTCGAAAAAGCATATCTTTTTTCCAATCGGGTTGAAAGGAAATTTGAGCGCGCGGACTCCAAACTAATTGTGATCTTCCTAATTCAGTGGCGCCTGAAACTTCCCAATTATGGAAACGCATCCCAGCGTTATACCAAACCTTAGTTGCTCCAATTGTACCTTTAGAGTTCCATTGGGCAAAGCCCGAAAACCTATTAATTGTTGTGAAATTAGTCGACCTAACATTTTGATACGGAACAAGTGGACCGGTATAAATAGAATTGGGTTCGTCTTTTTGAGGTAAAACTATAGGTGGGGGAATAGAAAACCCTACCGAATCAATGACTTCCCACTCCACTACTCGATCACGTATTGATTCACGAGTATATTTCACTCCCCAATCCAATTGACTTTTCTTCCAATCGTGAAAACCTTTCAATTCGATATTGGCAATTATTGCATCTAAATTATTTCGTGCGTGATTCAGCTGTGAACCAATCCCACGAGAATAATTTACTTTTCCATAGGTTTCAGAAGCTACATTAGCATCTACTTCACCCAAACGGTATTGTGCCAAAATATCAAAATATTCTTGTTCAGTAGTATGGTAAACCGAACCGATGAATTTTAAATTAAAATTTTCTATTGGCTTAAATGTTGTTTTTATAGCTCCAAAATAAGTATCGTATTGGTCTTTTTCTTGACCCTCATAATAAACTAACAAAGCCATGGGCTGATCTAAAGTTCCAAAATTCGTTTGACGTGTTAAAGGTTGGTATTGGTACTTATTTTTTGATATGTTCCCAAGAAAACTCCATTGCCATTTGGCGGAAGCCTGATAATTGATATTCGTTTGAATATCGGCAAAGGTAGGTGTGTAATTCGTCTGGGTTTCTTGGCTTTTTACCAAAAGACTATTATTTCGATAACGAACTCCAGTTACTGCAGACCATTTTTTGTTTTTGGAAACCAAATCAAAGGCCATACTTCCACCCAGAAAACTTCCTTCAAAGTTGGCTCCAAATGCAGTTGGTTTTCTGTAGGTAATATCTAAAACTGAAGACAATTTATCACCGTATTTAGCTTGAAATCCTCCAGCCGAAAAATCAATGTTTTGAACTAAATCCGTATTGGTAAAACTCAAGCCTTCTTGCTGACCAGAACGAATTAAGAAAGGACGATAGACTTCAATTTCGTTGACATAGACCAAATTTTCGTCATAATTCCCACCTCGAACTGCGTATTGAGTACTTAATTCATTATTCGAATTAACACCTGCAAAGGTTTTTAAAATATTCTCAACTCCAGCATTGGCTCCAGGAATTCTTCTCAAAACTTCGGGAGAAATAGTTGTAATACCTTGAATTCGTTTGGTATTATTTGCCGTTACAATTACCTCCCCCATTTGCTCCACTCGACTATTCATTACTGGATTGAATTCGAAGATTTCATTCGGTTGCAAAAACAATACAATTGAAGAGGTCTTCAATGCAATATGAGTAAAAACAATTGTTGATTTTTTGTTGGAAGGAATTGTTAGTTCGTAAAACCCATTCGAATTAGACTGAGTTTGCACAGAGCTAGAAGTTATAGAAACATTAGCCACCGCTTTTTTATTTTCGTCCAAAACTACTCCTCTTAACTTGGCATTTTGGGCCAAAGCCGAAAATCCAATTCCGAAAAACAGAAGAATAGAAAGAAATGTTGGAATACTTTTCAAGCGCTTTGTTTTATTTTTTTAGACTTCGAAAAAATCGAGTTTCAAAGGTAGTAGAATTACCTACATTATCACTTACAATTATTTTCAACTCGTTAGCGCCATCTAATAGGAACTCATCTTTGAAGATATGCGAAATTTTATTAGTCTTATTATCAAACTCAAACAAAACCCATTTGCCATTCAAATAACCATTATAAGATTTAATTCCAGAACTTACATCCGATATATGAAACTGAATAGTATCATCACTCACCCATTTCCCTTCAACAGGTTTTAGAATACTAACTTTAGGTGCAATCGTATCGCTAACTAACTTATACTTTCCCAGAGTCTTCACTTTAGATGAAAAAACGCTGTCTTTTTTATTAGTAAAATTATACACGATTTGATCACCATCTAGTCTTGCTAGGAATGTTTTTTCTTGCAATTCTTTTGAGACTTTACTGTCAGAAATAGAAACAATAAAATTTGTATGAGCAGGAACCGTATCGTCATGTAAGTGCAATACCTTATTTTTTACATCAAAATTCAAAGCAAAATCATCGTAAAATGTTCCCGCCGGAAAGAAAACAGTACCATTTTCTTTTTCAAAAATATTGTCTTTGTTAGCTTTAATAAAATACTTAGATACTTTAGGTTCTGCCGGAATTACAGTTGAATTGTTATCAAACTGAATAGGAATTGTAATTTCCGTTTTATTACCAAAAAAATCAGCCACTTCAATCCGACACAACTCATCTAAATTAAGTACAGGAGTAATTTGCCCTTTTGCTTCATCTGTTTTGACAAAAGGTAAACCGTACTTATTTTTCATGAATAGTTTTTGAACTCTCTGTTTAGTTTTTTTGTATTTTGAATAATCAATTAAAGCATTTACAAATCGCATATCGTCAAACGAATAGGTGTCAAACTGATACCCAAAACTAGGTTGACCATTCAAAAATGAATTCACACTATACACCCCATTTTTATTGAACGATACATCATCGTAATCATCAGCGATAATGCCAAAACCAATCTCGCCATTTGCCATTACTTTATCCGCCAGAAAAGTACCGTCTTTTTGTAATGAATAATTCAATACAATAGGCCGTTGCGATTTATTTACTGTTGTTTTTGGATTCAAAGGATATACATATAATCCTAAAAGCAAGGGTTTCTTTGTATCCTTGAAACCAATGTCAAAACCAAAAAGCATTGGATTAATGATGTATTCCGTTTTAGAATCACGAATTTCAAAATGCAAATGAGGCCCTTCAGAAGCTCCTGTATTGCCAGAAAGTGCAATCCAGTCACCTTTTTTTATAGGTAATTCTCCAGGCTTTAAATACATTTCAATTTCGAAAGCTTGTTCTTTGTAATGGGTTTGAGAAATAAAATCTTCAATCGTTCCTACAGCTTTATGCAAATGGGCATAGACCGAAGTATACCCATTAGGATGTGTAATATAAATGGTTTTTCCGTTACCAAAAGTGGAGATTTTAATTCTAGACACATAACCCTCTGCTGCTGCATACACTTTCAAACCTTCTTTTTGTTGGGTTTTAAAATCAAAACCTGCGTGAAAATGATTGGGACGTAATTCGCCAAAATTGCCTGACAGTTGCATTGGAATATCCAAAGGCGGACTAAAATAGTCTTTCGGGAAATTATTTTGAGCCAAGAGTGTACTGCAATACAGAATACAAAAAAGTAGAAATCGCATAGAATTACATTTTTGCTAAGATAAAAAAACAAAATCAAAATAAAATTGGAAATAAAACGAAAAAACATAACCCTTTGTTTTGTAATAATTTACTAATTTTTGAATAAAAAAGCCAATAAAATATTGTATTAATAAAAAGGAATACTAACTTTGTAAGATTAAGTAATGAATTGGAATACTAATGAGTGTAATTGCGGAAATAATTGATACTCTTGAAAATAAGATTGAAAGACTTTTCACTAGAATGGCTAGTTTAGAGAAAATCAATCAGGATTTAAAGACAGAATTAACCAATACTACAACAATCATACACAATCAGTCTCGTGAGATTGACACTTTGAAAAAGGAGTATGAAGCTCTAAAAATAGCCAACTCATTGCTTGGCAGTGAAGAAAACAAAAGAGATACTAAGCTTAAAATAAATTCATTAATTCGCGAAATTGATTACTGCATAGCTCAGCTATCAGATTAAAAAAGATATGGACGAAAAGCTTAAAATAAAAATATCAATTGCAGACCGCGTTTATCCATTAACTGTGGATCCGGCTCAAGAAGAAGGACTGCGAAGTGCTTCTAAAAAAATTGATACCATGATTAAGCAATTTGAAGAAAATTATGCTGTTCGTGACAAGCAAGATGTATTAGCCATGTGTGCTTTGCAATTTGCTTCTCAACTAGAACAAAAACAAATCGATAACGCAATTGATGGAGTAGAAACCATCGAAAGATTGAATAAAATCAATTCGGTTTTAGACGAATATCTCAATAAATAATACGTTCTTAACATAGACTAAGATACTGCCTACATTAGTTCAATTTGGTAAACTCAACACTAACAATTTAGAATGAGCAAATCATCACTACTATAGCACGCCTCACTTCGGTAAGGAAGCTTGAACAGTGAGTTAGCTCAAAACTTGTCTTTTCGAGTTTATACAAGCACCTAATGTAGGCTTTTTTTATACATCAATTTTTAATTAACATGGACAACATAGTAACGATCATTATTACTGGAATTATAGGTGTTGCTGGCGGATTTACAATCGCTAAAATCATCGAAAAAAGCAACATTTCGAACCTTATCAAAACAGCAAAAAAAGAAGCTGCTTCTATTTTAAAAGATGCCAATTTTGAAGCGGAGAACATCAAAAAAGATAAAATTCTTCAAGCAAAAGAAAAATTTATCGAATTAAAATCAGAGCACGAACAAGTGATTTTAGCTCGTGATAAAAAAGTAGCTGAAGTAGAAAAAAGAGTTCGCGACAAAGAATCTCAAATCTCTAATGAATTAGCTAAAGCTAAAAAAGTCAATGACGATTACGAAGCTAAAACAGCTGAATACACTTCTAAAATTGAAATTTTAGAAAAGAAACAGACCGAAGTTGAAAAAATGCATAAAAGCCAATTGCAACAATTAGAAGTCATTTCAGGTTTGTCTGCAGAGGAAGCAAAAGATCAATTAATTGAAGGATTGAAAGCAGAGGCCAAAACACAAGCTATGTCTCAAATTCAAGATACAATTGAAGAGGCTAAATTGACAGCACAGCAAGAAGCTAAAAAAATCATCATCAATACTATTCAACGTGTAGGAACAGAAGAAGCTGTAGAAAATTGCGTTTCTGTTTTCAACATTGAATCGGATGATGTAAAAGGAAGAATTATTGGACGTGAAGGAAGAAATATTCGTGCTTTAGAAGCGGCAACTGGAGTTGAAATCATTGTTGATGATACACCAGAAGCAATTATACTTTCTTGTTTTGACCCTGTTCGAAGAGAAATTGCTCGTTTGTCATTGCATAAATTGGTAACTGATGGTCGAATTCACCCAGCACGTATTGAAGAAGTAGTTGCTAAAACTGCTAAACAAATTGATGACGAAATCATTGAAGTTGGTAAACGTACTGTAATTGATTTAGGAATTCATGGATTACACCCTGAATTGATTAAAGTAGTAGGTCGAATGAAATACCGTTCGTCTTACGGACAAAACTTATTGCAACACTCTCGCGAAGTTTCTAAACTTTGTGGTATCATGGCAGCTGAATTAGGATTGAATGTAAAATTAGCGAAGAGAGCTGGTTTGTTACACGATATTGGTAAAGTTCCAGATACCGAAAGTGATTTGCCACACGCTTTATTGGGTATGCAATGGGCTGAAAAATATGGTGAAAAAGAAGAAGTTTGTAATGCTATTGGAGCGCACCACGACGAGATTGAGATGAAATCACTATTATCTCCAATTATCCAAGTGTGTGATGCTATTTCAGGTGCTAGACCAGGTGCTAGAAGACAAGTATTGGATTCTTATATCCAACGTTTGAAAGACTTAGAAGAAGTAGCTTACGGATTTGGCGGCGTGAAAAGTGCTTATGCCATCCAAGCAGGTAGAGAATTACGTGTTATTGTAGAAAGCGAGAAAGTTTCTGATGACAAGGCATCGAACTTATCATTTGAAATTTCACAAAAAATTCAAACTGAAATGACGTATCCAGGTCAAGTTAAAGTAACTGTAATTAGAGAAACAAGAGCAGTGAATATTGCTAAATAAAACAACTTGAATAAAATAGCAAGTCCAAATTTCAATATTGAAATTTGGACTTTTTTATTTAATCCTTCCTTGGATGAAAGGTATTCATTACATCTGTTAAGTACTTTCTGTCCAAATGAACATAAATTTCGGTAGTAGTAATTGATTCATGGCCTAACATTAACTGAATCGAGCGTAAATCGGCGCCATTCTCCAAAAGATGTGTTGCAAAAGAATGTCGTAACGTATGTGGACTAATGGTTTTATTCAAATTGATTTTTACAGCTAAATCTTTGGTGATCGTAAATATCATAGCTCGGGTCAATTGACCTCCTCTCCTATTTAAAAACAATGTATCTTCAAATCCTTTTTTCACAGCAATATGACTGCGAACATTCTCTTTGTATAATTGAATGTATTTTTGAGTTAGATTACCAATAGGAACAAAACGTTGTTTATTTCCTTTTCCTGTGATTTTTATAAATCCCTCTTCAAAGAATAAATCAGATATTTTTAAACTGACCAATTCGGACACCCGTAGTCCACAACCGTATAAGGTTTCCAACATGGCACGATTTCGTTCTCCTTCATTAGAAGACAGATCTATAGCACTGATTAAAGTATCTATTTCTGCTACAGAAAGTGTATCGGGCAATTTACGACCGGTTTTTGGGGTTTCAATTAATTCTAACGGATTATCAGAGCGGTAATCTTCAAAAACTAAGTAATTAAAAAAGCTTTTTAAACCTGAAATGATTCGGGCTTGCGAACGAGCGTTAACTTGCTTTGAAACACTATAAATGAATTGCTGAATGGTATCTTCAGTAATCTTTACTGGCGAAATTTGAATTTGATTTTGATCTAAAAAAAGACACAAACGTTCCACATCAAAAGAATAATTCTCGATGGTATTCTTTGACAATCCTCTTTCGATTCTCAAATACGACTGGTAATTTTTAATAAAACTTGTCCAATTCACTGAACAAAGAAACGGAAATTTTTAGCACGAAAAACCTATTAGTAATAGAAGAATTGAATAATTAAATTATTAAAGAGATAACAGTATTTCAATTGCAATCACATTAACTTAAAAACACCTTTCTTAATTTCATTTTATGTTTACAAATATTTCCTACATTTGTAATTGTTTTATTTTATACAATAAATATCCCAAATTAATGTTTTACAACTAAACCCAACAAAATTCAAAATCATGAAAAAAAACCTAATTACAATCTGTGTCATTTTAGTTGCTTGTATTTCAGCGAATGCTCAAATTTTCAAACTTGGTATTAAAGGTGGAATCAATTATGCCAATCAGACTGGAACTGACATAACTGTTAACAGTACTAATTATAAAACAGAAGCTATTAGCAATTTCCATATTGGACTATTAGCCGAAGTAAAACTTGGAGATCGATTTTCGATTCAGCCTGAAGTTTTATATTCCACACAAGGTGCTAAATATGATGCAATTGGTGTTGCGAAAGATTTTACAAACGATATCGGTTACATAAGCATTCCAGTAATGGCTAAAATCAATCTAAACAACACTTTTAGCCTAGAATTTGGCCCTCAAGCTTCCTTTTTAATGAGTAAGAAAAATGAAGTTTCTATAAATTCAATTAAAAATCAAAAGGATATTGATTTTGGAGCTGGTGCAGGTTTAGGAATTCGTGTTACAAAAAGTATATTTCTACAAGGACGTTACATGGTAGGGCTTTCAGAAATTTCTCCGGATGCAAAAGTCAAAAACTCAGTATTACAAGTTTCTGCTGGATTATTATTCTAGTATCAATCATACATTTAATCAAAACCGTTCTGTTTATTGGAACGGTTTTTTTATTTTTACAAAAATATTAGCAAATGAAAATTAGCATCATCAACGGACCCAACTTAAATCTCTTAGGAAAACGTGAACCTGAAGTGTATGGAAATCAAACTTTTGAAGATTATTTCGAAATCTTAAAAGCTAAATTTCCAACTATTACATTCGACTATTTCCAAAGTAATATTGAAGGAGAGTTAATTGGAAAAATTCAAGAAATGGGTTTTTCCTATGATGGAATCATTTTAAATGCGGGGGCGTATACGCACACCTCCATTGGAATTGGCGATGCTGTAAAAGCAATTTCAACACCCGTTATAGAAGTACACATATCCAATACTTTTGGCAGAGAAGAATTCCGTCATCAATCCTATATTTCAGGAAATGCTAAAGGAGTAATATTGGGATTTGGTCTCAAAAGTTACGACTTGGCGGTTCAGTCGTTTTTGTAAACCCAAAAACATCAAATATTAAAGGCGTTGCAAATTGCAACGCCTTTCTTTTATAAAGAATCATCCGGTTCAATATGGATCAATACATGTCCTAATTCTGGTATTTCGGCTCTCAGCGTATCTTTAAGTTTGTGAGCCAAATCATGTCCCTCTTTTACTGAAATTGTAGCTTTAACGGTAGCGTGCAAATCGACGTGGTATTTCATTCCCGATTTACGGATGAAACATTTCTCAGTATCAACAATTCCCTCCACACTTCTTGATACTATTCTAATATTCTCTATCAAATCATCATAGACATGCTCATCCATAATTTCGCTTAAAGCAGGTCTGAAAATATGATAACTATTGTACAAAATAAATCCAGAAGCAAATAAAGCAGCCCAATCATCTGCTGATTCATATCCTTTTCCCAAAAAAAGAGCAATTGCAATTCCAACAAATGCAGCGACTGAAGTAATTGCATCACTCCTATGGTGCCATGCATCCGCTTTTAATGAAGAACTATTCGTTTCTTTACTTCGTTTCATGACCAATTGAAAGGAGTATTCTTTCCAAAGAATAATAGCTCCCAAAATATACAAGGTCCATGATTTTGGTAAGTCATGTGGAGTGCCAATATTGAGAATACTTTCATACGCAATAATGGTCGCCGAAGTAATCAAAAAACCAACCACCAAGAAAGTGATCAACGGCTCTGCTCTTCCGTGTCCATAAGGATGGTTTTCATCGGCAGGTTTATTGGAATATTTAATACCAAATAAAACCAAAAAAGAAGCAAAAATATCTGTAGTAGACTCTATAGCATCGGCTACAAGAGCATATGAATTACCAAAAACACCAGCTATCCCTTTGATAAGTGCTAGTGCAGTATTTCCGATAATACTGAAATATGTGGCTTTAATTGCCGCTGCTACTTTTGGCATTGTTTGACGTTATTATAAATTAAAATATCGTTTAGAGATTTTAATAAAAATGACTCTAAACGATATTTACTATTTGATTTATTTTGATTTATGCTCGAACAATATTGGCACCAATAGCTCTTAAACGCTCATCAATACGCTCATAACCTCTGTCAATTTGATCGATATTTTGAATTGTACTTGTTCCTTTTGCCGAAAGCGCTGCAATCAACAAAGAGATACCCGCACGAATATCGGGAGATGACATCGTAGTAGCTTTCAATTGTGATTTAAAATCATGACCAATAACTACCGCTCTGTGTGGATCGCACAACATAATTTTAGCTCCCATATCAATCAATTTGTCCACAAAGAACAAACGACTTTCAAACATTTTTTGATGGATTAAAACATCTCCTTTAGCTTGTGTAGCTACTACTAATACAATACTCAATAAGTCAGGAGTAAATCCTGGCCAAGGTGCATCAGCAATAGTTAATATCGAACCATCAATATCTGTTTTAACTTCATATCCATCAACATGAGAAGGAATGTAAATATCATCACCACGTCTTTCTAAAGTGATTCCTAATTTTCTAAATACATTAGGAATTACTCCTAAATTATCCCAACTTACATCTTTAATGGTTATCTCTGATTTAGTCATTGCGGCTAAACCAATCCAACTTCCAATTTCGATCATATCAGGAAGAATTCTGTGCTCACATCCACCTAGACTTTCAACACCCTCAATTGTCAATAAATTTGATCCAACTCCTGTGATTTTAGCTCCCATAGAGTTCAACATTTTACACAGCTGTTGTAAATACGGTTCGCATGCAGCATTGTAAATAGTCGTAATTCCTTTAGCCAAAACAGCCGCCATAACAATATTAGCTGTTCCAGTTACAGACGCTTCGTCTAATAACATATGTGCTCCTTGCAAACCTTCAGCAGGAGTTTCTACACCGTAAAAATGATCTTCTTTGTTGTATCTAAATTTGGCACCCAAATTAATAAATCCTTCAAAGTGAGTATCCAATCTTCTACGTCCAATTTTATCTCCACCAGGTTTTGGAATATATCCTTTTCCAAAGCGAGCTAAAAGCGGTCCAACAATCATGATAGAACCACGAAGTGCTCCACCTTCTTTTTTGAAAGCTTCTGTTTCAAGGTAATTGACATTCACCTCATCAGCTTGAAAAGTATAGGAATTAGGTCCGTTTTTTTGAATTTTTACACCTAAATTACCTAATAAAGTAATCAGTTTATTAATATCAATAATATCTGGCACATTATTAATAGTTACTTTTTCTGGGGTCAATAAAATAGCACAAAGTATTTGTAAAGCCTCATTTTTTGCTCCTTGTGGTGTGATTTCTCCTTTTAGACGAATGCCACCTTCGATTTTGAAAATTCCCATTTATTTTTGTTTATTTTTTTGAAACGTTTTTGGTTTTCCTTGTTTATTATTGTTCTTATTGCCCTGAATCTTAGGTTGACCTACTGGCGAAATTTTATTTGACACGCGTTTATTAGTTCGTAATAAATCCGAAGTAGTTAATAACTCCTCGGTACTCTGTAATAAATTTAATTTACCATCAGACAATTCGTAAAGATGTTCAAAAATAACATCATCTTTAACAGTATCTTTATTCCAACTCAGGTAGGATTTCTTCATATGATTGGCAATCACTTTTACCAAAGCATTTTTCATTTCTCCGTCTTCCCATTTGTTAGCTACATCAATCATGTACTTGATGTTGTTACCGTAATATCGGTATTTCGGGAAATTTTGTGGGTATTGTAAAACATCCGGTTTTAATTGCAATACTTCACGAGAAGGAATAGGATATGGAGAAACTACATCCAATTTAAAATCAGACATAATAAACAACTGATCCCATAATTTATGTTGAAAATCAGGTACATCTCTCAAGTGCGGATTCAAAGTACCCATTACCTGAATAATGTATTTAGCCGCTTTGTTTCGCTCCTCAGCATCTTCAATTACTGTAGCCTGATCAATTAATTTTTGCAAATGACGACCGTACTCAGGAATAATTAAATGCGATCTCTCAGCATTGTATTCCATGTGATGCACCACATCATTAGCATTTTCTTTAGTATATTTTGAATTCATATTTTATAGGGAAACGATACCTTCTATTACCGAAACTTCGATGTATTTGTCAATTATTTCTTGAGCGTCTTTCATTTGAACATCTACCGACACACTAGTAAATTTACCTGTTTTAGATTTGGTAGTTTTAATCACAGCACCCATACAATCAAAAGCATTTTCAACACGCTCTACATTATCGGCAACTGACGGAACGATAAATTTGAATAAATATAAAGCCGGCCAAGTATTACTTAAATCTAATTCTACTTTTAATCTTTCGTAAAATTCGGCTGTTTTTTTTTCTTTCTCTTGATCCATTAGTAAGCTTAAAATTAACGCAAATATAAGGTATTGATTTTAGAATTTTGAATTTCAAGTTATTTTTTGAAACGAATGACAATTATCCGATGGATTAATTTTTAAAATCCCAATTACTTTAGGTAAATTTGCGACTTATTTACAAAAAGTGCAAAAAGAGATTGTAGTTATTATCGGGGGACCTGGTACAGGAAAAACAACTATTATTGATGGATTAGTCAATAATGGATATTGCTGTTATCCTGAGATTTCGAGGCAAGTTACTGCCGAAGCACAAAAACAAGGCATTGAACAATTGTTCCTAGAAAAACCACTTCTTTTTAGCGAACTATTACTAGAGGGAAGAAAGAAACAATTTTACGATGCCCATCAAGAGCCACACAATGTAGTTTTTATTGACCGTGGAATTCCTGATGTTTTAGCTTATATGCATTACATTGGCGACAGCTATCCTGCTTTTTTTGATGCAGCTTGCAAAGAACATATTTACTCTAAAATTTTTATTTTACCCCCTTGGGAAGACATTTATATAAGTGACCAAGAACGGTATGAAAACTTTGAACAAGCTAAATTAATTCACGATCATTTAGTAGAAACCTATCAAAATTACGGCTACGAACTTATCGAAGTTCCTAAAGATACGGTTGATAAAAGAATTCTTTTTATCTTAGATAAAATTTCAAACTAAATAAACGCGATACAAATGAATATTTCTTTTGTATAGAATCACCACACAGTTCCCTGAAATCGATGCAAACAGCACTAGCTATTCTTCAGAAATATTGGAAACACGACCAATTCCGTTCGCTACAAAACGAAATCATAGATTCTGTTGTTGGCGGGAAGGATACTTTGGCCATTTTGCCAACAGGCGGTGGAAAATCCATCTGTTTTCAAGTTCCTGCCATGATGAAAGATGGGATTTGTTTGGTCATTTCTCCTTTGGTGGCTCTAATGAAAGACCAAGTAGCTAACTTACAAGCACGGGATATCAAATCTATTGCCCTTACTGGCGGAATTCGTTCAGAAGAAATGATTGATTTGTTAGACAATTGCCAATATGGAAATTATAAATTTCTCTATTTATCACCCGAACGTTTACAGTCAGATTGGATTTTGGAAAGAATCAAAAATCTCCCAATCAATCTTATTGCTATTGACGAAGCGCATTGTGTTTCGCAATGGGGACATGATTTTAGACCCGCTTATTTAAAAATTTCCGATTTAAAGAAACACTTTCAAAAAATCCCTTTTTTAGCCTTAACAGCTACGGCAACGCCAAGAGTTAAAGAAGATATCATCACCGAAACGGGATTGCAAAATCCGCAAATTTTTCAAAAATCTTTTGCGAGAGATAACATTGCCTATATGGTCATTGAAGCCGAGGACAAATTGTACAAAATAGAGCAAATTCTCAAAAAAAATCCGGAACCTTCTATCATTTACGTTCGTAACCGACGCTCTTGCATTGATATCTCGAATCAACTACACTCTTTGGGATTCAAATCTACTTATTACCACGGTGGGCTTTCGCCAAAAGAAAAAGACAAGAATATGGCATTGTGGATGCAAGAAGAAGTACAAGTAATTGTTGCTACTAATGCGTTTGGAATGGGAATTGACAAAGCGAATGTAAAAACGGTAATCCACATTCAATTGCCAGATAATATCGAAAATTATTATCAAGAATCAGGTCGAGCCGGTCGTAATGGAGAAAAAGCATTTGCAGTTTTATTGACAAGTCCTTCGGATAGTCTTCAAGCTGAAAATCAGTTTTTATCCAATTTACCCGACAAGCCTTTCTTGAATTCGGTTTATATTAAATTGTGTAACTATTTCCAAATTGCTTATGGCGAAGGTATTAACGAACAATTTGCTTTCAATCTGAATCATTTTTGTTTGAAATATAATTTTCCAACGCTAAAAACGTATAATGCAATCCAGTTTTTAGACCGACAAGGCATCATTAGTTTGTCTCAAGAATTTTCGGAAAAAATCAGCATGCAATTTTTAATACCTTCGAAAGAAGTCATTCGATATATTAGTTTGAATCCGAATGACGAGGAAATTATCCTAACTATTTTGAGAGCATATCCTGGTATCTATGACATGCAAACGGCTTTTAACCTAGATTTTATTGCAAAAAAATCGAATCATAATGCAAATGAAGTACAAGCGGTTTTACACAAGTTGAAGGAAAAAGACATTATTGAATATCATGCAAAGAACAATGATGCCTCGATACTTTTTAACGAAATTCGTGAAGACGAACGAACCATTAATCGAGTTGCTAAATATTTAGAAAGACAAAATCAGCTAAAAAAAGAACAACTTCAATCGGTCTTGCATTATTGTAATGAAAAACAAAGTTGTAAGAATCGATTAATTTTGGCCTATTTTGGTGAAAAAACAAAAGTAGATTGCGGAATTTGTTCCTATTGTATCAGCAAAAAGAAAGTATCAACGAACATGCAATCACTTTTGGATAGAATACTCCAATTATTAGAAACCGAAGAATTAAATTCGAGAGAAATTCAAGAACGAATGCATTCAGATACCAATACTGTTATCGAACTGCTTCAAGAATTATTAGAACAAGAACGCATTGCCATCAAGGCAAATAATAAATACACAATTCATCACTAATGGAGAAATTACGAATCGTCTTTATGGGTACTCCTGAATTTGCCGTTGGCATTTTAGACACGATTTTACAACACAATTACGAAGTGGTCGGAGTGATCACAGCGGCAGACAAACCTGCAGGACGCGGACAAAAAATAAAATATTCAGCAGTAAAAGAATATGCTTTGGCACACGAGCTTCCTTTATTGCAGCCTACTAATTTAAAAGACGAGAGTTTTTTAGCCGAATTAAAAGCATTAAACGCCAACTTACAAATCGTAGTTGCTTTTAGGATGTTGCCTAAAGTAGTTTGGGAAATGCCGTCATTGGGCACTTTCAATCTTCATGCTTCGCTCCTACCCAACTACCGTGGTGCAGCGCCTATCAATTGGGCAATTATCAATGGCGAAACCAAAACAGGTGTAACTACATTCTTTATTGATGATAAAATTGACACGGGTGCTATGATATTGAATGCTGAAACTACTATTGGCGGAAGCGAATCAGCAGGAAAATTACATGACCGATTAATGCAATTGGGTAGCGAAACGGTAATTCAAACTTTAACATTACTTGAAAAAGGAAAAGTAAATACAACTATTCAACAAGATACTGCTGAAATAAAAACAGCGTATAAACTCAATAAAGAAAACTGTAAAATCGATTGGACCAAACCAGCCTCAGACATCCATAACCTAATTAGAGGTTTGAGTCCGTATCCAGCAGCTTGGTGTTTCTTTGGCGACAAAGGAGAAGAATGGAATATTAAAATATATGAAGCAAGTAGTATAAAGGAAGCACATTCTTTAGCTGTAGGCCAATTGGTATGTACCAAAAAAGAAATGAAGGTAGCGGTTCAAGATGGTTTTATTCAAATTCAGAGTTTGCAGTTTCCAGGAAAAAAGAAAATGACAACTACCGAATTATTGAATGGAATTCAGTTTACCGAAAATGCCAAAGCCTATTAACACTCGGGAGACTGAGTATTTATTACGTTTTCGGAAGAAAAAAGCGCTGCTTTATGAACAAAAACCCGAAGTTATTAACAAAATAACCCTAAAATGTATTTTTCCCTTGCACAGAAAGGATTTCCTGCTAAATTTGTTTAACAATTTTTTTTTAACCAACAATTAATAAAACATTTATTATGAACAAATCAGAATTAATCGACGCTATCGCTGCTGACGCAGGAATTACTAAAGCAGCTGCAAAATTGGCTTTAGAATCATTTTTAGGAAACGTAAGTGGTACTTTGAAAAAAGGTGGAAGAGTTTCTTTAGTAGGTTTCGGATCTTGGTCAGTATCTAACAGAGCTGCAAGAGATGGTAGAAATCCACAAACTGGAAAAACTATCAAAATCGCTGCTAAAAATGTAGTAAAATTCAAAGCTGGAGCTGAATTAGAAGGAGCTGTAAACTAATCTAGTTTTCCTGATATAAAATTAACCTTCCTTTTGGAAGGTTTTTTTTTACCTTTAATTGGATAAATTTCAATAGATATGATTTTTATTGTTAATTTTAATCAAAATTAAAGCCATGATTTCAGCAAAATTAAAGAAAGGTCAACTTTTGATAGCCGATCCTTATATAATTGGCGATGCCTCTTTTGCTAGAGCTGTAGTATTATTAACAGCGCACAATCACGAGGGCTCAGTGGGTTTTATTATTAACAAACCACTAAAATACACTATCAACGATTTACTTCCCGAAATTAACGCTACTTTCAAAATCTACAATGGCGGACCTGTAGAACAAGATAATTTATATTTTATTCATGATGTCCCTGATCAAATCCCTAATAGTATTGAAATTTCGAATGGAATTTATTGGGGAGGTTGCTTTGATTCGGTTAAAGAATTAATTAACCAACAACAAATAAACAAAAATAATATTCGTTTTTTCTTAGGTTACACGGGTTGGGATGTAGCACAACTAGAGAATGAAATGGAACAAAATTCCTGGATAGCTACAACCAATAGTTATGAAAATAAAATCATAGGGAAATCAACTACTCAATTTTGGAAAGAGAAAATTATAGAATTAGGTGGAGATTATCTTATTTGGTCCAATGCTCCAGATGATCCATATTTGAATTAATTCGCAATCAATTCGTTCAACTTTTGCACTAGAATTTTAGCTGTTTTAGTCGCAAATTCTTTTTTTCTGTACTTGGTAATCGACTGAATTCCTTTAATCACATTGGTATAAAACAACTCATCTGCTTTTTGTAAGTCAAATGGAGAAATCACGTCTTCGACTACTTCAAGACCGTCGATTTTCTTAGCCAACGCAAGTACTTGTTTTCTTAGAATTCCGTTAATACAGCCTTCCGAAACTGGAGGTGTAATTAACTTGTTTCCAATTAACATAAACAAATTTCCTTGTAATACCTCAACTACATTTTTAGCGTCATTTAACAAAATACAATTATCGTAGCCGTTTTCATCAGCATAAATACTCGCAGTAACATGTAGTACTTTATTGGTCGTTTTTAGTGAGGAAATTAATTGTTTACTAATGTAGAAATCTTTGTATAAATCTACCTCACATATTTTTTCTTCCCACACATAGGATTGATTTTCTAAAGGACTGGTATGAATTAAAAACGAGATTTCGTTGGTAGTAGGCAAATAATAACCGCCATCGTTACGATAAACGGTAATACGCGCACGAGCAGAACTTGAATAACCATTACTTTCAACCACAGAAAGTAGTTGTTCTTCAAAATATTCCATGGTAAAATTCATTGGAATTTCCATTCTAAGAATTCGCATCGAAGCCATCAATCTAAAATAGTGATCTTCTAAAAAGAGAATTTTCCCATTTACAATTTTTAGGGTTTCAAAAACCGCATCGCCATATAAAAAAGCGCGATTTTGTGTTAAAATATTCTCTTGAGTACTATTCTCTCCGTTCCAATTAATCATAAAAAAAGCCCTGATTTTGTTCAGGGCAAATATAAGTTATAAAATACAATTTATTATACTGATCCGATAAGATGTTTCAAATCAGAAATTTGATTTTCCCACAACTGTTTCGCCTCATCTAATTCGTCATTTGGAGCAAAATCAATTACTAGTAACGAAACATCCTTAGTGATTTCATCCTCAAGAATATGCAGTTCAAAAAAGTACTCTGTGTCTTTATTGTTATCATCTACCCATTTGAATTTTACTTTCTCTCCTGATTTTTTTGAAGCTAATCTAGCTTTTTCTTCAGAATCATTCCAAATGAACGTAAAAAATTCACCCCGTGAATTAACGTTATCTGCAAACCACTCCGACAATCCTGAAGGTGTAGAAATATATTGATACAATAATTGAGGGGAAGAATTGATGGGAAACTCTATCTCGTAACGTACTTTTGAATCCATGAATACTAATTAATTTTTTGTGAAATATATAGAATATAAACTCAATAAAAAAGCGTTTTTAAAAATATTTTTTTTATCATTTTATACTTGCAAACATTATTATTATTTCTATATTTGCACCCGCATTGAGAGATGCATGACCTATAAAAATGGCGAGGTAGCTCAGTTGGTTAGAGCGCAGGATTCATAACCCTGAGGTCACGGGTTCAACTCCCGTCCTCGCTACCAAAAG
>CAYWFQ010000026.1:0-23396 GCA_964457505.1 uncultured Flavobacterium sp.
ACTACCTCAACATTATCTCTGTTGAAAGACTCTCTAAAAACGATTCTTCCAATTCTTCCGAAACCGTTTATTCCTAATTTTACTTTTGACATTTTAATTTAATTTTAGATTTAGTTTATTTAGTGTGATTTATATATTTAGTTTTTTATAAAAAAACTGATATTAACTATATTGATACAATATCTGAAACACGTAACAATTCTCGGTCTATTTCAGTATGACCTTTAATTGCCTGATCTAGTGGTGTTAATGTAATTTTATCTTGATTGATACCTGCCATGTAGTTGGATTTCCCTTCTAATAAAGACTCAACTGCTTTTACTCCAAGTCTACTTGCTAATACTCTATCAAAACAAGATGGAGAACCTCCTCTTTGCATGTGTCCTAAAACAGAAACTCTAACATCGTATTCAGGCAAATTAGATTCAACATAATCTTTTAGTTCGAAAACGCTTTTTCCAATTTTATCTCCTTCAGCAATAACAACAATACTAGATGATTTACCTGCTGCTTTACTCTTTTTAAGAGAATCCAACAAGCGATCTAATCCCATGTCTTCTTCTGGTATTAAAATCTCTTCAGCTCCCGCTCCAATACCTGCATTTAATGCAATATGTCCAGCATCACGACCCATAACTTCAACTAAAAATAATCGGTTATGAGAACTTGCTGTATCACGAATTTTATCAATTACTTCAACTACAGTATTCAAAGCTGTATCATACCCTAAAGTATGACTTGTGCCAAAAATATCATTATCAATTGTACCTGGAATTCCAATTACAGGAAAATTATATTCTGTATTAAATAACAAAGCACCAGTGAAACTTCCATCTCCACCAATAACAACAAAAGCATCAATTTCAGCTTTTACTAAATTATCGTAGGCTTTTTTTCTGCCTTCTGGAGTTTTGAATTCCATTGAACGAGCCGACTTTAAAATAGTACCGCCTTTATTAATAATATTATTAACCGTACGAGGCCCCATTTCTTTAAAATCACCTTCAATCATACCTTGATATCCTCTGTAAATCCCAATACATCCAATGTTATGGAAAGCACAAGTTCTTACAACTGAACGGATAGCAGCATTCATTCCTGGCGAATCGCCACCTGAAGTTAAAACACCTATTTTTCTTATTTTGTTTGGCATTATTGTTTGTATTTGGCGCTAAATTAGTAAACGCGAATTAGTTTCAAAGCGATGTATTTAATTAATTATAGAACTATTTAAAATTCAAACGTTTTCGTTAATAAGTTTTAAATTAGAGAATTAAAAATACTGTTTTTTTAATAAAATGTAATTATTTAGTTATATTTTGATGATAAATCAATTGCGATATTATTTAGTCCTCTTCTGGAACCCTTCCCTCTCGATTTAGTTTTGGTTGTTCCTTTGTAGATTTTTTGGAATTGGAGAAATTTATGAAATCAGGAGTCATATCTGAATCCTGATCTAGATACTCCGCAGGTATTGTTTGAATCACCCTTTTTTTCTTGAACATTTTTTGAATCAATTCTTGAAAAGTATCAAAATCTACTTCATAAGTAAAACCTAGTCCCTGCGTATAACCGATTCCTTGTCCAATATAATTGATATCATTCTCTTTATTAAAAATACGCCCATTCAAGGTACCTTCTTCGTTTAATCTCCAAAGCAATTCAACATTCCCAATAAATGCAGTTTGATTGATTCCTCCAAAAGGAACTCCTAACTTACCATTAAAAGTAATTCTTTCGTTAATTTTTGATGATATAGAAGCTTCAAAACGTCCATCTGTCTCTTTACCTAAACGTCTATCTGCTCCCACTACGTTAATCCCTACATTAAACTTTTCATCTTCAGATTTGATCACATCGCCCAATAAACCTGTTGCTGTTTCAAATAAACTCCCTGACAAGTCGCTTTGACTCATACCCTCCGAACTTAAGAAGCTTCCAGTTGATAGCAAATACAAAGCTTGTGTTTGACGCACTTCTTTATCATACAATTTGGTTTGTATTTCTGATTTTAATACTGAACTCACAGTTGGGAAATCGATGTTAAAATCAGGGTCAGGACTCATCAAATCTCCTCTAATTCCAATCACAACCTCAACGGGAACTTTTTTATTAAATGAAGAATTGTCAATCAATAATGATGGATTAGCTGTAGTTTTATATACGGCTTCTAAATTAAGTTGTGCCTTCAACGGATTTCCATCCCAAGAAATAGAACCTCCTTTTTTAACAGTAAAGCGTTTATTGATACCCGTTGTTCTAAAATTATAAGTCCCTTCGTAGGCCTGGAAATCTCCCCACATATTGAATTTACCCAAGGTATTAATTTTAAATAAAAGAGAACCATTTCCTTTACCTTTCATTCCGTGTCCCGAGGTTCTATCCAATATAACTTCAACTTCAGCATCAGGAGTAATATTAAAATCAAACTCTAATTCTAAACCATTGTAGTCTCTAACTTTTTCTATAATTCCTTTTTGTAAATTAAATTTTTCCTTTGGAGTGATAAAATGTAAAAAGGAATTTTCACTTATACTTTCGGAATTATTAATTGGAATTTTTATTGAAGTCCCTTTTTCAGATTTAGCATCCACCACAATGAAAAGACTATTTGTTAAACCTTGTATTGTTGCTGAACCATTAATAAATGCAGTGCCAAAATAGGCAGCATCTTCACTATCTTTAGTGTCCAATGCTAACAATCGTTTTGAAGCAATCCCTAAATCTAATTTCCAATTAGAAAAATTCTTATGCTCTATATTTCCATTAAGCAATCCTTTAGTACTATACTTAGTATCGGTCAATAAATTATTTCTAAATAGAAATTTCTCATCTGTTACATCCACAATGGTTCTAGGAGCCAACTCATAATCTACTCCAATATATGGAATACTCATTCCTGCTTTATCTAAATAAAGACGTCCATTAATTTCAGGAGCATTAACATTACCTTGAATTGTAGCGTTACCAGAAACTAAACCCCGTATATTTGATAGAACTTCCCCTCCTATTGAACCAAGAGTAGCCAATTTAAACTCATCAAATTTAACCCGTAAATCAAGTAGCGTTTCATTATTTTGAATTTCTAAATTTCCACCGGCATTAAATGATTCAAAACCATCATTTTTTATTGTTGAATTAATAGCAAAATTAGTTAAGCTTTGATCTCCCTCGATATCAAACTCCAGAATACCAAGATTCGTTTTGTTTAATTGCAATTGGTCTATAATTAATGATGCCGTAGGTCTATAAACTGCTTTATCTTGTTTAAAGTTAATAGCCCCATTAATATTTCCATCAAAAACAAACAGATCATCTTCTGGGGTAATCTTATTTAGATTTACATCTTTGAAAATTAATCTTAAGTCTTTATAATCTCCACCTCTAATTGCCCCGAGCAATTCAATTCGTTGATTTTCATGAGACAAAACAATATCCTCTATAGCAAACTCTTTTAAATCTTTATCAAAAACAATTCTGTTATCTTCTGTATCATTTTCATTTAAAAACCATAAATAGTCTTTAAACTTAACTTCAGACTTGCTGACACCTACTACATTTTTCTTATCTTTATTTATTGTGTGATATAAGTTCAAATTGAAATAATCTTCTCCTCTATCTCCACCTTTAAACTCTGTACGAAAAAACAACGAATCTTTCATAGTAACGTTGATCAGACTAAAATCACGTATTTTATAATACTTGGATTTAATAGAATCCATTTCAACATAAGCATTGTATAATGGATTTTTATTATCAATATTCAGTCGGACATTATCTAATGTATTTTCTGATGCTACTATTTGAGGTGAATTAAATTTAAATTTGAATTCATTTTTATCTGAATTAATTATACCTCTCACCTTTGTATTCTCTCCAATCGAAACTTTAGGAAAAAGAACCTCAACAATTTTATTATTAATGGAAAAATCAAAATTTAAAAACTGTCCTTTATCGACATGATTTGGTTTATAGTTGGTATACAAACTACCTAATGAATTCTCTACTAATTTTCGTAATTGATTGAATTTGTATTTCCCCTCTAATTTCCCTTCAACTATATCTGGGGAATTAACCTCTATTGTCCGAATTCCACCACTGTTAAAAGTTGATTTTATTGCAAAATCATCAAAGAAATAAGTTGATTTTGAATTACTGTAGGTGGTTTGATTAACAAAAACATCGCCTTGTAAATTATCAAAACTGTTTCCCTCCACTTGAACCACAATATCTCCTTTCAATAAAGAGGTTTTGTCATTAGTGAATTTCAATTGATGTAGATTAGCATTAGCTATGCCTATATGAAAATCAAATCGTCTGTCTTTTTTTGACCAATCTACTAATCCATCAAAAGTCAAATCTAAATTTTGATCCTTGACAACAACCTTTCCCTTATAAATTGGCATTTTAAAATTACCATCAACTTCTAAATTACTATAAGAATAATTATTATAATCCAATTTTGAAATAGCTCCCTTAATTTGAGTATTCAAATATTTCTCAGTAAAACCAATACCATCAACTGCTAAATTCAAACTTACATCACCTAATTCTTTCTGATCTACTAATGCACCTACATTAAATTTTTCCAGAATTACATTTCCTGTGTAAGAGGCTTTATCAATAAAATCAATGGAATGCATTACAAAATTAGATTTTACTTTTCCTAATGCCGTAGCCATAGTAAAATCAGCATCAATACTCTCTGTAGTCAATTCTGTTTTACCAACAATAGTAAATTGACCCAATCGTTTAATCTCAAGAGGCAATGATTTTCCTAACACATTGGGTAATAAAATCACTAAATTAGAATAACTCGAAGACAAATTATTGAACTTCGCTTTCATGTAAAAAGATTTTCCTTTTGCTGGAAACAAATTTTTAAAGCGAATCGCACCAATCATTTTACTTTTTCGAGAATCTACAAGATTCAATTGACTTAACTTTAAATCGTTCAGTGTTCCTGCAAGATTAGATTTAATATAGAAAAATTGATTTTTACCTAATTCTTTATAAAAACAACGAATATCATTTGAAGCTAAAGTTGATGAGGCTAATTGCACATCAAATTGCACTTTATTATTAAAATCAGCAAAATCTTCTATTTTATAATTCAAGGCTATGTTTGCCTTAATTTCAGAGTTTTCTCTAGTAATCGCCTCTAACTTGGTTAATTTGATTTGTTTTTTAGTATAACTAAATACTCCACTTAACTTTTTAACATATACTCCGCGATGATCCAAAAAAGAAGATTTAAGTATCGTAGTGTTTACATCCGGACCATACAATTTAAAATCAGAAAGTTGAATATTGAATTTGGTAAAATCAAGGTCTTTAGGGATTACTCTATTTTCATCCGTCAAAATAAAATGTCCTCGGGTAATCTTAGCCGCTTTAGCAGTCAATAAAAAATGTTTCCCTGTTGAAGTTGTATCTTCTCCAAAAGCATTGATGAAAACATCTAAATTGGTTAACTTTTCTTTTTTATAAGTCTTTAGATTGAATAACAAACCATCCAAAAGCAAATCACTAAAAATCAAATCGCCATCAACTAATTTATTACCATCTAAAATAGTTGTCTTAATTCGGTCGGCGTAAATCAAGGTATCTTTATGATGGTCTCGAATTAACACCTTTTTAAACTTTACTCCGCCAAAAGGAGAAATCGCTACTTGATCAATCGAAATATCCGTACCAAAGTCCTTATTAATTGAATTCATAAATGACTTCGCAATCTTAGTTTGAACTACAGGTAAACTCAATGCAATGGCAAGAACAAGTACAAGGAGTACAAATCCAATTAACGAACGAGATACTATTTTTTTGACGTTTTCGATACGGTTGATAATTTAATCCTTTTAAATTCTAATTTGACCACGCAAAGAGAGTCGCATTAAATAAAATTCTTTAATTTTGGCTGCTCTGTGAAATAGAAACAGAATGCCAAATATAATTTAAAATTCGCGCTTTTTTATGCAAAATTCCGAGGTTTTTATTCTTGCCATCGAAAGTTCTTGCGACGATACCGCTGCAGCCGTTTTACACAACGACAAAGTACTCTCCAATATTGTTGCTAATCAGCTCATTCATAATCAATATGGAGGTGTTGTGCCTGAATTAGCCTCAAGAGCTCATCAGCAAAATATAGTTCCCGTAATCGAAGCTGCTTTGCGTAAAGCGAATGTACAAAAAGAACAGCTCTCTGCAATTGCATTCACTCAAGGTCCAGGATTAATGGGCTCGTTGCTTGTAGGAAGTTCTTTTGCTAAATCGTTAGCTTTGGCTTTGCAAATTCCTTTAATTGCTGTCAATCACATGCACGCACACATTTTAGCTCATTTTATTGATGAAGAAGGATTTGAAAAACCAGAATTTCCCTTTTTGGCTTTGACAATTAGTGGAGGCCATACGCAAATTGTTCGTGTAGATGGCTTTTTTGACATGACTATTATTGGAGAAACTACTGATGATGCTGTTGGCGAAGCTTTTGATAAAAGTGCAAAGATATTAGGCCTGCCTTATCCTGGCGGACCTTTGGTAGACAAATACGCTCAATTAGGAAACCCGAAAGCTTTTCCATTTACCAAACCTAAAGTACCTGGATTGGATTTCAGTTTTTCGGGTTTAAAAACAGCTATTTTATATTTTATCCAAAAGAAAAAACTGGAAAATCCGAATTTTATAGAGGAAAACACTAATGATATATGTGCTTCTATTCAGCATACCATTATTGAAATTTTGATGGATAAGTTGAAATTGGCTGTCAAAGAAACTGGAATCAAACAAATCGCAATTGGCGGAGGAGTTTCAGCTAATTCAGGTATTCGCAAGACGCTTAAAGAAGCAGAAAATAAATACGGATGGAAAACTTTCATTCCTAAATTTGAATATACCACCGATAATGCTGCAATGATTGGAATTGTAGGTTATCAAAAGTTTTTATCCGAACATTTTGAAACTTCATCAGTAGTTTCAAAAGCACGAATTCAATTCTAAAATTATGCAATTATTTTATAATCCTACCATAAACGAAACTACAGAAAGCTTTACTTTTGATAGAGAAGAAAGTAAACACATTATTAAAGTATTGCGTAAGAAAGATGGTGATATATTGTTTGTAACGAATGGTTTAGGGTGTTTATTTAAAACCGAAATTACTTTAGCTTCCGATTCGAAGTGTACCGTTCAAATGGTATCTTTTGAAATAAAAGCCCCATCTCCTTTTAAATTGCATTTAGCTGTTGCTCCTACCAAAATGAATGATCGTTATGAATGGTTTTTGGAAAAAGCAACTGAAATTGGCATTCAAGAAATCACTCCTGTTATTTGCGATCGCTCTGAACGAAAAGTAATCAATAAGGACCGTTTTGAAAAAATTATTCTTTCAGCCATGAAGCAATCTAACGAATTGTATTTGCCTAAACTGAATCCGGCTATTTCGTTTAAAGAGTTTGTAAAACAACAAAACGAAGGACTGCAACTCATCGCACATTGTGAAGAAACAGCTAAAAAAACATTAAAATCTGTTGTACAACCCAATCAAAATGTAACCGTATTAATTGGGCCTGAAGGTGATTTTTCAGAGAAAGAAATTGCATTGGCATTGGAACAAAAATACATTCCCGTTTCATTAGGGAATACACGATTACGCACAGAAACTGCTGCAGTAGTTGCTTGTCATAGCGTGGTTTATGTAAATGAGTACTAAATTTAGACTATGAGAAAAATCTGTTTCTTATTGTTATTGCTTTCATTTCAAGGTTTTTCACAAGAAATTGCTTTGGTCAAATACCATGGTGGCGGAGATTGGTATGCTAATCCTACCTCTTTGCCTAATTTAATTAAGTTTTGTAATTCCACTATTGCTACCAAAATCAAATCAAAACCAGCGACTGTTGAATCCAACAGCCCTGATATTTTTAGTTATCCTTACATCCACATTACGGGACACGGAAATGTAGTTTTTAATCCTGAAGAAGAAACTAATCTTAGAAACTATTTAAATTCTGGCGGATTTCTACACATAGATGATAATTATGGTATGAACGAATACATCCGAAAAGCCATCAAAAAACTTTTTCCATCGAATGAGTTAATTGAAATTCCTGCCAATCATGCAATTTTTCAAAAGCCTTTTTCTTTCCCCAATGGCTTACCTAAAATCCACGAACACGATAATAAACGCCCACAAGCATTTGGAATATTCATTAAAAATCGCTTGGTGTTATTGTATACATTTGAATGTGATTTAGGAGATGGATGGGAAGATGCCGAAGTCAATAACGACCCTTTGGAAGCGCGCCAAAAAGCTCTAAAAATGGGAGCCAATATTATCAACTACATTTTCAATAATTAATGCAACTTACTCACGAAAATACCGATTTCGAAAAGAAGAACTTCCCAATCACCTTAGTTTGTGATCATATTTATTTTCAACAAAATATCGGCTCGTTGTTCCGAATTGCAGAAGCTTTTGGTATCGAAAAAATTATTTTCATTGGCAAAGACATTCCTTTAACACCAAGAAAAATAAATAAAACGTCTCGAAGTACCCATCTACAAGTTCCCTACACAGTTATTGAAGATACAAAAACAGCTGTTGATTATTTATTGGAAAACAAATACGAAATTATTGCATTAGAAATAGCCGATACAAGCAAACCTATTAATGAAGTGGAAGTGCTTAAAACGAAACAAATAGCTTTGATATTAGGAAGTGAAATTGCAGGTATTAGCGAATCACTCCTAGCTATTGCCAACCAAATTACCCATATCAATATGTACGGCTCTAATAGCAGCATGAATGTTGTTCAAGCCACGAGTATTGCCTTGTATGAAATTACAAATAAGTTAAAGGCATAATAAAACATAAGAGTTCAAAAAACTTCTTTAATTCTTTTCTTATCTTTATAACTTAATTCAATACATTTGAAATGATTACATCAAAAACAATTGCTAACGGTATTTTAAGATCTATTGGAACTTTAGTTTTTATAGCTATTGCTCTTTATTTTTTATACCAAATTCAATCGGTACTTATTTACCTTTTAGTGTCTTTGATTCTCACTCTAATTGGAAAACCTATAATGAGTTTTTTGAAAACTAGATTGCGATTTCCAAATAGTCTTGCAACTGTAGCTACATTGCTTTTCTTTTTCCTCCTTATCATAGGATTCATTTCTTTATTTATCCCCTTAATTCTTTCCCAAAGCGAAAGTCTATCTTTACTTAATACGACTAAAATTGAGCAAAATATCAATCAATTACTTCATCAAATTGTAGTTTTCTTAGACAATCACAATATTGATTCTGCTCGATTTTTAAAAGAAACCAACTTCAGTTCTAAAATAGATTTCAATTTTGTACCTGAATTATTGAATACTATTCTTAACACCATCAGTAGTTTTGGTGTTGGATTGGCTTCTGTATTTTTTATTACTTTTTTCTTCCTCAAGGACAAGGTCTATTTCACCGAAAACTTAAAAAAACTAATTCCAGACACACATGAAGCGCCCATCATCAATTCGTTAGATAAAATCAATCATTTATTGTCTCGTTACTTCATTGGTTTATTATTACAATTAGGGATAGTGTTTATTCTATACTTAATCGTTTTGTCTATTTTTGGAATTTCTAATGCATTTATCATTGCATTTTTGTGCGCGGTACTTAACATTATTCCTTATGTTGGTCCATTAATTGCATCTGTAATTGCTGCCATTTTAACTATGATTAGTCATTTAGGAAATGATTTTCAAACGGAAACCTTACCAACAACTATTTATATTTTAATTGGTTTTTGGATTGTACAGCTTATTGATAATAACGTATCACAACCTTTAATTTTTTCAAAAAGTGTCAGTTCACTTCCGTTAGAAATATTCTTAGTGATTTTAATTGCAGGTTTTCTATTTGGAATTTTAGGAATGGTGATCGCTGTGCCTTTATACACTATTTTGAAAGTTATTGGGAAAGAATTTTTTCCAAATAATGTAGTGATTCAATTATTAACTAAAAACATTTAGTCTTGGATTTACCGCTCTTAAATCCTACTATCCAGCAATTTATCGAAGATAAAATTGGAATCAGTATTGCTAAATTAGCGCTTCAAAAAAATCCATTTCCTGAAGTAGAATGGATAACTATTTTGAACCAAATTGAAGCCAAGACCAAGGCAAAAGAAAAATTACCCACCTGGTTCAAAACTGCCAACATTATTTATCCTTCCAAGGTTTCAGTAGAGCAAACTTCTTCAGAAAGAACAGCCGAATACAAGTCGGGAATTATCGAAGGAGATAGCCTAATAGACTTAACGGGAGGTTTAGGCGTGGATGATTATTACTTTGCTAAAAAAATAAAAACCGTAACGCATTGCGAAATCAATTCGGATTTATCGGAAATTGTCAAACACAATTGTAAGCAATTAGGAATTACTAATATTGAATGTTTTGCAGGAGATAGTATGACTACTTTACAATCAACAGCTGTAAAATGGGATTGGATCTACATTGATCCGTCACGTCGCAATGATGCCAAAGGCAAAGTTTTTATGCTAAAAGATTGTTTACCGAATGTTCCTGAAAATTTAGATTTATACTTTGAAAAATCAGAAAAAATTTTAATAAAAACAGCGCCATTGCTAGATATTGCAGCTGGACTATCCGAGCTAAAAAATGTAAAAACAATACATATTGTTGCTTTGGAAAACGAAGTAAAAGAATTGCTTTGGGAATTACACAAAAACTATGAAGGCGATACCACTATCAAAACGGTAAATATCAATAAAGACAAAACTGATACTTTTGAATTTATGCTCAACGAAGAAAGTACAGCAGTAAATTATTCGTTACCAAAACGCTATTTATTCGAACCCAATAGTGCCGTAATGAAATCAGGCGGTTTCAATGAAGTGGCTACCACTTATTCGTTAGACAAACTCCACAAACATTCCCATCTCTATACGTCTAACGAACTGATAGATTTTCCAGGGCGTGTTTTTGAAATACAGCATACTATTCCCTACTCTAAAAAAGAACTCAAAACTCATTTGGAAAATTCAAAAGGAAATATTACCACTCGTAACTTTCCAGAAACCGTAGACGCAATTCGTAAAAAATGGAAAATTAAAGAAGGTGGTAATTTGTATTGTTTTTTTACAACCGATATGAATAATGATAAAATAGTTTTAATTTGCGCCAAAATAAAATAAACATGAAACACCTACTTGCTATCGCTATATTTTTATTTAGTTTACAATCATTCGGACAAAACCCTTGTGAATATACTACTAATATAACCGATTCTATTGGCACCTATAAGTCGACTAAGGAATACATGATTGCAGAGAAAAACTTTGGAGAAACTTCAAGTTATATTTTCTTTTCTTTGGCTGTTGCTGACGGAATGCCTTTATTGAACGTTCAATTGATTCAAAAAAGTAAAGAATTTATGAAAGCCAATTGTTTTGATAAAAATTCAAAACTATTTTTACAACTCAATAACGGAAAGGTAGTTACGCTAATTCATACAGATCAGGAAAATTGTGGAAGTATGCTTAGAAACGATAAAGGGTTTGACAACCGTTTGACAACTGGAACTTTTATGTTTATGAAAGATAGTTTTGAAGAATTGAAAAAATCTCCTGTTTCTATGATGCGTATCAAGTACTTAACGGACACTGAAGATTACGTTCTTAAAAAACAATTCACATCGGAGTTGAATAACGAAGTGTACGAACCCGAAACCTACTTTATTCAAAACATTGACTGCGCTAAATAACTAAGATTAAAGTTGATTTAATTGCATTCCCATTTGGTGTTAGCCACTTTATCTTTTGAAGCTTTTTTTAAATTATAATGCCACCACTCTGAATCAAAAGAAATAAAATTACTTTTTTTCATTATTTTTTTGAGGAGAAGTCTATTTTGCTTTACCTCATCAGTAAGATTTTCATAATAATGACTGGCTTCAGGTCCAAAAAAATCAAAGGTAGTTCCCATATCCAACTCTTTGCCATTAGCGTCAACTATCGTGATATCAACCGCACCTCCTCTATTGTGTATGGAGCCTTTGGCTGGATTAGCTACATATTCAGGGTTAGAAACGATTTTCCACATTCTTTTTTGGATATCCAAAGGACGATAACAATCAAAAATTTTAATACGGTAGCCTTTCTGAATGAATTTTGAGTTAGCTTTTACTAAAGCTTTCACTGTTTTTAAACGTAAAAAGCATTCCGCACAATCATATACCTGTGCTTTTAAGAAATTATCTGTTGTGGCGTATTTCATATCGTATACAAAATCAGCACTGTAGTCTTTTAGATTAACAAAAGTCGAATCAGCAATCGATTCTTCATTCTGAGCCTGAAGCAGGGTTGTTGTTGAAAAGAAAATCACTAAAAAAAAAGATAAAACCAGACGCATAGTACAATATTCTAATAATTATCTGTTAAAAGTATTTCTTTTTTTTGACTCTTTACTACCAGTTCTATTAAATTTGATTTCGTTAAATTGTATACCAACTGAAATTCTTATTTTTGAAAAAATTAAACATTTATGAAATCGCCATTAATCACAAGTTTGATCAAGATAATACCAATAAATAAAAGGTGATAACATATAGGAACACTAACAAACAACTTTTACATTTATGAAAACCCAATCTATAGTTTGTACTTTTTTAGTTTTTATCACTTCATTTTCTGTTTTGGCACAAGCCAAAAAAACAGCGCCTCAAAGCCTAATTGAATTTCAATCTTCTGAATACAGCAACAAAATGTATTATTTAGCCAGTCACTATGGTAAATACCAAACCTTATTAGACTCTGTAAAAGGAACTGCTGACGGTAAATTAGTATTCAAAAAAGACCAGAAATACGTTGAAGGACTTTATATGCTAGTGACTACTGACAAAAAAATAGAATTGGAATTCATGATGGATACCAATCAAAAATTTGCTATTCAGGTTACTAACCCATCTGATAAAACATTGGTTGTAAACAATTCTGTTTTAAATCAAGATTTTAATACGTTCAATTCTTTTTTCAAAACTAAAATGGAAGGAATCAAAGTTTTAGAAAAAAGTTTAGCCGATAAAAAAACAAAACAAGATAGCACTGTTGTTATTAAAGACTTGAAGAAAATTCAAAACGAAATTAATGTATATAAAAACAACTATATTCAGTCCAATCCAACTAATACTTTGGCATTGCTATTCAAAATGAGTCAACCTATTGATAATTTTTTAAACAAACCAGAGGAAGAAAAACTTGCTACTAAAACGGATTCTATTGCGTATTTGAAAAAGCATTTTTTTGATGGGGTTGACTTTAAAGACAATCGATTATTGCGCAATCCCTTTTTAGAAAACCGCATCGCAACTTATTTCAATTCTTTTGTTCCTGTAACTCCTGAGGCTGTCACTTCGGAAATAATCCAAATCTTGAATAATACCGACCTACCCAACGGCGACGTGTTCAAATACTTGAGTTTGCATTTTGTCGATTTGTATTCTGAACCTAAGATTATGGGGATGGATCGAGTGTTCATCAATATTTACAATACCTATTTCAAGAACAAAGAATTTGCTTGGTTACAACTCAAACAAAAAGAGTTTTTTAAATTCAAAGTATCTAGCATCAAAGATAATTTAGTGGGAGACAAAGGACGTAATCTGTACATGCTTACCCAAGACCAAAAACGAATTGACTTGTATGACATTAAAGCTAAATATACCGTTGTTGCTTTTTGGGATCCCACCTGTGGACATTGTGCTACCGAGATTCCTAAAATGCACCAATTGTATGAAACCGAATGGAAACAAAAAGGAGTTGTCGTTTTTGCAGTAAACAACAATACCAATGAAATGGTGAAATGGAAAGAATTTATTGAAAAAGAAAAACTATCAAATTGGACTAACGTATATCCTGCTCCTGTGGTTACAGGCAATTATACTAAAGAAGATGTCGATTTTCAAACCTTGTACAATGTAAGACAAACTCCTGTAATCTACCTACTAGACCAAGACAAAAAAATCATTGCTAAAAAAGTAGGCCCAGAAAATTACTCTAAAATTATAGAACAATTAGAGAAGAAAAATTAATAACTCCCCCAAAAAGACAATTGATTTTGCTCTAGTAATTGGAATTGCGCTGCCGTAAGATCTGTGTTAAACAACACAAATTCTGACATATTACCTGTAAATCCATTTTGGCTAAAAGAAACGTCCAATGAACCAGTTGTTAATCCTACCCCAAAAGTAGAATTGGCCTTCCAAGTTCTAGATGTTAAGCTAAGGTTTGTATTGTTTTTATCGACGCCACTTACGCGTACTATTTTACTACTTGATAATCTAATCATAGTATATTGTTTGTATTTGTTTAAACCTACATTAGCATCATTTGTAAAACTTCTAGTCCCTTCCATAGATCCAAAATCAGTATACGTTTGGTTTGTACCGTCAGGCCAGTTCATATGGGCTGACCAACGAATATTATTATCTGCTGTATCTGAATGACCAAATGAATTATTGCTAGAAGTTCCATTTTGAACTTTTGCATTTAAAAAAATACTCCCTCGTATACCACTCGTGAGTAAGGTATTTAATGTTTGATTAACCGTTACATTATGCTTTAACGTACCTGTAAATTGCAAGGAAGCATACTGATTGCTAGCCCCCGCAGAATTAAGCGTAAATAAAGGTTGTCTAGCTGTATTTGACTGCTGTCCATTGTAGTAATTTGTTCCTTGATCCCACCAAACAGTTACATATAATTGGGCAGTACCCATATAAGCAGTTAAGGTTAACGACTGTCCCACAGTTAAACTACTTGTTCCTACCACACTTACTGAAACCAAACTATTTCCACTTACTACACCATTTGTATCAAATCTTACATCCACTTGGGAGTTGTCGGTCGATCTACGTAGACGAAGTGCAGGACCTGTATAAGCTGCGCGCAACTTTCTGGTGCTAAATGCAAATGAAGGAGTTAGTCCAACTTTATCTAAAAGTAACCCGTTATCAATAGGTACAATATAGGGTGTACCCACAAATTGCGCATGCATACTTCCTGTCAAAAGAAGTAAAAAGCCATATTTTATGATATTAATAAAACGCTTCATGATTAATAGGATATCGTAATTTTTCCATGACCAGTATTAAAACCACTAGTATATATAATATTAGTTCCAGCGGTAGCATTCACAAAAGAAGAACCTCCTCCTCCGGCTCCTGCAGAAGCACCTCCTCCGGCTCCGCCTCCTCCACCAAAATAGCCTGCGCCCCCGCCGCCTCCTGCTTGCCATGTAGCTGTACCAATGGTTGCCCCTCGACCTCCCAAAAGCGCAGTACCAGCAAGCGGAGCAATTACTTGTGAATCAAAACCTTGACCAGCAGCTCCTCCTGCGCTTTGAGTAGCTCCTCTACCTCCTTCTTGTTTACCACTGTAATTTCCTTGACCGCCATTAGTTCCATTAGGAGCACCCGCATTTCCACCTAAATGGTTATTTACCCCCTCATTTCCTCCTCCGCCTCCTGCTATTGCAAGTACATTTGCTTGAGAGACAGAGGTTAAGTAAACACCCGCTAAACCTCCACCAGCAAATCCATTTCTTGATGTAGAAGCATTATTGGTTCCTCCTATTGCTCCACCACCATAAACAGATGTAGCGCTGGATGGCTGCATTCCTACCACTATAATTAAAGTTGCCCCTGGTGTTACCGTAAGTTGCGCGGTTACTTTACCGCCTTTACCAGCGTTTGTTCCTCCACCTTGTGCACCTAAAAGTTCAACACCAATTGTTGTAACCCCAGCAGGTACTGTCCAAGTTTGTTGTCCACCAGTGGCTTGGAAAACAATAGTGTTTTGAAAAGAAGACCCAATAGGAACAATATAGGGTGTACCCACAAATTGCCCCCAACTTGCAGTATTAAAAAAAAGTACTAAAAAACAAACTATTTGCTTCATCTCCTAGAATCCTGTTGCCATATACACATACACGTTAGTACCAATTACTAAAAAGGTGTACAGCGTGTGTTTATTTGCAGTTGTTGGTCCGTTATTTACTAATTTAGGCGTTAATGTAGCTCCTGATGGATTTGTTATAGTGAAACTCGCTGTCCCAGAGGTAGCGCCTTGAACCGCTAGCGTATAGGTTCCTCCATCTTTCATATTAGTTAAGGTAAATGCCCCTGCACTGGCAGTAGTATAAGCTAAATTACTTGCTGCAAAATTAATAGTAGTTGCAGCTGCTGCGTTAAATGCTGCAGTATTGGTAGCCGATCCATTGACTTCGAATCTTGAAGTAGGTGTTGTAGTACCAATACCCACAAGTCCGCCAGGAGTAAGAGTTAATGGTTGCGTCCAAGTAGTACCATCCCAATAGGATGCATAAAAAACATTGGTTTGTGGACTAGCCCAAGTATTTCCTCTAGCTCCTAATTGCCAACCTCTATTATTTGCAGTACCCATTCCTCCCGCACGATCATACTTAGTTGCAAAGTTGATATTAACTTGGTCGTTAGCAGTAGTTCCTACAGTACCTATTGTCATAGAACTTGCTCCAGCACTTGGAGCAATATCTAATAATGTTTGAGGTGTTGAAGTAGCAATTCCAACATTTCCAGCAGCTAAAATTCGCATTCTCTCTGTATTATTGGTTGCAAAAGCTAAAGGTCCATTATCCACATTATTCAATGTAATTGTATGGTTGGTCGAATTATCCCATTGTGCAGCAAATCTTGATATGGCATTCACTGAAATGGTACGAAACCACTTATTATTAGCTATTTCCGCCGTTGTACCACCTCTAAACCAAAATCCTTGATCATTTAACGTGGTTTGCCCAAAATACCCTGATCCATTAGCTACTTGTGACAAAGCAAAATAGGCTCCTACATTAGGAATCCCATTACCAATTGCACCACCAAGATCAGTTAAATAAAACCCATTACCTCTGTTAGCCCAAGTATTGTAATCTCTGACCTCTGTTGTAGCCGAATTGGTTCCATTTGCCGTTATCAATGGTAAAGTTAAACCAGTAGTAGCATAAATTACGTTACCAGTAGCATCTAACGATAAGAATTTAGTACTCGCAACAGTAGAAGCAGTATTAGTCAAATTGGTAAATTTTAAACCTGATGTTCCCGCTGTACCAGAAGTAATTTCTAATTTAGTACTTGGAGCATTGGTACCAATACCTACATTTCCATTACCTAATACATTGAATAAGGGTGTAGAAGTTCCGCTTAAAGTTGCATTTTGCCCTACTTCTAAGGCAATGGTTTGATTAGATGTATTGGCTACTTTGACTTGAAGTCCATTTGCTCCAGCTCCTGTATTCGAATTATATAGAGAGGCTGTATAACCTGAAGCACTATTCAACCACGAAATACCATTTGTACTTTGTATAGAATTATTAGAAGAAACAAAATTAGTAGTACTTGCTGCATTAGAAAAGAGCGAGAGTGGGTTCCCTACTCCAATACCAATAAATCCAGTATCATTTTTTAGAAAAAGAGCATTGTTTTTTGCGGTACTCATCAAGTTAAAATCTCTTGCTTTGGTATCAAAATTATTCATCGAATTGTACGCCCCCAATTCCAAATAACCATTTGGAATTGCTATGGGTCCTAATTTTAACCTAGGTCCAGTAGCTTCTGTTGGATCTAAAACAAAAGTGTTCCCATTTGCAATCGCCTTAAAATAGCCACTTTTTACTTCAATGCTTCCAGTTCTATCTATCACACTAGTTTTGTCAGAACCTGCATCAGTTGATGTCCCTTGCAAGGTAAAAGGAGAGCCTGCGGCTGGTGTAGGAATATTTAAAGTGGCTCCTGTTAAAGTGGCAGCCCCTGAGCCCGTAGTAGTTAATGTTAGTGTATTTTGTTTGGAAGCTAAACCAGGTACAGTTGGTAAATCTGCTGTACCTCCTAAATCACCCGCCAACTTAATTTTACCTTTAACAGTAGTTGTAGCATCTGGAGTAGCTGTTGCAACTGCTGCAGTTACAAATGCAGTGGTTGCAATTTGAGCGGTATTAGTTCCTGATGCAGCTGTTGGCGCAGCAGGTGTACCAGTCAATGTTGGAGAAGCCAAAGGCGCTTTCAAATCTAATGCCGCTTGAGTAGCAGAAGATATGGGTTTATTAACATCTGAAATATTATCTACATTGTTCAAACCTACAGCAGTCTTGTCTAAGGTTTGCCAAGACTTATCCCCTCTATAATATTGAGCAGCTGTTCCAGCCGTGATGGCATTTTCTTTATTAGCTAAACCAGGCACAGTTGGTGCTGCTGCAGTTCCTCCTAAATCGCCTGCTAATTGTATTTTCCCTTTAACGGTAGAAGTTGCGTCCGGCGTAGCAGCGGTAATTTGAGCATCTACATAAGCTTTGTTAGCCGCATCAGTAGCATTTACTGCTTGGTCTGTTATAATTATCTTTTTTCCTGTCGGTACAGTAATATTTCCTGACATAGTCCCACCCGCTAATTTTAAATAACGAGCATCTAATGAAGCTTGATTGGCTGTAACTTCTTGCCAGGTAGTACCATCAAAGATATAGGTATTCCCATTATTTGCTGAATTCGAATCTCCCGAAACCACATAAATATCTCCGTTATTTGGACTACTAACTACAATAGCTCTATTGGCAAAAGTTCCTGTGAAAACCGTTCCAAAAGCAATGGTTACTTCACCAAGTGCATTGGGTGTACTGCCATTTACTTTAGCAACTGCACCGCTGACTTCTGTAACAGGAATTAAAGCTACTGATGTAAAAGCAGAAGTACCATTACCTTTAACATATCCTGTCAACGTAGTCGTTCCTGTTCCTCCTTTGGCTACTGATACAGTTTCTCCTAATTTTGCATTAGTAATACTGGCATCCGCCAAATCTATAGTTGCCACAGTTCCATTTACAATTTTGGCACTGGTTACTGCATCATCGGCTAACTTGTTTGTACTAATAGCTGCATCTTTAATAATTGGTGCAGCAGCAGTAGTTCCTGTACCTCCTAAATCACCTCCTAACTGTATTTTTCCTTTTACTAAAGTAGTAGCATCCCCCACTGCAGCTGTAGAAATTGCTGATGTTACAAATGCCGTAGTTGCAATTTGAGTAGTATTAGTTCCAGCAGCAGCTGTAGGTGCCGCTGGTGTTCCTGTTAATGTTGGGGAAGACAAAGACGCTTTCAAATCCAATGCAGCTTGTGTAGCAGAAGATATGGGTTTATTCAAATCCGAAGTATTATCGACGTTACCTAAACCCACAGCAGTCTTATCTAACGTTTGCCAAGTTTTGTCACCTCTCCAATATTGAGTAGTGGTTCCTGCTGTAATCGTATTTTCTTTAGTGGCTAGCCCTGGCACTGTTGGTGCATCCGCCGTTCCTGATAAATCACCCGCTAATCTTACTTTTCCCTTGCTCGATGTAGTAGCATCTGGTATTGAAGCGGCAGCAACAGCCGTAGTTACAAATGCCGTAGTTGCAATTTGAGTGGTATTAGTTCCTGCAGTAGCTGTAGGTGCCGTAGGTGTTCCTGTCAATGCCGGAGACGCCAAAGGCGCTTTCAAATCTAATGCTGTTTGTGTAGCCGAAGATATAGGTTTGCTAGCATCTGACGTATTATCAACATTACCTAACCCTACTGCTGATTTATCTAAGGTTTGCCAAGTTTTATCTCCTCTCCAATATTGACTAGTAGTCCCCACTGTAATTGTATTTTCTTTATTAGCTAATCCTGGTACGGTTGGTAAATCTGCAGTTCCTCCTAAATCACCAGCTAATTGTATTTTTCCTTTAACTGTAGTACTAGCATCGGGTGTTGCTCCAGCAACCAAAGAATCAACATACGCCTTGTTAGCAGCGTCAGTAGCATTTACTGCTTGGTCTGCAATAACTATCTTTTTACCTGCTGGAACATCAATGTCCCCTGCCATTGTTCCCCCAGCCAATTTTAAATAACGAGCATCTAAAGAAGATTGGTTTACTGTCACCTCTTGCCATGTTGTACCATCGTAAATATAGGTATTCCCATTATTAGAAGTAGTGGCGTCTCCAGAAACTACATAAATATCTCCATTATCAGGGGTTGCAACCACTGTACCTCTATTTGCTAAAGTACCAGTATAAACTGTCCCAAAAGCAACTGCTACATTACCATCGGCATCAGGGGTGCTTCCATTTACTTTTTGTACAGCTCCTGAAACTTCTGTAACAGGAATTAAAGCTACTGTTGTAAAATTAGCTCCAGAAGACGCTTGTTTCACATAACCTATTGAGCTACTCATATTGGCTCCTGTACCTCCTTTGGTTACTGTTATCGTTTCGCCAAGTTTAGCATTGGTAATACTTCCATCTGCTAAATCTGCCGTCACAATAGTTCCATCTTCAATCTTAGGGCTTGTAACTGAATTGTTGGCTAATTTGTCCGTAATAATACTAAGATCTTTTACTTTAAAAGGACTTGAAGCTGTACCGTCTCCTTCTATTGTAATCATATCAGCCACTGCACCAAAAGCAGTTTTACTTATCCAAATTACTGTTCCAGTATTATCCGTAACAAAAACGGTATTATTAGCACCTGGCGCCACTTTGGAAGGGGTAATTGCTCCTGCTAAAATTACCGGAACATCAGCGGTTCCGCCAAGGTCACCAGCCAATTTGATTCTTCCTTTTTCTGAACTTGATGCGTCTTTGTTAACGGTAGTCTCTTTTCCCGATCTAGTGACAACGGTTTCTTGAGCTTGAGCTGCTAAACCTACTAAAAACAATCCCGTAGTGTATATAATTTTTTTCATATTAAAATGAGTTTTTGCTATCTATAAAAAAGTTTTAATATATGTAATCGAAAGCTATTCTATCCGTACTTAAAATAGTATACCCTCCATTGTTAGATGGAGTATAAGTAATTGTAGTCCCAGAAACTGCAATCGCTGCTTTAGGAACACGTACCCCATTTATAAAAAAGGCTACTTTACCGATAGGGGTATTTGACATACTGAAAGTTGTTTGTCCTACTGTTGGCGCTATTTCCTCTGTTTCCATTCGAACAACTGAACCTATTGTTATTGGTGTCCATGCGGTTCCGTCAAATTGTAATAATTGCCCTGTTGTTGGCACTGTTGGACTCACAGGCACCGTTCTTAATTTCAACACTAATGGTAAACCCGCAACTCCACCTAAATCACCTGCCAACTGAATTTTTCCAAATGAAATGGTGGTTGCATCAGGCGTAGTTTTGTTTGCCACATAAGACTCTACAGCAGCTACACTAGGATACTTTGTACTTGAACCTGTATCTGTGGTAATATTAGACGATACATTTGCAACTGTTTGAGCGCCTGTTACATCTGCCACTGGGATAGCAGTTGCAGCAGTCATAGCACTTGTTCCATTTCCTTTTACATATCCTGATAAGGTTGTTGCTCCTGTTCCTCCATTAGCAACAGTAATCGTTTCTGCAAGTTTCGCATTGGTAATTACCCCATCTGCTAAATCTGCAGTAACAATAGTAGCATCAGTAATTTTTGCACTCGTAACTGCATTATTAGCTAATTTACTGGTATTAATTGCTGCGTCAGTAATAATTGGAGCATTAGCAGTTGAACCTGTTCCGGCTAAATCACCATTTAATCGAATTTTACCAAGTACTGATGTAGTGGCATCTACTGTTGCATTGTTAGCTACAAATGTTTCGACCGCAGCTACACTTGGATACATTGAGGTTGAACCGGTATTAGTAACCATATTAGAAGATAAATTAGTTGTAGTTTGTGCGTCAACCACATCTCCAACCGGTATTGTATTAGAAGCTGTCATGGCACTCGTACCGTTACCTTTTACATACCCTGTTAAGGTAGTTGCGCCTGTTCCTCCTTTGGGTACCAAAATCGTTTCGGCTAATTTTGTATTAGTCACTGAATTGTCTGCTAAGTCCGCATTAACTATGGTTCCGTTAGCAATTTTAGCCGAAGTAATTGCGGCATCTGCAACGTCTATAGTTGCAATAGTTCCGTCAAGTATTTTAGCAGTTGTAATAGCTCCAACAGCAACCACAGGAGCAGCAGCAGTTCCAGTTATATCTCCTGCTAGCTGAATTTTTCCTTTCGTACTGACTGTAGCATCAGCAATTGTAGCGGCCGCCACAGCGGTAGTTACAAATTCTGTAGTGGCTATTTGAGAAGTATTATCCCCAGCTGTTGCCGTAGGTGCTGTAGGTGTTCCTGTCAATGCCGGAGACGCTTTAGGTGCTTTATCATCTAACGCTGCTTGTGTAGCAGAAGATATGGGTTTGCTAGCATCTGACGTATTATCTACATCGCTTAAACCTACTTTTGCTTTATCTAAAGTTTGCCAAGTTTTGTCTCCTCTCCAATATTGAGCAGTGGTTCCTGCTGTAATTGTATTTTCCTTATTGGCCAATCCTGGAACAGTTGGTAAATCCGCTGTACCTGCTAAATCTCCAGCCAATTTTATTTTTCCTTTAACTGATGTAGTTGCATCTACAGTAGCATTGGTAGCAACATACGATTCTACTGCCGCCACACTTGGATACATTGTAGTTGAACCAGTATTCGTAACAATATTTGAAGATAGATTGGCTGTAGTTTGTGCTCCCGTTACTTCTGCCACGGGAATAGTAGTCACTGCAGTCATTGCATTCGTTCCATTTCCTTTAACGTATCCTGTTAAAGTAGTTGCACCTGTTCCTCCTTTTGCTACCAATATAGTTTCACCAATTTTGGTATTGTTCACTGCACCATCAGCTAACTTAGCTGTAATGATACCTAAATCTTTTACTTTGAATGGGCTAGCTGTAGTTCCTGCACCTTCTATTGTGGTTTGATCTGCTACTGCGCCAAAAGCGGTACCGTCTATCCAAGCCACTGCGCCTGTGTTGTCCGTTACCAAGACTTTGTTGTTTCCTCCTGATGCAATCTTTGTAGTGGTTACAGCGGCATCAGCTAGTTTAGTTGTGGTTACGTTTAAGTCTTTGATTTTTGCCGTTTCAACTGCGTTGTTCGCTAAATCATCTACGATAATTGTTCCGTCTAATATCTTAGCTGTAGTAACTGCATCAGCTGCTAGTTTAGCATTGGTAATATTCGAATCCGCTATCTTGATGGTGGTCACATTAGCATCTTTAATATCTGAAGTTTGCACTTCTCCATCTTTAATTTTATCAGTTGTGATAGCATCAGCTGCTAATTTGGCATTCGTTACATTCAAATCAGCTATTTTTGAAGTTGTAACCGCTGAATCGTTAATTTTAGCTGTTGTAACACTACTATCAGCCATCTTAGCAGTAGTTATGTTAGCATCAGCTAGTTTAGAATTAGTAACATTAGCATCTTTGATATCATCAGTTTGAACTTCTCCATCTTTGATTTT
>CAYWFQ010000027.1:0-22660 GCA_964457505.1 uncultured Flavobacterium sp.
AAAAGAGCATTCACGAATTCAAGAAAGTCTTTTTTAATGTTCCGCATGCAACACGCACTCAAAAACACATTTCAGATCCACTTAATAATTCGGCAGCCAAACGAATCAATATGTGTTTGCGCTGGATGGTGCGCCAAGATACTAAAGGAGTCGATTTAGGAATCTGGAAAAGCATCTCACCTGCAGCGCTCTCTTGTCCACTTGATGTGCATTCGGGTAATGTGGCTCGAAAATTAGGTTTATTGCACCGCAAACAAAATGATGGCAAAGCTTTAGCTGAACTCGATACACAATTGCGAATTCTAGACCCAAATGACCCTGTGAAATATGATTTTGCACTGTTTGGTTTAGGTGTGTTTGAAGGGTTTTGATTTGACACGAACAACTTAATACACCAAAAATCCCCCTTTTTAATGTACCTTTGCACAAAAATAGCAATTTATGAGCACTTTTGAGCAATTCAATCTCCCTAAATCCGTACAAAAAGCCATTGACGAATTAGGCTTTACGACGCCTACTCCGATTCAGGAAAAATCATTTTCTGTGATTATGTCGGGACGTGATATGATGGGTATTGCACAAACAGGTACAGGTAAAACCTTTGCTTATTTATTGCCGTTGCTAAAATTATACAAATTCACTCCTACCAATACACCTAAAATTGTGATTTTGGTTCCTACCAGAGAATTAGTCGTTCAGGTGGTAGAAGAAGTAGAGAAATTGACCAAATACATGTCGGTAAGCACTCTCGGAATTTACGGAGGTGTGAACATCAATACTCAGAAAAAAGCGGTTTACGAAGGAGTTGATATTTTAGTTGGAACACCGGGTAGAACAATGGATTTAGCATTGGATGCGGTAGTTCGCTTTGACGAAACGCAAAAATTAGTCATTGACGAATTTGATGAAATGCTGAATTTAGGTTTCAGAACCCAATTGACAGCCTTACTGGCAATGATGAAAGCCAAACGTCAAAACATTCTATTCTCGGCTACAATGACCGAGGAAGTGGATGCCGTATTAAATGACTTCTTTGATTATCCAGAAGAAGTAACGCTTTCAGCTTCAGGAACTCCTTTAGAAAAAATTACACAAATTACCTACCAAGTTCCTAATTTCAATACTAAAGTCAATTTATTAAAACATTTATTGACTACCATTGAAAATATGAGCCGTGTTTTGGTTTTTGTAAACAATAAAAAAATATCAGATTTACTTTTTGAAAGTATTGAAGAAGAATTTGAAGGACAGTTTGGTGTAATTCACTCCAACAAATCCCAAAACTACCGATTGAGTACGATGGCTGAATTTCAAGAAGGGAATTTGCGTGGTTTAATCACCACTGATATTATGGCGAGAGGTTTGGATATTTCCAATATCACCCACGTTATCAACTTCGAAATGCCTGAACTTCCTGAGTTGTACATGCACCGTATTGGTCGTACCGGTCGTGCTGATGCCGAAGGTACTTCCATTAGCTTTGTTACGCCTCGTGAAGAAGAATCTTTTGTAGAAGTAGAAGTTTTAATGAATAAAGAACTTGAAATCACTCCATTCCCTGAAGAAGTTGAAATTTCCATTAAGTTGATTGGTCCTGAAAAAGATCGCCAACCGGTGAAGTTTTTGATGAAAAAAGTAAAATTGGAAGGTGATGGTGCGTATCACGACAAGGCGAAAAAGAACACCAAAGTCAACTTGGGTGGACCCTCAAAAACCAAAAAGAAAACTCACGGTTCTGTCAACCGAAATATGCTAAAAACCAGAGCTCAAAAGAAGAAGAAAAAGTAAACTTAATCTTCTAATTTCCAAAAATTAAACAAACCGGTGAGCATAATTCTAAGCGTTTCCCGGAATCAGTTATAGCTCCCGAAATCAAATCTCTTTTAAAAACAACCACATCATTAGAATATTGATGTGCTACTAAAAGAAATTTCCCTGTAGGATCAATAACAAAATTACGAGGCCCTTTTCCTAAAGAAGAAACCACTGATTGTGGTTGCAATTGACCATTTTTTAGGATTTTAAAAATAGAAATGGTATTCGCTTCTCCTCTATTCGAAGCATACAAAAATTTTCCGTCAGGCGAAATATGAATGTCCGCTCCAGTAAAATTCCCTTTAAAGTCTCTCGCTAAAATAGTGGTCTCTTGAATTTTATGTAATTGACCATTCGCAAAACTAAAAACCGACAAAGCGCCGTTTAATTCTTGCAATAGATATACAAACTTACCGTCTTTGTTAAACGTCAAATGACGTGGACCACTTCCTGATGGAACAGCAACTGTACTTTTTAATTTCAAAACTTCAGTTCCTGCATTGGGATGATATTCATAGATAGCAACAGCATCCGTTCCTAAATCGTTACTCAAAACATATTTTTTATCTGGCGAAAAATATACCATGTGAACATGAGCGCTTCCTTGGCGAGGATGAGTTCCTTTTCCTTTATGCTGAAGCACTTGTTTCGTTTCGGTCAAACTGCCGTTGGTGTTTTTTCCAAAAACAGCGATGTTTCCACCTGAATAATTGGCAACAATTACATTTTTATCATCGTTAATTATATAACAAGGATCGGCTCCTTGTGCTTTTTGCTGATTCAACTCTGTTAATTTTCCGCTACCAGAGTCAAACTGAAACGAACTCACTGTACTTTCGCTTCCATTTTCATTAACCGAGTATACTATTTTTTGGTCTTTAGAAAGTGCTAAATAGCTTGGATTAATCACTTTTTCGGTTGCGTTTTTGAAAACAAAATCTCCTGTGTTGGTATCAAAATCATAAACATAAATTCCTTTACTATCGCAACTGTTAGTGTAAGTTCCCACTAATAAAGGGAGTTTTTGATTTTGGGCTTGTGCCAAAGAAACAATGGAAACTAAAAAAAGACTGAATATGTTTTTCATTTTATGAAGGTGTTGAAAAGCTAAAATACATAATTAAATGAAAACAATACAGATTAAATAGTCCCAAACTAACTGCTGAACTCATTTCAAATTTGTATTTTTGACTGAGTGTTTTTAAAACAAGACCAAAAGCAATGCAATTCAAACATCCCGAAATTTTATACTTTCTATTTCTTTTGGTTGTGCCAATATTGGTTCATTTGTTTCAATTACGTCGCTTCAAAAAAGAATATTTCACCAATGTTCGCTTCCTTAAAGCACTCACTATCCAAAGTCGGAAAAGTTCTGAAATCAAAAAATGGTTGTTACTAGCCACTCGATTGCTATTATTAACCGCTTTAATTTTGGCTTTTGCCCAACCTTTTTTCGCATCTAAAGAGCAATCTCGTACTCAAAAAGACATTTATATTGTCCTTGATAATTCGTACAGCATGCAAGCCAAAGGCAAAAAAGGATCACTTATGCAACGCGCCATTCAAGAATTATTAGAATCAACTCCTGAAAAGTTACAATTTTCTTTGTTAACCAATACCGAAGCTTTTTGGAACACTGATATCCAATCCATTCAAAAAGAACTTCAAAATCTACAATATAGCACATCGCCTTTTGAACTAGATCCGATTTTGAACCAAATTAAAGCGCATCCCTCTCCCTATAAAAAAGAAATTATAGTAATTACCGACGCAATTGGCTTAGAGTCGAAACAACTCAAAACAATTAATGATACCGAAGACCTTAATTTCATTATTACCAAAGCAGAGCAGCAAAATAACGTATCAATTGACAGCGTATTTATTCGTCAGACATTAGATAATTTTTATGAATTGGGAGTGCAAGTCAGTAGTTACGGCGAAAACAACCAGCCTATTTCCATGGGTTTATACAACGAAAATAAGCTGGTAGCTAAAAATAGAATTACTTTAAAAAAACAAAAACAAGTAATTCCTTTTACTATTCCAAAGAAAGCCTTTCACGGATACGTTTCGCTTACTGATAATGGATTAACTTTTGACAACACATTTTATTTCAGCATTTCAGAAAGAAACAAAAGCAATTGTATAAGCATTGGCGAAGTAGCTAAAAGCAATTTCTTGGCGCGAATTTACACTTATGATGAATTTGAGTACCATAACAGCACTTTAGCCCAATTAGATTACAACCAACTGGAAGAACAGGACGCTATTGTTTTGAACGAAGTGGAAGAAATTCCGCAAGCACTCCAAACTACTTTACAAACTTTTGTGAACAAAGGCGGAAATTTAATTCTAATTCCTTCAGCTAAAAGTGATGTTTCTAATTTGAATACAATTGCTCAAAAAACGGGGAATGTATCGTTTCAATCTCTCAGTGCCAATGAAAAATTAATTACTAAAATTCATTTCAATCATCCCGTTTTTAAGAATGTATTTGAAAATCGAATTTCGAATTTTCAGTATCCAAAAACCAAAGCTTCGTTTACCATTACAAGTAAAAGCCCAGCTGTTTTATCGTATCAAGATCAAAGTCCTTTTTTAGTTTCATCGAATATCGGAGCTGGAACTATATCCATTTTCTCAGCTCCATTGAATATCGAAAATTCCAATTTTCAACAATCGCCTTTGATAGTACCTGTGTTCTACCAATTGGCTCAAAGCCAACAAACAAATGGAATAGATGCATTCACTATTGGAAAAACAGATTCCTATTTTGTAAAAACTAATGTTGCGAAAGAAGGCGTGTTAACAATAAAAAATGAGAATGAGCAATTCATCCCGATCCAGCAAATTTTGAGTACTAAAGTCAAAATGAATTTTGGCGAGTATCCAAAACAAGCGGGTAATTTTAGTGTTTTTAATAACAAACAATGGATTCAAAATATCAGTTTTAATTATGACAGAAGCGAAAGCGACTTGTTTTCAAATAATGAAAATCTTATTTCTGACAGTAACCAAATGGAATCCATAGCAACACTTTTCAATCACATACAATCCGAAAACAACGATAGCCAGATATGGAAATGGTTTCTTATATTTGCACTGTTAATGCTCTTAACAGAAACGGCAATTATACGATTTGTAAAATAAAATTATATGAAAACAATCATCCGAAACGCAACTATTATAGACCCGAAAAGTCCTTTTCATACTAAGACCGTAGATATTTTAATTGCTGATGGATGTATCACTAAAATTGGAACAGCACTCCCTAATCCAGATAATTTTGAAGAAATTAATCGTGATAATTTACATGTTTCATTAGGTTGGTTTGACAGTAGTGTTTCTCTTGGCGAACCTGGTTTTGAAGACCGAGAAACAATAGAGAACGGATTACAAGTAGCTGCAAAAAGTGGATTCACAGGAATTGCGCTACAACCCAACTCCTACCCTGTTATCGACAATCAATCACAAGTTCATTTTGTAAAAAGCAAAGCTATCGGAGCGGCAACTGAATTGTTCCCAATTGGTGCTTTAACAAAAGAAAGCGAAGGGAAAGACATGGCCGAATTATTCGATATGAAAAATGCAGGAGCTATTGCTTTTGGAGATTACAACCGAAGTTTAGACAATGCCAATTTGCTAAAAATTGCCTTACAATACACACAAGATTTTGACGGCTTAGTCATCGCGTTTTCTCAAGATGAAAAAATCAAAGGAAACGGTGTAGCTAACGAAGGAATTGTTTCAACCCGATTAGGACTAAAAGGAATTCCGAATTTAGCCGAAGAATTACAAGTAGCCAGAAACCTATTTCTACTTGAATATACTGAAGGAAAATTACACATACCCACCATTTCAACAGCTAAATCAGTAGCTTTAATTCAAGAGGCGAAAGCCAAAGGATTAAATGTGAGCTGTTCTGTAGCTGTTCATCATTTGGTTTTAACCGATGAAAAATTAGAAGAATTTGACACTCGATATAAAGTGGCTCCGCCTTTACGCACAGATGCCGACAGATTAGCATTGATTGAAGGAGTTAAAAACGGCACTATTGACATGATTACTTCGGACCATAATCCAATTGACATCGAACATAAAAAAATGGATTTTGATACCGCAAAAAGTGGCACGATTGGTTTAGAAAGTGCTTTTGGCGCTTTGTTGACAGTTTTGCCTGTTGAAACGGTAATCGAAAAACTAACTGCAGCTAGAACTACTTTTGGAATAGAAAGTCCTACTATAACCGAAGGGGCTAAAGCGAATTTAAGCTTATTCAATCCTGAAGGAAAAAACACATATACTTCCGAAGCCATCCGCTCAAAATCAAAAAACTCCGCTTTTATTGGTACAGAGATCAAAGGAAAAGTATACGGAATTGTGAATCAAAACCAATTGATTTTAAATCAATAAATCATGAACAAAGAAACAATTGAAGCGGGCAAAGCAACCGCTATCACTAGTTATATTTTAGGAATTGGCGTGTTCATTGCCATGTCTATGAATGCTGATACCAAAAACCCATTTGCTACTTTTCACATTCGTCAAGGTTTGGGATTGACTTTAACTTTTATTTCTTTAGGCTTAATCATTAGTAATTTTGATAGCTTATTGATTACTTTTCCGATGTGGATTTTCATTTTCGTTTTATGGAGCTACGGAATTTTCACTGCCATCAAAGGAGAAATAAAACCCATGCCGCTATTAGGAGCCTATTTCCAAAAATGGTTGTCTAATATCTCATAATGCCATGAATTTATCTTTAGAATACCTCATCAGAGAGCCCAAAATAAAAAAAGAAAGTAATCCACTTTTACTCTTATTACACGGCTATGGCAGCAATGAAGCTGATTTATTCTCCTTTGCCTCTGAACTTCCGGAAGAGTATTATATTATTTCGGCTCGCGCACCTTATGACTTGCAATACGGAAGTTATGCTTGGTACGCCATCAATTTTGATGCTGACGAAAATAAATTCTCTGACCACGAACAAGCCAAAGTATCGAGAGATTTAATTGGTACTTTCATTAATGAATTGATAGAAAACTTTCCAATTGACTCTAAAAATATTACTTTGATTGGCTTTAGCCAAGGTGCGATTTTGAGTTATGGAGTTGCACTATCTGCACCTCAAAAAATTAAAAATGTAATTGGATTGAGCGGCTATGTAAGTGAACCTATTTTAAAAGAAGGCTTTGAACAAAATGACTTTTCTAGTTTGGGTATTTTCGCCTCTCACGGAACTGTAGATCAGGTAATTCCAATCGAATGGGCAAGAAAATCAGACGCTTTTTTGAGTCAAACAGGCATTGCTCACACCTATAAAGAATACCCAATTGGACATGGGATTTCACCACAAGTATTTTTTGATTTTAAAAATTGGCTACAGTCTCAATAAATATAATTAATAGATTTCAAATAAAATTTAAACCTACATTATAAACAATTTATATTTAAATCTGTTTTTTCATTATAGTTTCTTCAAATCCAACACCTTGATAATATACAGTAGTTTCTTCGTCTATTTCCCAACCATATTTAATATAAAACTCTTTACCAATAGGAGAAGAGGCTAAAACAATCTCTTTATACATTAAATTTTTTGCAAAATTCTCCAAATGTTGTAATAATGAACATCCTATACCTTGTTTTACAAAATCAACATGAGTATAAAATCCTACTACATAATTTTTATCAAGAGCAATTGTTCCAACGATTTTACCATCATATTTAGCACAAAAAACATATTGATTTTGAATGTTTTGCAATACTACAGTTGGAGAATAGTAGTTCAAAAAAACTATCCATTGTTGATCACTATAATACTGTTTTAAAAAAAAACTTGCATTTTGAAGTATTAGATTACTTATTTCATCAGCATCTGTTGGCAAAGCAATTTGAATAGTTGTTTTAAACATCAACCCGATTTTAAAATTATTTTTGATATAAAAGCGACTGATTGACTTCAAAAGAGATGGTTTCATCCTCATTTACGAAATATTTTAATAATACTTCGCCCCAAATTTCGCCATCGCTAAAATCAGCAATAATCCAACGGTGATTTAAGATTCTTACTTTATTGATAATAAATTTATTCGCTCCTATTTGGTCTTGTCCTGTGTAGGGATTTCCCTTTGGATTCGAATTATAATCCAATAGCTTTTCTGTAACTACAGGAATTAGTTTCTCATATTGAATGGTCTTCTGAGTATTTTGATTTTCAAAATAATTCTGTGCATTTTCATTTTTGGCTAAAGAAAAATAATCCGCATCTACCAATTGATTAGAAACCGAAGTCAAACTATCTTTCAATTTAGCAATTCTCTTTTCTGAACGTTTTTGCTCAAATTTTAATTCGCTATTCAAAAATGCATACGTAAACAAAGTAGTCAAAGCAAAAAGTATTGTTAAATAAAGTAGTAGTGAACGTTTCATAAGGGAAATTATATGGTGATTTCTAAATTATCATAGGCCAAGAAAACATTTTCAGGAAGTTTATTTTGTACTTCTTCATGAAAACCTAAATGATGACTAATATGAGTCAAATACGCTTTTTCTGGTTGTACCAAAGTTATAAAATCTAAGGCTTCTTGCAAATTGAAGTGTGTTTGATGTGGTTCTTCGCGTAAAGCATTTACCACCAAAACCTTAAGCCCTTTAAGTTTATTAATTTCTGATTCTGCTACTGTTTTCACATCCGTCAAATAGGCAAAATCATCGATGCGATACCCAAAAACCTGCAAATCGCCATGCATCACATTAATTGGTATTGCCATTTTATTTCCAATAGCAAAGGGAAAATTATTTTGCACTTCAAAAGTAGCCACAGAGGGCGCTCCTGGGTATTTATTTACAGTTTCGAAAACATACTCAAAACGTCGCTTCAAATTATCAATTACACGTTGGTGTGCATAAATTGGCATTGGTCCTTGGCGAAAATTAAAAGGACGAATATCGTCTATCCCAGCTGTGTGATCAGCGTGTTCATGAGTGAATAAAATTCCATCGACTTTTTGACAATTGGAAACCAACATTTGTTGTCTAAAATCCGGTCCGCAATCAAATACAAAGGAATGATTTTCCCAGGACACCCATGCGGAAACTCGCAATCGTTTGTCTTTTGTATCAAGACTTTTACATACAGGATGATCGCTCCCAATAATTGGAATTCCTTGCGAAGTACCGGTGCCTAAAAAATATACTTTCAAAAGTGGTGGTTTATTTAGAATCGATTTCAAATTCGAATCCGATGCTATCACTATTAATAACAAAAAAATCGATATTCAAAAATAGCAATTCTACATTTGAAAGCGCTAAAAATACGATTCAAATAATAATGAATCTAAGATGTCGATTTTTTACAAAAATAAGGTTAAATATCTTTCATCAAACTGCTAATTTGTTAACTTTGTAACATAAAAGCACTTTTGATATAAATAATGTATACCAAAAAAATAAAACTCAAAGGAGATAAGGTAATGGAGCAAATTCCTTCAATCAAGGATAAAGCGCTCCGTATCAACCTCAACGAACATATTTACGGAACTTTTGCTGAAATTGGCGCCGGGCAAGAGACGGTTCGACACTTTTTTAGAGCAGGTGGATCCTCTGGAACTATTGCAAAAGCGATGTCGGCTTACGACAAAGACTTTAGTGACGCCGTTTACGGAATCGAAGAAGACGGTCGTTATGTAACCGAAAGCCGTTTAAAAAAGATGCTTTCTCACGAAGTGAGCTTGATTGAAAAACGTTTGAGCAGAGACAAACATCCTAACAAAATGTTCTTCAGTTATGCCAATACAGTGGCAACTATTGATTTTGCAAAACAATTCAAAGGTCATGGGTGGGTTGGAATTAGTTTTCAAATTGAACCTGACGAAGCCTACAACGAAATTATTTTACACATTCGTTTCAAAGAAACTGATTCGAGATTGCAACAAGAAACCTTAGGAATTCTTGGAGTAAACTTAATTTACGGGGCTTATTACAAATACAACGACCCTAAAAAGTTATTGCGTTATTTGTACGACCACTTGGATAAAGACCAATTAGAAATTGATACAATCAACTTCTCTGGACCTCGTTTTGCAGATGTAGACAATCGTTTGATGAGTTTACAATTGGTGAAAAATGGAATGACTGATGCTGTAATGTTTAACCCTCAAGGAAAAAACATTTTACCAGCCGCCATTTTGTACAAGAAAAACCTATTGGCATTTAGAGGAAGTTTTCGTCCTGTTACTAAGGTAAATATGGACATGTACGAGAAATCCTTGAAGATGTTCCTGGATGAAAATAAAGTTGAAAAAGACAACACGCTTGTGGTTTTCGAAATTACATTATCCAACTTACGTTCGGATGGAGAAATTGACGAAAGAGATTTCATGGATCGAGCAGAACTACTTTGTTCACTAGGTCAAACAGTAATGATTTCGAATTTCCAAGAATACTATAAAGTAGTCGAATATTTTGCTAATTATACCAAAGCACGTATGGGATTAGCAATGGGTGTGAATAACCTTGTCGATATTTTTGATGAAAAATACTACCGCCATTTAAGTGGAGGAATACTTGAAGCGTTTGGTAAATTATTCTACCGAGACATGAAAGTGTTTTTATATCCAATGCTTGGCGAAAATGGAGAAATCATTACTTCAGAAAACTTGAAAGTACATCCACGAATGAAAGAATTGTACAAATTCTTTAAATTTAATGGAAAAGTGATTGATATTGAAGATTATAATCCTGAAATATTAGAAGTATTTTCTAGAGAAGTACTAAAAATGATTAGTCAAGGAAAAGAAGGTTGGGAACCAATGCTGCCATCTGGTGTAGCTGAAATTATCAAAGAACATCATTTATTTGGTTATGAACCAAGTAAATTTTTGAAAGAAGTATAAAACAAAGAAAATCCCCAACAAAATAGTTGGGGATTTTTTTAAACTTAAATCTAATTACTTCAAAATTTGAGCGGCATGCGCTTTCGTCTTAACTTCTGAAATCACATCTTCGATAATTCCGTTTTCGTCAATTACAAAAGTCGTTCGATGAATTCCATCGTATTCTTTACCCATGAATTTCTTTGGGCCCCAAACTCCGAAAGCTTGAATTACTGATTTATCTTCGTCAGCCAACAATGGAAACGGAAAATCGTATTTTTCTTTGAATTTAGCTTGTGCTTTTTGTGGGTCGGCACTGACTCCTAAAAGCGCATAATTATTAGCCTGAAAGCGTTCAAAATTATCTCTTAGATCACAAGCTTCTGCAGTACAACCTGGCGTATTGGCTTTTGGATAAAAGAATACTACCAGTTTTTTACCATTATAATCTGCTAATTGATGTGGTTTACCATCCTGATCTACTCCCGAAAATTTTGGAGCTGAATCTCCTATTTTTAATGTTGTCATATATTCTATTTTTAAATAATTGAAATTGTACTATTTTTACAGGAATAAAAATACAAAAATGAACAAACAGGAACGGGTAACATTTGTTATAAATACGTTAAAAGAATTGTATCCCACACTTCCTATCCCTTTAGATCACAAAGATCCGTATACGTTGTTAATTGCAGTATTACTTTCTGCTCAGTGTACTGATGTTAGAGTAAATCAGATTACACCTCTCCTATTTGCGAAAGCTGATAATCCGTACGATATGGTAAAATTAACTGTAGAGGAAATCAAAGAAATCATTCGTCCCTGCGGCTTATCGCCAATGAAATCAAAAGGTATTTATGGCTTATCGCAAATTCTAATTGAAAAACACAACGGACAAGTACCTCAAAGTTTTGATTATTTAGAAGAATTACCCGCAGTGGGTCATAAAACCGCGAGTGTGGTAATGTCACAAGCATTCGGAGTTCCAGCTTTTCCTGTGGACACGCACATCCATCGATTGATGTACCGTTGGAACTTAACCAATGGAAAAAATGTGGTGCAAACCGAAAAAGATGCCAAACGCATATTTCCTGAAGCTTTGTGGAATGAATTGCATTTACAAATCATTTGGTACGGACGAGAATATTCGCCTGCTCGTGGATGGGATATAGAGAAAGACATCATCACCAAAGCTATCGGAAGAAAATCGATATTAAAAAACCTGATATAAGTTATTAATAATTATAATTTGGAACTGATTGAAAGTGTTATATTTTCAATTAGTGATTGTTATTACTACTATAAAAGGTCAACTTATTGAAATTAAAAATATTTTATTTTGTTATAAAAAAATCAAACCAAATTAATATTTTGTTATATTCGTAACATATTTATTAATTTTTGTTAAATTTTATACTATGAGAAAAATAATTATTTTAGGAAGCGGTAAAATTGGTTCTACAGCAGCCTTCATGTTGCAGGAAAGTAAAAAATTCCAAGTCACCATTGTGGATAGTAAAAGGAATGATCTGCATACTGAATTAGAAAAAGAAGGAATTACTATTTTGATAAAAAACATTTCCGATTCCGCCATCATAGATGATGTTTTATCAAAGGATTACGAATATGTTTTAAATGCTTGTCCATACAATTTAAATATTGGAATTATTGATGCGGTAGTTAAAAAAGGAATTCATTATTTTGATTTATCAGAAGATATAAAATCGGCAAATTATATAAAGGAAATTGCTAAAAATTCAAAAAAATCATTTATTCCACAATGTGGTTTGGCACCTGGTTTTGTAAGTATTAGTGCGAATCATTTGTGCAATTATTTTGATGAATTGAAAGATATAAAGCTACGAGTAGGTGCGTTAACACTTAGCCCAAACAATATGCTGAAATACAACCTCTCTTGGAGTACGGATGGACTATTAAACGAATACTCTCATCCATGTGATGCTATCGTAAATGGTAAATTTACAAAAGTACTTCCGTTAGAAGGACTAGAGCATTTTTGTTTAGAAGGGATAGAATATGAAGCATTCAATACTTCGGGAGGTATCGGAGGTTTGGCTGAAAAACTAGAAGGAAAAGTAGATAATTTAGATTACAAAACAATTCGATATAAAGGGCATCGTGATTTAATGAAATTTTTATTAGATGATCTTGGATTCAAAAAAGACAGACCTTTATTAACTAAAATATTTAACAGTAATATAGCTACCACATCAGAAGATGTAATAATTGTTTATATTAGTGTAACTGGAATAAAAAATGGAATATTAGAACAAAAAACAGTCTCACACACTATTCCAAATCAAATGGTGGGTAATAAACATTTTACAGGGATTCAATTAACGACAGCCGGTTCTGTTTGCGCTGTTATTGATTTACATTCAGAAGGAAAAATCACACAGTCTGGATACGTAATGCAAGAAGATATTCCTTATGATGATTATGTAAAAAGCCCATTTTTAAAATATTATTTTAAATAATAAAATGAATGAATACAGCATATAAAAATTTAGAATTTATTTTAGAAGGTCTAATCAGTAGGTATAAAGAACGTGTACCAGATGTAGATAAAATCGTAAATGGATTGTTGAAAGAAGGCATTTTAAAAAGCGAGTCTGCATTTCATAATGATCATATTGCATTTAGAACTATGGGAGTACCCCATTTAGGAATTGCCTCAATGGAAAAAATATTTCTTCATTACGGTTACGAAAAAAAAGAATACCTGTATTTTGAAGAAAAAAAATTAAATGCCTATTGGTACCATCCCCCAAAACCGGAATACCCAAGAATTTTTATTAGTGAATTGCGTGTAGCCGATTTAACTCCATCAACTCAGAAAATAATAGTAAAATATACGAATGAAGTAAAATCTGATCCTGTAGATGTGCTTGACTTAGATGATCCAAAAGCAGTTGATCGTTTTCTACATGATCCATTATGGACCTTGCCTACGTTGTCTGATTATAAGGCACTTTTAATCGAGAGTGAATATGCTGCATGGACTATTTACAATCGTTATTATTTAAATCATTTTACAATTAGTGTTCACGAATTGACAAAATGCAATGACTTGGAGTCGTTTAATATTTGGTTGGAAAATAATGGAATCCAATTAAATGATTCGGGAGGCAAAATTAAAAAAAGTCCCGATGGATTACTATGGCAAAGTGCAACAGTAGCTCAAATGATTGAAGCTACTTTTTTAGATAACGAAAAAATGCAGATTTCTGGCTCTTATGTTGAATTTGCAGAAAGGAAAGTACTACCTGAATTTAGTCATTTACCCAAAGAAGCTATTCGACGAGAACATCGTAGAGATGGATTTGAAGCTAAAAATGCAGATAAGATATTTGAAAGTACTTATACTTCACAAACAACAAAAAAATAAATAAAATGGATAACAGCTTTATAAAGAATTTAGGTTTAAGTGACAAAGAGTTAGGAACCTATACAGGAAAGGTTACATTTGGCGATTTTGAAAATTGTATCACATCTTTTTCACCTGTTAATGGAAAAAAAATTGCTCAAATTGCATTTACTTCGACTTCAGATTATAAAAAAGTAGTTGAAAAAGCTGAACAAGCTCAATTTGTTTGGAGGAAAGTTCCAGCACCAAAAAGAGGTGAAATAATAAGGCAAATAGGTGATGAATTACGAAATAGAAAAGAAGATTTAGGACAATTAGTTGCCTATGAAATGGGCAAAAGCCTGCAAGAAGGTCTTGGAGAGGTTCAAGAAATGATTGACATCTGTGATTTTGCTGTTGGACTTTCAAGACAATTGTATGGATTAACAATGCATTCCGAAAGACCACAACATAGAATGTATGAGCAATACCATCCTTTAGGGATTGTAGGGATAATTTCTGCTTTTAATTTTCCAGTAGCCGTTTGGAGTTGGAATACCGCTCTAGCTTGGGTATGTGGAAATGTATGTATTTGGAAACCATCCGAAAAAACACCATTATGTGCTATTGCTTGTCAAAAAATTGTAGCTGAAATTTTCAATAAAAATGGTTTGCCCGAAGGTATCTCTAATTTAATTATGGGTGATGCTGCTTTAGGGGAAATTATGACAAAAGACACGCGAATCTCCCTAATTTCAGCAACAGGTTCAACTGTCATGGGTAAAAAAGTTGCTGTTGCTGTAGGAAATCGATTAGGAAAATGTCTTTTAGAATTAGGCGGAAATAATGCAATTATTATAACTGAAAATGCTGATTTATCTTTAGCGGTTAGAGCAGCCGTATTTGGTGCTATTGGTACTGCTGGACAACGTTGTACAACCACAAGAAGGCTTATCATTCAGGAAAGTATTTACGATAACTTCCTTGAAAAATTGGTACTAGCATACCAGCAACTTAAAATAGGCTCTCCCTTAGATTCTAAAAATCATATAGGACCATTAATCGATCAGCATGCTGTAAAATTGTATCTTGATGCTCTAACAAAATGTGAAAAGGATAATGCAACTTTTATAATAAAAGGAAAACAACTTGAGGGATTAGAATATGAATCAGGTTGTTATGTTAGTCCAACCATTGTAGCAGTAGACAAAACATTTCCGTATTTAAAAGAAGAAGTTTTTGCTCCATTACTCTATGTCATAAAATTCACTGATTTAGATGAGGCTATTGCTATACAAAATGATGTACCACAAGGATTATCATCATCAATCATGACTTTAAATATGCGAGAAGCTGAACAGTTTCTATCTGCAGAGGGGTCTGATTGTGGAATTGCTAACGTCAATATTGGAACTAGTGGTGCTGAAATTGGAGGAGCATTTGGAGGCGAAAAAGAAACTGGAGGTGGACGAGAATCTGGCTCTGATGCTTGGAAAGCTTATATGAGAAGACAAACAAATAGTATTAATTACAGTACTACAATTCCATTAGCCCAAGGAATCCAATTTGATTTTTAAATTTAAAGCAGACTCTTTTTAATATTAAAAAAGTCTGCTTATAAATTAATTAGCGATTAATTCAAAAGTAGCTTGCTCAGTTTTGACTACTTTCAACGCTTTTGAATAGTTCAACAAGAAAGAAACAACTTCTTTCTTTGGTTTCATTTTTGGAGCAACAAATGATTTTTTAGAGTAGATTTTTGCCATATTTTACATTTACGATTTACAATATAACGGCAAAATCTATACATTATTGCTTAGTTGGTCAAAATAATCTGGTGTTTATCAATCACTTTTCTCAAATTTAGTAAAGCATAACGCATTCGACCTAAAGCGGTATTAATACTTACTCCTGTTGCTTCTGAAATTTCCTTAAAACTCATATCTTGGTACAAACGCATCATCAAGACTTCTTTTTGGTCTGCTGGAAGTTCTTCTACTAATTGACGTAAATCTTTAGCCACTTGATCAGAAATTATTTTATTTTCAATAGTAAGCGAATCATCAGTCATAATGGAGAAAATAGAAAACTCTTCTGTTTCTCTGTACATCGGCATTTTTTTGTTTCTTCGAAAATGATCCACAATCAAATTATGTGCAATGCGCATTACCCAAGGGAGAAATTTACCTTCTTCATTATAAGCGTTTGATTTTAAAGTACGAATCACTTTAATGAAAGTGTCTTGAAAAATATCATCGGAAAGATCTCTATCGCCAACTTTGGAATAGATAAAACCGAAAATTTTAGATTGGTGTCTTTTGATAAGAGTTGCTAAAGCAGCTTCATTGCCAGCAATATAATCATTTACTAATGTAGCATCATCAATAGGAGGAATAGCCATAATATACCTTTTAGAGGGGTTTGTAATTCTGAATAATGTTCTAAAAAGTAAAATTGTTAAATAGGCTTTTTGTTTTAAATGATGATTATACGGGCAAATTTAACTTAATTTAATTGGAATATGCAAACAAAAAAGGAATATAATCCAAGTTATAGTAGATTATAGACTTAATATATCTTAATTTTTGGATGAAATAACTTTTTTTGTATCAACAAAAAAGAAGCAATTGATCAACTAATTTGTATTTCAGGCAGTAGTACTTCTCAGTTGAAAATTGATTACTTTTGTGGAAAATACACTTTTATGTCAATTGACCTTGCTACATTAGACCCAAAGAAAAACATCATTATCAAAGGCGCTCAGGTACATAATTTAAAAAATGTAGATGTTGCCATTCCAAGAAATAAATTAGTAGTGATAACTGGACTTTCCGGATCTGGAAAATCAAGTTTAGCATTTGATACTTTGTATGCCGAAGGACAACGTCGTTATGTAGAAAGTTTATCTTCTTATGCGCGTCAATTTCTTGGTCGATTGGACAAACCTAAAGTAGAATACATCAAAGGCATTGCACCCGCTATTGCTATCGAACAAAAAGTTAACACAACTAATGCCCGTTCTACTGTTGGGACCTCTACAGAGATTTACGATTACATCAAATTATTATATGCACGAGTAGGGCGAACGTTCTCTCCAGTATCAGGCCAGGAAGTCAAAAAAAATACTGTAACCGATGTGGTTTCGGAGGTAAAAAAACTAGAGCTGGATAGCAAATGGCTGCTCCTCGCTCCTATTCATTTGGAAAAAGGACGTAAACTAGAAGACAAACTGAACGTCTTGCTGCAACAAGGTTTTTCCCGAATTTTAGTCGATGGCGAAATGGTTCGTTTGGATGAATTACCAAAAAGCTTAAGCAAAAAAGAACTCTTTCTGATTGTTGACAGAATAGTTGTGAAAGCTGAAGAAGAATTTTACAATCGATTAGCAGATGCTGTACAAACTGCTTTTTTTGAAGGAAAAGGAATTTGTTATTTGCAAGAATTAAATTCAGAAAAACGTTTTTCGTATTCCAATAATTTTGAGTTAGACGGGATTTCTTTTTTAGAACCCAATGTACATTTGTTCAGCTTTAATAATCCTTATGGAGCTTGTCCAGTGTGCGAAGGCTATGGCAATATCATTGGAATTGACGCTGAATTGGTTGTGCCCAATACTAGCCTTTCAATTTTCGAAAATGCTATTTTTCCTTGGCGTGGCGAAAGCATGAGTTGGTTCAGAGATGAATTAGTGAAAAATGCCTACAAGTTTGATTTTCCTATTCACAAACCCTATTTTGAACTGACAGATGCTCAAAAAGAATTAATTTGGACAGGAAATCAATATTTTCAAGGACTCAATGATTTCTTCAAAGAATTAGAAGAAAAGAATTATAAGATTCAAAATCGTGTCATGTTGTCGCGTTACCGTGGAAAAACCAAATGCAACAGTTGTAAAGGCAAACGCTTGCGTATTGAAACTTCTTATGTAAAAATAAATGGTAAAACCGTTTCGGATTTGGTAGATTTACCGATTATTCATTTGATTGAATTCTTTAAAAATATCGAACTTAACGAATACGAAAAACAAATTGCCAAACGACTACTTATTGAAATTAACAATCGTTTGTCTTTTTTGACTGAAGTTGGGTTAGATTACCTTACACTCAATCGAAATTCAGCTACCCTTTCTGGCGGTGAGTCGCAACGCATCAATTTAGCGACTTCATTAGGAAGTAGTTTGGTAGGTTCCATGTATATTTTGGACGAACCCAGTATTGGTTTACACCCAAAAGATACCGAACGATTAATCAAAGTATTGTTGTCCTTACGTGACTTAGGTAATACCGTAATTGTAGTAGAACACGACGAAGATATTATGAAAGCTTCGGATATGATTATTGATATTGGTCCCGAAGCAGGAACGCATGGTGGGAATTTGGTAGCTCAAGGGACCTATAACGAAATCTTAAAATCTGATTCGTTAACTTCCCAATATTTGAATGGAAAATTAGAAATTTCGGTTCCCAAAAAACGAAGACCTTTCAAGAATCATATTGAAATTAAAGGCGCCCGCGAGAATAATTTACAAAATATAGATGTTACTTTTCCATTGGATGTTTTGACTGTTATTACAGGCGTTTCAGGAAGTGGAAAAAGTACGTTGGTCAAGAAAATTCTTTTTCCTGCCTTACAGAAAAAATTAGACAATGCAGGTGAAAAAGCAGGTCAATTTACAGAAATGACAGGCTCATTTTCGCACATCAAACATATTGAATACGTTGATCAGAATCCAATAGGAAGAAGTTCACGTTCCAATCCTGTGACATATATCAAAGCCTATGATGACATTCGGGATTTATATTCCAAAGAAAAGTTATCTAAAATTAGAGGGTATCAAGCCAAACATTTTTCTTTTAATGTGGATGGTGGACGCTGTGATAGCTGTAAAGGAGAAGGCACTATCAACGTAGAAATGGTTTTCATGGCTGATGTTCAATTGCATTGCGAAGCGTGTAATGGAAAACGTTTCAAAAAAGAAGTGCTAGAAGTAGCATTTGAAGGCAAAAACATCAATGATATTTTAACAATGACTATAGATGATGCCATTGCCTTTTTTGCCAAACACAAGCAAACTAAAATCAATCAGAAGTTACAACCACTTCAAGACGTTGGATTAGGTTATGTTCAATTAGGACAATCGTCATCTACATTGTCTGGCGGAGAAGCACAACGAATCAAATTAGCCTCTTTCTTAGTAAAAGGAGCTACTAAAGACAAAGCGCTTTTTGTTTTTGACGAACCTACAACGGGATTGCATTTTCACGACATCAAAAAATTGTTGGCTTCCTTTGATGCTTTAATTGAAAAAGGACATTCCATCATTGTCATTGAACACAATCTTGACCTCATTAAATGTGCCGATTGGATTATCGATTTGGGTCCAGAAGGAGGAGAAAATGGTGGAAAATTATTGGGTGTGGGAACTCCTGAATCATTAGTGAAAATGAAAGAGTCTATTACAGCTACTTATTTAAAAGAAAAACTATAAATCGGATAATTAATAGCATCGTTCCTCGAAAGTTTTACCGTCTTCGTCAATTGCAATAAGAATTCTTTTTTCTTTACCATAGACAAAAGTCAAATACAACCATACTACTGACCACAGTCCAAAAGTCAAACAAAACAATACGAAATTGAATGTATGATTGATAGCTCTAGCTTCTCTAGATACAATAGCAAAGGGCAACTTGTCGTTTTTTTCTTTAATAGTGAAGCCAGCACTTATTTTGGAACTTACTCTTTTGTAAAAGTCTTGTAAACTTTTTTCAGAACTTGAATAATCGTTTTTCATTGGGATTTGGATTGGATTTTACTAACTATAAACAAAAGTAATTCCATTACACAGCATGCACAATACCCACATTTAGTGATTTTTTATAATAAAAGAAAAAAGCAAATTGAATCTGTACTACAATTACGATTTCAATTTTAGTTTTATAAGAATACTATCCAAGAAACGATTAATTTCAATTGAAATAACGAATTTATAATTCAAATACACATAAAGTATTGTCACTAAAATTGATTTCAAAACAATCCCTACAATTGGATGAAAGGGAAATTGCCAAAAATAAAATAGTATAAATAACGCAAATGTAATTGCGATTGAATATAGGGTTTGAGGTGTAAATGGATACAAGTTCAAGCGTTTTACAACAAACATCAATTTAGCCACACTATATAACGTAATAGATAATAAAGTAGCAAATGCCGAACCCACAATTCCATACAAAGGAATAAAAATAACATTTAAAACAAACGTAACAAATACTAACATTAATCCTAAAAACAGTACCATTCGGTAATATTTTGTATTAAAAATGATGGCATTGTTATTGCCTAAAATCAAATCAAAATATTTAGAAAGACCAATCATAAATACAATCCAGATACCTCCGGCATACTCTTTTGGAAGCAATTCATACAACTGATCAATATTTACAAAAATACACAACATCACAAATCCTCCTACAAGTTGTAAATTAATAGACGTTTTCTTGTACAAATCATTCATTTCATCGTGCTTGTTTTCGTGCATGAGTTTAGCGGTAATTGGATACACAATTTGGTGCATCGCACGACTTGGTACCGAAATTACCAAAGCAATATAAGTCGCCACCGAATAAAACGCAATGTTGCCAATATCCATGTATTGATTCAAAATCATTTTATCTCCATCCAACAACAAGTTTGCGACACTTCCAGAAAGAATAATATAAAAAGTGTATTCTATAATTGCTTTTGTATTATGAGGAACTGTCAATTGAAAAACTGGTTTTTTAATTCTAAAAGCATACAGCATAGTAACCAAAAAGGCAACAAAATAAATGAAAGCAGTTAGATATATAAAATCAACCTCAGTAATCCATCCAAAATAAATTCCTAAAAGCCCTACTACAGAAAACAAACGCAGACCAACTTCCTTTATAAAGTTTCCAAATACTGAATGCATATGAACTCGAGCCCAAGCATAAAATATTTCAAAATAAGCCATACACAATCCCATAAAGGGAATTAAAAATATATACTCTTTTACAATTGGATTTTTCTTTGATAAAAACTCAGCAATTTCATCATAAAAAAACAACCCAATCAAAATAATAGGAATACAAAGCAATAGAGGAAATAAAACAGTAAAGGATAAGAATTGATTTTCCTCTTTTTCCGTTTTACATTGCGAATAAAATTTAACTAAGGTATTTTGCATTCCAATGGCAAACAAAGGCATAATTACATTGGCACAAGACAATATATAATTCGTTAAACCGTAGTAAGTTTTCCCTAAAATATGGGGAAATAAAAATAAGGTACTTATACCTCCTACCCCAAAACCAATATAGGTGATTATTGTATTCTTCAAGGATTGATTTAAAACGATTCCCATAAATGATGCGTTGTTATTGATTGATTAATTCAACCAATTGTTTGGTCAGGTTTCTTCGAGAATAATGTTGTAATCCCACTCCATTTGATTGTAATTTACCTTCTAGAAATTGATGGTAATAATCAAAAATAGTTTGTTTTAATCTCGCTTTTTCTGAATAGTCAAAAAACACACCCGTATTCGTATTGATAATAATTTCTGCAAAATCAGAATCTTTTGGACCAATTGCTACAATAGGTCGTTCTGAAACCATATATTCAAATAATTTTCCTGGTATAATACTTTTGGTATCTTCTGAATTGATTTCGATTAACAATAAAACTTGTGATTTTCTTTGGTGTGCCACAGCCTCGGAATGTGAAACATAGCCTAAATTATTCAAATAGGAAGTCAACCCAAATTGCGAAATGGTTTCCAATACTTCTTGACTTACTGCACCCATCAATTTAATTTCTAAATGGGATTTAAAATCGGGTAATTCTTGAAGTAATTCGACTAAACTTTCCCATAATATCAACGGGTTCCTTTCAGATAAAAAAGAACCGATATGTGCCAAACTGAATTTGACATCCAAGGTTTGCTGTTCTACTTTTTCTACATCAAAACCATTGGTTATAACGGTAATTGGTTTAGACGTAATTGCTTGAAATTCCGTTTTAGTTGTTTTACTTGTAACAATAATGGTATCTGCCGAATTTAAAACTTGACTCTCCAGTTTTTTATGCTTTTTTGCAGCGTAATCCGACAGTCGTAATGATTTGTGATAACCAATTGTTGTCCACGGATCACGAAAATCAGCTAACCACTTTAAATTCATTTTTTGCTTTAACTCCAAACCGATTAAGTGCAAACTATGAGGTGGCCCTGAAGTTACAATAGTATCAATTTCATTCTCTCGAATGTATTTCTCCAAATAAGAAACAGAAGGTTTTACCCAAAAAACACGTGCATCAGGAATAAATAAATTACCGCGTACCCAAAGCATTAACTTTTCTAAAAAGGACTGCTTTTTCTGATTCGGAATAATTCCAGAACTGATTTTTTTGGTCTTATTTTTCGATATAAAAGAAGCCAATTGATACGGTTCAAAAATTGATTTTTTTAAAATAATCGCTTTGTCTGAAACCTCTGTTTCCAAATGTGCGTCGACAATGGGATAGGTTGGATTCTCAGGGACGTAGACAATCGGTTGAACATCAAATTCTGGCAAATACT
>CAYWFQ010000028.1:0-22599 GCA_964457505.1 uncultured Flavobacterium sp.
TATGTATTCAAAACACATTGTCAAATAGAAATTTGTCACCAAAATGAAAAGAAAAGACCTTCAACATATTCAAATTCAATCCGATAAAAACGCACTAGTTAAAAATGCAGTAACCTCTGATTTTCAAACAGCAGAAGGTATTGCATTGAAACAAAACTATTCTCAGGAAGACCTTAAACCATTAGAACATTTGAATTTTGGAGCAGGATTTGCCCCTAATTTAAGAGGTCCTTATGCTACAATGTATGTACGCCGTCCTTGGACAGTGCGTCAATATGCTGGTTTTTCAACTGCCGAAGAAAGTAATGCCTTTTACCGACGCAATTTAGCTGCTGGTCAAAAAGGACTTTCTATTGCTTTTGATTTACCAACGCACCGTGGCTATGATTCGGATCACGAACGTGTTGTTGGAGACGTTGGAAAAGCTGGTGTAGCGATTGATTCGGTTGAAGATATGAAGGTTTTGTTTGATCAAATTCCGTTAGACGAAATGTCGGTATCAATGACTATGAATGGAGCAGTACTTCCAATTATGGCATTTTATATCGTCGCAGCAGAAGAACAAGGCGTAACTTCAGACAAACTTTCTGGAACAATTCAAAACGACATTTTGAAAGAGTTTATGGTACGTAATACCTACATCTACCCACCTACTCCTTCAATGAAAATAATTGCTGATATATTTGAATATACTAGTAAAAATATGCCCAAATTTAATTCCATTTCAATTTCAGGCTATCACATGCAAGAGGCAGGTGCTACTGCCGATATTGAATTGGCCTATACTCTTGCTGATGGTTTAGAATACATCAGAACAGGTTTAGCAGCAGGAATGAAAATTGACGAATTCGCACCAAGACTTTCTTTCTTTTGGGCAATTGGGATGAATCATTTTATGGAAATTGCTAAAATGCGTGCAGGACGAATGATTTGGGCAAAATTGGTCAAACAATTTGAACCAAAAGATGAAAAATCATTAGCATTGCGCACCCATTGCCAAACTTCGGGTTGGAGTTTAACTGAACAAGATCCTTTTAATAATGTTGCCCGAACATGTATTGAAGCAGCAGCAGCGGCTTTTGGAGGAACCCAATCGCTACATACCAATGCGCTTGATGAAGCCATTGCGCTTCCTACCGATTTCTCAGCTAGAATTGCTAGAAACACCCAATTGTATCTACAAGACGAAACTAAAATCACAAAAACCGTTGATCCATGGGCAGGAAGCTACTATGTAGAAAATTTGACTCATGAAATCGCTCAAAGCGCATGGAAGTTAATTGAAGAAGTAGAAGAATTGGGAGGTATGACTAAGGCTATTGAATCTGGAATTCCTAAACTAAGAATCGAAGAAGCAGCTGCAAGAAAACAAGCCCGAATTGATAGCGGGCAAGATATTATTGTTGGTGTCAACAAATACCGTTTAGAGAAAGAAGATCCACTTCAAATTTTAGATGTAGACAACCAAATGGTGCGCAGACAACAATTGGAACAATTAGAACGCATCAAATCAACACGAGATTCTGAAAAAGTAAAAGTTGATTTAGATAAATTAATACTTTGTGCTAAAACTGGCGAAGGTAATTTATTAGAAATTGCAGTGGAAGCAGCTAGAAATAGAGCAACTTTGGGAGAAATTAGCGATGCGTTAGAAACTGTTTTCGGAAGATATAAAGCACAAATAAAATCTTTTAGTGGCGTGTATAGTAAAGAAATAAAAAACGATGAAAGTTTTGAAAAAGCAAAACAATTAGCGAATGTTTTTGCAGAAAAAGAAGGTAGAAGACCTCGAATTATGATCGCTAAAATGGGACAAGATGGTCATGATCGTGGTGCAAAAGTAGTAGCAACAGGCTATGCCGATGTTGGTTTTGATGTAGATATAGGTCCATTATTCCAAACTCCTGCAGAGGCTGCTAAACAAGCCGTTGAAAACGACGTACATATTCTTGGGGTATCTTCATTAGCGGCAGGTCATAAAACCTTGGTCCCACAAGTTATTGAAGAACTAAAGACATACGGCCGAGAAGATATTATGGTAGTAGTTGGAGGAGTAATTCCAGCACAAGATTATCAATTCTTATTTGATGCAGGCGCAGTGGCTGTATTTGGCCCTGGAACCAAAATTAGCGAAGCGGCTATCAAAATATTAGAAATATTGATTGACTAGTACCTTAATTGAATTACAAAAAAAAGCGATCTAAAATTGAGACCGCTTTTTTTTATAAAATTATTAATTTATATATCTGATATCGAAGCGTGTTTATCTGGCTCTATAAAAGATGTATCATATCCGCCAAAAGCTTTCATATAACTAATTATTGAAGTCCCGTAAGCATCTCTAAAATAACGCTCTCCGTTAGATCTAAAATATCTTTTTACAGAACGAACTCCTCCTAAGTGAGCCGCAGCTAAAATTCCAGACTCTGTAATATGGATACCATTAATTACAGTTCCTTCATATTTTTCAATCTCTTTTCGCAATAACCATTTATTTTTTGATAATAATGCTAAAAAAGCTTTCTCTTGTAAATCAGGATTTTTCAAAAAAGCAGTATTGTTATATACACCAATAGTACGAAGAGTTTCTGGCCCAAATTGATATTTACCTAAATAGCCCAACGAATTAATTTTTCTGTATTTTCCTTGAGACTCTTTGAAAGCAATTGCTTCTTTATAGCCAATAAAGAAATTTCCTGTAAAAGGAATATTCAATTTTGCGTAATCTTCTTGTTTGTGAGACGGAAATAAATAATCGGATTGAGTTAATCCGTTTGTTAGAAACCAAGGACTGGAATCCAAATTAAATGGTTTAAAACCTAAGCTTAAAAAAGCGATAATCAGTAGTAAAGTGGAATAATAATGCCATTTCTTTATCATAAATTGTTTTTCTTCTAACGCTGTCACCCTTAGAAATTTCTACGTTGCAAATATACAACAAAAAATACAATGCTTAAAATCAGCTTGTTAAAGTTTTCTAAAAACAAATCCTTACCCATAAGGAAACATTGGCACCCCTAGTACACAAAAGGCAACACTACATTCTATGAATTTGAAAAAACCATAAAAAAAGAGCTGAATAGCTCTTTTTTTATTAAAATTTATGTCCAATACAAAGTAATAAATATGCGAAAAATAACTTATGAACGCATTTAAAACTATCTTTTCACTCCTTGACTATTGATCCAATTGTAATATTTTTTAGCATTTTGTTCGTGTTGAGCTTGAGTCACAGCAAAATCATGGTACCCAAAACGTTCTACACTAGCACAAAAATAAATATAATTGTGTTTCTCAGGATTCAATACTGCTTCAATTGCAGTAATATCAGGCATTGCAATTGGCCCTGGAGGTAATCCTGCACTATAATAGGTATTATAAGGAGAAGCCACTTGTAGGTCTTTATTTAAAACTCTTTTGATTACTTGCGTAAAATCATTCGATTTCTTTTTCACTGCATAAATCACCGTTGGATCAGCTTGCAATAAGATGCCATTGTGCAAACGATTCAAATACACTCCTGCAATTCTAGGTCTTTCATCTTTTTTCACCGACTCCTTGTGTACTATAGAAGCCAAAATCGTCGCTTCAATTGGAGTTAGACCTTGTGCCTTAGCTTTTGCAACACGTTCGTCATTCCAATAAATACGGTATTCTTTAATCATTTTATCGCGAAACTTAATCGCTGTAGTGTTCCAGTACAATTCATACGTATTCGGGATGAACATGGTCAACACATTGTCTTCGTTAAATCCATTCTCTTTTAAAAAAGTGGAATCTTTAATAGCTGCTAGTAAAGAAACACTATCTGCTTCTATTTCAGAACCTATTCGCCCTGCAAAATCCTCTAAGCGTTCTTGATTGTTGAAAGATAGTTTTACTTCATTATTGATTCGTAAAGCATTAATTAATTCGTTACTATTCATACCTTTTTTGAATAAAAACTTTCCTGGCTTTACATTGTTTGGGTATTTTTTTTTATTGGCTACTGCATCAAAACGATCCATGTTTTCAACATAAGGCGCTACTATTTTTTTTACTGCATCGTAATCAGAATTAGTTGGAACGTAAACATAGACTTCACTTTCTTCAAATTTAGTATTGTCTGAAAATATTTGACGCACTAATACCAATCCGTAAATCATTAACACTGAAATTAAAACGATACTGACTGTAGTGATGATTTTTTTTATATTCAAAATGCTATTTTTTAAAATGAATGATTAACTAATTGAAAAAGAGCTTCGTCTTTAAATTGGCCATTAACTAATGTCCAATCTTTTTTTACACCTATTTTTTCAAAGCCAAATTTAGTAAAAAGCGCTATACTAGCGGTATTTTCTGTTGCAATATTTGCATACAATTGATGTAAATTCAAATTGTAAAAAGCATATTTAATTAACAACTCTAAAGCTTCTGAACCAATATTTTGCTTTCTATTCGCAACGGCTTGAATTACAATACCAATACCAGCTCTTCTATTTTGGGGATCAAAGTCGAACAAATCGATCAAGCCTATAGCTGGGAAATCTTTGTCTTGGCAAATAGCCAATCGCAATTGTTTTGCCTCATAAATATCTTGATGCGCATTTTCTAAGTATTGTTTCACTAAAAACCGACTATACGGCGTTTGTGTGTTGCTCACTTCCCAAATACTTTGATCGTTCTCCATCACATAAACAAACTCCAAATCATTAGGTTCTAGCGCTCTGAGGTAAATGTTTTCGCCTTTTAGAGTAATCATAGACTGGATTGTATTGCAATTGTTCCTTGGTAAACAAATTCGGCTGGACCTTTCAAAAACACATTGGTATATTTTCCATCTATTTTTTCAAAAGAAACCGCTAATTTCCCTCCTTCAACATTCAAATTGATGGCATTCAAATCCGTTTGTCCTGTAGCATTCATCGCAATAGCAACAGCGGTAGCTCCAGTTCCACAAGCCAAGGTTTCGTCTTCGACTCCTCTTTCATAGGTTCGTAAGGAAAAAGTAGTTTCGTCTATTTTTTTTACAAAATTGATATTACTTCCTTCTTTCCCATACAATTCACCATAACGAATGGCCGCTCCATTGTCTTTTACATTAAAGTGTTCCAAATCATCAACTATTTGCACATGATGTGGTGATCCTGTATTTAAAAAAGAATATTCTGAAGTGTTCTTTATAGCTTCAACATCAATCATTTGTAATGAAACAATCCCATCATCAGCCACTGTTGCATAATGTAATCCATCAGTAGCAATAAAGGTAGTTTCATTTTGAATTACATTAAGTTTTTTAGCGAAAGCAACTAAACAACGGCCACCATTACCACACATTGAACTTAGATTGCCATCAGAATTGTAATATACCATTCTAAAATCAGTCGCAGTATCCGTATCTAACAAAATAAGACCGTCCGCTCCAATACCGAAACGACGATCGCATAAATGCGCTACTAATTGCGTGTTTTCTTTAGGAAAAGTATTGGAACGATTATCAATCATTACAAAATCATTTCCGGTGCCTTGGTATTTATAAAAATCTAATTGCATTTTACTTTGGTTCTAAAAAACAAAAGTACGAACTATTAATGAAATGTTAATCATTGTTAAAGAGCGTTAAACTGTTTTTTATACAGCCAATTCTATTTTAAATTTACCTCAATAATTTAAAAACGAATACAATTATGAATCGCTTTTCAAATCTATTTTTAGTATCCCTATTGAGTGGAGCCGTAACATTAAGTGCTTATAAATTGCTCTTCGACCAAGGTGGCTATTTTTCTAAAACCAAAGATGGACTAGTTAGCGTTGCTTCCGATTATTATGGGAAACGCGTCGGCTTTTCTCCAGAAAATGTTGATTTTACAGAGTCTGCCGAGAAAACTATTCATACGGTAGTTCACGTAAAAAATGTATCCAGAAGAACGATTACCAATCCCATTATGGAATTCTTTTATGGATACGGAGGAAGTCAACAACAAGAGCAAATTGGAACAGGATCTGGTGTTATTATCTCCGAAGATGGATATATTGTGACTAATAATCACGTGATAAAAGATGCAACCGAAATCGAAATTACCTTAAACAACAGGAAATCATATAAAGCAAAGCTCATTGGAACTGACTCCAAAATGGATATTGCATTATTAAAAATCAATGCTGACGAAAAATTACCATATACGGCTTTCGCCAATTCTGATTCGGTAAAAGTGGGCGAATGGGTATTAGCGGTTGGAAATCCGTACAATCTAACGTCAACGGTAACAGCTGGAATAGTTTCTGCGAAAGCAAGAAATTTAGACACTAGCGGAATACAATCTTTTATTCAAACAGACGCTGCAGTTAATCCCGGAAACAGTGGAGGGGCATTAGTCAATACTCGTGGTGAATTAATTGGCATTAACACTATGATCAGTTCTCCAACTGGAAGTTATACGGGCTATTCTTTTGCAGTACCATCAAATATCGCCCGAAAAATAATTGAGGATATTATGGAATACGGAAACGTACAACGTGGAATACTTGGTGTTGAAGGTGGCGAATTGAATTCAAAATCATCAAAAGAATTAGGAATTTCTCAAACGGAAGGATTTTATGTGAGTAAAGTAACAAAACGATCTGGAGCAGAAAAAGCCGGACTTAAAAAAGGGGATGTTATCATTCAATTAGACAACCAATCGGTGGCTACTTTTGCAGACTTATCGGGTTATATTAATACCAAACGTCCGAATGACAAAGTTACTGTTACCATTATTAGAGAAGGAAATAGAAAAGTGGTTCCGGTGATTTTAAGTAAAAATGAATTCTTCAACACTGAATTTAAAGGCTTAGAGTTGGAAAATATTGATGCGATGGATAAAAAACGATTCCGTCTCAATTATGGTGTAAAAATCAAAGCCATTTCAAACGAAAATTTAAAAGCGTATGAAAGGGAACTTTTAGGCAATATCATTTTAAGCATTGATAATGTAAAAGCAACAGATATCGAAACTGTTTCGAAATTGTTGAATAACAAGGAAGAAAATCAAAGTATTCGTATCGAGATGATCAACCAAAACGGAGAAATTTTTAGAATAATTATTTAATTATACTTTGTAGTGTTTTTTTAAAAGCCATCATGAATATTCAAGATGGCTTTTTATTTTAAATTGGCACAACAGTGGTCGTCTTTACCTCCGAAATAATAAAGAAACTATTAATCAAAGAAACCTCAGGCAAAACCGATAATTTTTGTTGGTGAAAATGATGGTAGCTATCCATGTCTGGCAAGACCACTTTAAGTAGGTAGTCAAAATTTCCTGAGACAAAATTACATTCGACTACTTCGGGCATATTTAAAATAGACCCATTAAAACCCTCCGACACATCATGTGTTTGCTTTACTAAAGTCACCTGACAATAGACTGTAAGATGCATTCCAAGTTTCTTTTTATTAACTATCGAAACATATTTTTCAATTATACCTTCACGCTCTAACCGCTTAACTCTATCATGAACTGGAGTTAAGGATAAATTAATTTTACTTGAAATGTCTTTTAGAGTCAAATGAGCATCTTCTTGAAGTAAGCGAAGAATTTGTTTGTCAGTAGCATCAATATTCGTCATGCCTTTCAAAATTATATAAATTAGAAATTCAGTTTAAGGATTATTTTTCTTTTTACCCGTTATAAATTAAGAATAAAAAGAAATAAACAATACAAAAATACAATATAAAAGAAATAATTACCTATTTAAATACTATATCTCAATAATTTTTTCTTTATCAATACATTTGTTATTCAATTTTAGAACTAACTTTTTAAAACTATATTTTATGATAATAGGTGTTCCAAAAGAAATTAAAAATAATGAAAATCGTGTGGCCTTAACTCCAGCAGGAGTAGCTGAATTTAAAAAACACGGACATATTGTTTACATACAATCAACTGCAGGTGAAAATAGTGGTTTTGGCGATAGTGCTTACGCCAATGCTGGAGCAGTAATTTTACCCACTATCGAAGCAGTTTATGAAATTGCTGAAATGATTATCAAAGTAAAAGAACCTATTGCTTCTGAATATCCATTGATTAAAAAAGACCAATTGGTGTTTACCTATTTTCACTTTGCATCATCAGAACCATTAACCAAAGCGATGATAGAACGCGATGCAATATGTTTGGCATACGAAACCGTAGAGAAAACAGACCGCAGTTTACCTTTATTAGTGCCAATGTCTGAAGTAGCAGGAAGAATGTCTATTCAAGAAGGTGCTAAATATTTAGAAAAACCAATGCAAGGAAAAGGAATCCTTTTAGGAGGAGTACCAGGAGTAAATCCAGCGAAAGTGGTTGTTTTAGGTGGAGGAATCGTTGGTACCCAAGCCGCAAAAATGGCGGCTGGATTTGGCGCTAAAGTGACTATTATGGATGTGAGTTTGGCACGTTTACGATATTTAGATGATATAATGCCTGCTAATGTTACCACATTAATGTCAAATCATTACAATATCAGTGAAGCTATTTCGGATGCCGATTTAGTAATTGGAGCAGTTTTAATCCCAGGAGCCAAAGCACCTCACTTAATTACAAAAGATATGTTGAAATTAATGAGTCCTGGAACTGTTGTAGTTGACGTAGCTGTAGATCAAGGAGGTTGTATTGAAACTTGTACGCCAACAACACACGAAAATCCTACTTTCATTATTGACGGAATTGTACATTATTGTGTAGCCAATATGCCGGGTGCTGTTCCTTATACTTCTACATTGGCATTAACGAATGCTACTTTGCCGTATGCTTTACAATTAGCCAACAAAGGTTGGAAAAAAGCTTGCAATGAAAATGAAGAATTGAAAAAAGGATTGAACATTGCCAATGGAAAGATTGTTTACCGAGGAGTTGCCGAAGCATGGGGATTACCATTTGAAGAAGTTAGTTCTATTTTATAATACATATTTCCCCACATCAAAAAAAAGCCGTTTTGAATATTCAAGACGGCTTTTATATTTTTTATAAATTCAATTATTCCTTAGGTTTTGTCAAATAGTAAATTGGGATACCCGTTAACATAATTAACACTCCCCATCCACAAGTGGAAAATTTAGTAATTAATAAAGAGATACAAACTGCAGAAGCAATTACGATATAAACTAATGGCAAGAATGGATAACCAAACGCTGTATAAGGTCTTTCTACTTCAGGCATTTTTTTACGAAGAATAAAAATTCCGTAAATAGTTAGAATGTAAAATATCAATACAATAATAATTACAAAGTCTAATAAATCACCGTATTTACCCGTCAAACATAACAATGAAGCCCAAATACATTGAACCCAAAGTGCCCATTCTGGAACACTTGCTGAGTTCAAATTGGCTGCTTTTTTCAAAAACAATCCATCTTTAGCCATCGTATAATATACTCTTGCTCCCGCCATAATTAATCCATTATTGCACGCAAACGTTGAAATCATAATCATTATAGCAATGATAATAGTTCCAATATCTCCAAAAGTATATTGAGAAGCCACTACCGCTACTCTATCTGATTTGGCTGTAGCAATTTCGTCTAACGGAATTACAGCTAAATACATCAAATTAGTCAATACGTAAATTACAGTAACTATAAAAGTTCCAAGAAACAAACTCAAACCTACATTGCGTTTCGGATTCTTGATTTCACCCGCGATAAAAGTTACTCCATTCCAAGCATCACTAGAGAACAAAGACCCAACCATAGCTGCAGAAATTCCTGTTAACAAAGCGGTCCCCCCAATTGGCAACCATGAACCTGAATCAGAATTAAATGAACGTGTATTCCAAGCATCAGACCAATTCGCATTCCAAACATCAGCTTTGGCAGCCAATAAAAACCCGAAAATAATCAATCCAAATAAGGATAGAATCTTGATTACAGTTAAAACAGTTTGCAATGTTTTGCTATTCTTGACTCCTCGGCTATTTACATAGGTAAGTAATACAATCGTGATAATTGAAACTATTTGAGCTGCATTCAGTTTAAAAGAACCTAACTCATATAGAATATTTTCATCACTTAAAGAAGGAACTAAATACGCGGCAAATTTGGAAAACCCCACACCTACAGCAGCAATGGTTCCGGTTTGAATTACTGCAAAGAAACTCCAGCCGTATAAAAATGCGATTAATTTAGTATAAGCTTCTTTTAAATATACATATTGACCACCGGCTTTGGGAAACATGGCGCTTAACTCTCCATAACTCACTGCTGCAATCATCGTAATTAAGCCTGAAATTAACCAAATTAAAGTCAACCAACCCGCCGAACCTACTTGTCTTGCAATATCAGCACTTACTATAAATATTCCAGACCCAATCATAGAACCAACTACTAACATAGTTCCGTCTAATAATCCTAATTCTCGCTTAAAATCTCCTGGTTGATTTTCTTCCATAATTATTGGTTTTAGTTTTTTGGTTGGTTAAAGATATATTTTTTTTCTAAAATTAAGTTTTCCAAATCAAAGAATTAGTTCAATACCTATTTAAAACAAAAAACTCCTCAAAATTGAGGAGTCTTAAATGTCAAATTATTGCTGTAATACCCTATTAATCTGGGTGAAATTTTTCTCGTAATATTTTTCTTTTGTTGAAGAAATAATTACCCCTCCATGTGTAGCAGAATGAATGAATTTAATTTCCCCATCATTTACCTCAACGACCATTCCTACATGATTAATTTGACTGCCACCTCTTGTTTTAAAGAAAATCAAATCTCCTTTTTGAGCTTCAGTAGGATCAATAACTTTACCAATTGTAGCCATTTCGTGAGATGATCTTGGTAGCTTAATATCCAAAGAACTAAAGGTAGTGTACATCAATCCAGAACAATCAAACCCGTTTTTTGAAGTACCTCCAGAGCGATAGCCTATTCCCAAATTATCTGACGCCATTCGAATCAATTCATCGGCTAATTCTTCATTGGTATTCCATTTAGCAACACTACTTGCTATGGTAAGATTTTCTTGGGATGAAACAGCATCACCGGTTTCAGCACTCGCAACTTTTATATCTGCAGTAACCTCTTGTACTGGCTTCGCTCCCGCAATAGACAATTTAGCCCCTACATATAAATTTTTAAGTATTGATGGATTTTGAGTTTCCAATTCGGCTACCGAGATTCCATATTTTTTAGCAATTCCATATTTTGTTTCTTTAGGAAGTACTTCATGTACTATTTTTTCTTGATTTTGCTCAACAGCACCTTCTTTAGTAACGACAGCAATTACTTCTTTTGATGTTTCTTTTGGGGTTTCTTTTAATTGTGTTTTACTAATTGCTATCACCTCAACAGGTTGTACAACTGGAGTAACTACTACACTTCCTTCTTTTAGAGGAATTGTTATTTTTTGACCTATTTTGAGAGGCTCTTTTTCTAATACTGGATTAGCAGTATCTAATTCAGCTATTGATATCCCATATTGTCTAGCAATTCCAAATTTAGTTTCAGAAGGCAACACCTCATGTGTTATTGTTTTTGGTGGCGGAGCAACTGTTACCGGAATTGATTTCAGCTTTTTTTCTTCCAAAACCACTTCTTTTTTGGGTAGGACTTTAAGCTCTTCTTTTTTTACTACTACACTATTCTTAGAATTAACCGTTGTTGGAATTTTAATTTTTTGTCCAACTTGCAAACCCATTTCTGCTAATTCAGGATTTGCATTATTCAATTCATCCAGAGAAATTTCGTATTGTTTTGCTATACCATATAAGGTTTCTTTAGGCTGTACTTCATGTGTACTTGCAACTAAAGTCCCCTTTGATTCGGTTTTTACCTTAATTCCTTTCGAACTCTGGCGTGGAATCAATATAATAGATTCTAATTTAAGTACACGGCTACAATCTGGATTAAGTTCGTAAATAGCAGTTGGTTCAACTTTATATTTTTGAGCGATAGCAGTAATCGTTTCGCCTTTTTTAACTGTATGTTTAATCAATTTTTCTTGAGAAAAAACAGTTGAAAAGTTAATGAGCGCTAAAATTAATAGTAGTTTGTAGTATTTCATTGGGTCTTTTATTTTCCTCTCGATTTTTACCACGATAATTATAAAACCTATAACTATCAATCATTTTTGAAAAAAAGAGATTATTTAAAGGATTACAAAGGTAAGCCTTTTTGCAAACTAAATAAGTTAAAGCATTTATAAAATTGACAGCCGATGATGCAAAACCCAATCAGAATCAACTATTTCATTGTTTAAATAGAATGTAATTAAAACCAAAAAGTCTAAGTAAAACTTAGACTTTTTAATATTTATGATAACGATTTGTTATCTAACTAACAATTTATGTGGCGGAGCAAACTTAGTTAAGTTAATTCCTTCCACCGCTTTTTTGTATTCTTCAATTGAAGGTGTTCTTCCTAAAATAGTAGACAAAACAACTACTGGTGTAGAAGAAAGTAATGATTCTCCTTTTTTCTCTGCAGTGTCTTCAACAACTCTTCCTTGGAATAAACGAGTAGAAGTTGCCATAACCGTATCTCCTTTAGAAGCTTTTTCTTGGTTACCCATACAAAGGTTACAACCTGGACGCTCTAAATACAACATATTTTCATACTCTGTACGAGCTGCTCCTTTAGGTGCATTATCGTCAAATTCAAAACCAGAATATTTTCTCAATACTTCCCAATCGCCTTCTGCTTTCAATTCGTCAACGATATTATAAGTAGGTGGAGCAACCACTAAAGGTGCTTTAAACTCTACTTTACCTTCATGTCTCTCAATATTCTTAAGCATTTGTGCCAATATTTTCATATCGCCTTTGTGCACCATACATGAACCAATAAATCCTAAATCAACCTTTTTGGTTCCTCCGTAGAAAGATAATGGTCGAATCGTATCGTGGGTGTAACGTTTAGAAACGTCTTTGTTATTTACATCTGGATCCGCAATCATCGGTTCGTTGATTACATCTAAATCAACTTCTAATTCTGCGTAATATTTAGCATTTGAATCTGGACGTAAAGCCGGTTTATCACCAGTTTTAATTTCCTCAATTCTTTTATTTGCTTTATTGATAAGGCCTTGAAGTACTTGCTTCGCATTATCCATTCCTTTATCAATCATGATTTTGATTCTGCCTTTGGCAATTTCCAAAGATTCAATCAAAGTATCATCCTCTGAAATACAAATAGACGCTTTTGCTTTCATTTCAGCAGACCAGTCAGTAAAAGTAAATGCTTGGTCAGCTGTTAATGTTCCAATATGAACTTCGATAATTCTACCTTGGAACACATTTTCTCCACCAAATTTATGCAACATTTGCGCTTGCGTAGCATGAACTACATCACGGAAGTCCATGTATTCTTTCATTGTTCCTTTGAACGTCACTTTAACCGATTCTGGAATTGGCATAGAAGCCTCGCCAGTAGCCAAAGCCAAGGCAACTGTACCAGAGTCAGCTCCAAAAGCAACCCCTTTAGACATTCTAGTATGCGAATCACCACCGATAATGATTGCCCATTCATCAATAGTAATGTCGTTTAATACTTTATGGATAACGTCTGTCATTGCATGATACACTCCTTTAGGGTCACGTGCAGTAATTAAACCGAAATCATTCATGAATTGCATCAATTTCGGAATATTAGCTTGTGCTTTTTTATCCCAAACCGAAGCGGTATGACATCCTGATTGGTAAGCTCCGTCAACAATTGGCGAAATTACTTTAGCCGCCATCGATTCTAATTCTTGAGCCGTCATCAATCCTGTTGTATCTTGCGAACCAACAATATTTACTTCAACACGAACATCTGATCCTGCATGCAATACTTTTCCTGGAGTGTTTCCAACAGCATTTTTATTGAAAATTTTCTCAACAGCAGTTAAACCTTGTCCTTCAACAGACACTTCTTTCGAAGCAGCAAAAACCGTTGGAATATCAATCCCCAATACTTTACAAGCGAATGTTTGAATTTTTTTACCAAAAACAATTGCATACGATCCGCCTGCTTTAATAAATTCAATTTTTTGTGGTGTAAAAGATCTTGACAAGTCAATTAATTCTTGATCACCATTGTATAATTTTTTTGTTTTTGTATTGATGGTTAAAACCGTTCCTGTTGCAACAGAATATACTTGTTCTAAAATTGGCTCTCCATTTTCATCACGAACAAGATCTCCATTAGCATCCGTTTTCTTAACCCAGTTTTTCAAATCGATTCCAATACCACCTGTTACGTCAACAGTTGTGAGGAAAATTGGCGAAATACCATTAGTTCCACCAACAATTGGTGCGATATTTACAAACGGAATATAAGGACTTGCTTTTTTACCTGTCCAAAGTGCTACATTGTTTACTCCTGACATTCTTGAAGACCCAACACCCATGGTACCTTTTTCAGCAATTAACATCACACTTTTATCTGGATGTTGCGCTTGGAGGGCTTGAATCTCTTCTTGTGCTTGAGGAGTAATCATACATTTACCGTGCAATTCACGATCTGAACGTGAGTGCGCTTGATTTCCTGGTGATAATAAATCCGTAGAAATATCCCCTTCTCCAGCAATAAACGTTACTACTTTTATTTCTTCTGGCATTTCTGGCAATTTTGTAAAAAACTCCGCTTTTGCGTAGCTTTCTAAAATAGCTGCAGCAGTAGCATTACCATTTGTATAGGCTTCTTTTAAACGATCTGTATCGGCATCGTAAAGATACACTTGAGATTTAAGAACATCTGACGCTTGTTTAGCAATGGCAACATCATTTCCTAAAGCCAAATCAAGTAAAACTTCAATAGAAGTACCACCTTTCATGTGAGATAACAATTCAAATGCGAAAGCAGGTGTAATTTCACTCACCGACTCATTACCAAGAATAATATCTTTTAAGAAATAAGCCTTTTTACCAGCTGCACTAGTTGTTCCAGGTAACGTATTATAAATAAAAAAAGAAAGACATTCTTCTCTATTTGGATTGTTAACGTCTTTGATTTGCGCTATAATCTCACTTAGTAAATCAGCGCTATCAATTGGTTTTGGATGCAATCCTTGACCTTTTCTTTCTTCGATTTCTTTAATGTATTCGTTATAAAGATTCATTGCATTATCAATAGCCATAATATATTGGGTATTTTTTGTTTTTATATGTTTAGCAAATTTAGAAATTAAAGCCGAGATTTAAAAATAATTTAATAAAACTAGTCCTATTGCTGATTATTATTATAAAATAACAAATACGATTTAATTTTATTGTCAAAACAATAATTTAAGATAATAAATACTAAACAATTAACAAAATAACTATCCATTTATTAAATCAAATACATCGTTTTTAAAAAAGGAATTAGAACAGGGCAAGGAATGCCGATTAAAGTAATTGTGAAATAATTATTTCTTCTGTAATTCCTTCGGCATCAGCCTTGTAATTTTTGATGATTCGATGACGAAGAATCCCAATAGCAACTGCTTTTACATCTTCGATATCTGGAGAGAATTTTCCGTTAAATGCCGCATGTGCTTTGGCTGCCAAAATTAAATTCTGTGAAGCTCTTGGTCCTGCTCCCCAATCCAAATAATTTTTTACAAAATCAGTCGACAATACACTATCTGGACGTGTTTTACTCACTAAAGTCACAGCATATTCAATCACATTATCAGCCACAGGAATGCGGCGAATTAAATGTTGAAAATCGATAATTTCTTGAGCCGTAAATAAGGGCTGTATGTCACTTTTCACATCCGAAGTCGTTTGTTTGACTACTTGCACTTCTTCTTCAAAAGTGGGATATTCTAATTTAATAGCAAACATGAATCTGTCCAACTGCGCTTCTGGCAAAGGATAGGTTCCTTCTTGTTCAATTGGGTTTTGGGTGGCTAAAACAAAATAAGGCAAATCCAATTTATATTGATGTCCCGCAATGGTTACTGAACGTTCTTGCATGGCTTCTAGTAAAGCAGCTTGCGTTTTAGGAGGTGTTCTATTAATTTCGTCTGCCAAAATAATATTAGAAAAAACAGGTCCTTTGATAAATTTGAACTGTCTGTTTTCATCTAAAATCTCACTTCCTAAAATATCTGAAGGCATTAAATCTGGCGTGAACTGAATACGCTTAAAATCCAATCCCAAAGCTTGCGCCAAGGTATGTACCATTAAAGTTTTAGCAAGTCCAGGAACGCCTACCAATAAAGCATGTCCGCCTGAGAAAATAGCCAACACTATTTGGTCAATCACAGCGTCTTGACCTACAATTATTTTAGCAATTTCTTTTTTTAGCGCAGTTCTTTTATTAACTAAGTTATGTATAGCAGCTACATCAGACATTTTTGATTTTGTTTAAATGGAAAAGAGTTAGCAAAATGATTTTGATTTCATAAAGCTAACTCTTTTTTGATTTATATTAAAAATTTATTTTTTCAACCAGTTGTTGGTAAATACGCAATCTCTATATTCCCCAATAATTTTAATATAGGTATCTTTAATCTTATCGTCAAACCACTTTCCAATTGCTTTGATTTGCTTCTCTTTCAATGCTAATTCTTTAATTTTGGTATAATCTTTAGCATAATCTGCAGTATGCTCATTAATTCTATTAGTTACCGTAATTAATTTGTATTGTTTTTTACCCTCTTGAGGTTCTTCCGGATAGGCCGATGAAACTTCATTTTCTTTTAAATTAGAAACCTGAGCATATAATGTTGGATCCATTTTAGTCAATTCAAAACGTGTATCTTGTGTCTTAGGATTGATTAAAGTTCCTCCATTCGTTCTCGTTTCTTTTTCATCAGATAGCGTTCTTGCCGCTTCCGCAAAAGTGATTTCTTTGTCCATAATTCTTTTACGAATCAAAGTGATTTTTTCTTTTGCTTCTTGTAAGGATTCCTCAGTAACTTTTGGTGCTAACAAAATATGACGCAATTCCACCTCTTGTCCTTTTATTTTCTCTACGTATATAATATGATAACCAAAGTCCGTTTCAAAAGGAGCTGAAATTTCTCCTTCTGCTAAACTGAAAGCTACATCTTTAAATTCTTTTACGAATGGTGTTTTGCGATTCATCTTGTAAAATCCGCCACTCGCTCTTGATCCTGGATCTTGTGAATACAACACCGCTTTTGTAGCAAAACTAGAACCTTCTTGAATTTCTTTTTTGAATCCATTCAAACGATCAATTACTTTTTGTTTGTCGGCATCTGAAATTTTAGGTTTAACTACAATTTGGGCTACTTCCATTTCTGCCCCAAAAACAGGCAACTCGTCTTTTGGAATTTTCTTAAAAAAGTTACGAACCTCCTCAGGCGTAATTTCAACATCGTCTACAATTTTCTTTTGCATTTCAGTTGTCAGTTTGTTTTCTTTTAATATGTCAAAGAAATACGTTCTGAATTCTTCTTCGTTATTTTTTTTGTAATATTCTACAATTTTATCCATTGAACCTAATTGCTCGGTCATGTAACCTAATCGCTCATCCATCATCGCTTTTACTTCAGTGTCAGTAACCTTAACACTGTCCTGAACCGCTTGGTGTGCATACAATTTATCTTCCATTAGTTTTCCTAACATCTGACATCTTGTGATATCTTTAACCGAACCGCCTTGACTAGAAATTTCTAAATAGGCTTTATCAATATCCGAATCTAAAATAATGTATTCTCCAATCGTCGCAATAACACCATCAACTTTCATTTTTTTTGAAGAATCAGCTTTAAGGACTTCTTTAGCAGGTTGGTCTTTAATCACCTCTTGGGCTGTTAAAGTCACTACAGAAAATAGAACCAAGAAAAAAGAAAGTACCTTCTTATTCATAAAAGTGGTAATGGATGGTAATTGAAATATCATTATTTAATTTTTATTTTTTAGTACTTCTATTACTAACTACAGAAGCCAAAATGTATTATTGCCAACAAAAATAACAATTCAATTAGAGAAAGCAAGTACTATGCGTACTATTAACAAAAAATTAGTAGGGATAAGACGGAAATACTAAAGCAAATAAATTATCTGTAAATACGAACAACTCTAGCCCTGATGGGAGCGGCATCCTGTGGTGGCGGGGTTCGCCAGCACAGATAGAGCGCACAGCAGGATTAGCTTCCTAGAAAAGCTTTTGGAATTAGTTAATTAGTGAAGTAAATAGTATTTTTGCAATCCATTATAACAATTATGAGTTTTTTAGAAGAAATACTACGCAGAAGAACCTTTGGAATTATCTCGCATCCCGATGCGGGAAAGACGACACTAACCGAGAAATTACTTCTTTTTGGAGGGGCAATTCAGGAAGCGGGTGCGGTAAAAAATAATAAAATCAAGAAAGGCGCTACGTCTGACTTTATGGAAATTGAGCGTCAAAGAGGGATTTCGGTTTCGACCTCGGTTTTAGCATTCAATTACAAAGAGAAAAAAATCAACATTCTGGATACACCTGGGCATAAGGATTTTGCCGAAGATACGTTTCGAACTTTGACTGCTGTGGATAGCGTAATTGTAGTGATTGACGTTGCCAAAGGGGTTGAGGAACAAACTGAAAAATTAGTTTCGGTGTGTAGAATGCGTAACATTCCCATTATTGTTTTCATCAACAAATTAGACCGTGAAGGAAAAGACGCTTTTGACTTGATGGACGAGGTGGAGCAAAAATTAGGCTTGACCGTAACTCCGTTGAGTTTCCCAATTGGAATGGGTTATGACTTTCAAGGAATTTATAATTTATGGGAACAAAACATCAACTTGTTTAGTGGCGATAGTCGCAAGAATATTGAAGAAACGATTGCTTTTTCGGACGTTCAAAATCCTGAATTAGAAAAAATAATTGGTCAAAAACCAGCGGATAAACTCCGTGAAGAATTGGAATTGATTGACGAAGTCTATCCAAAATTTGACCGCCAAGACTACTTGGACGGGAAATTACAACCGGTGTTTTTTGGTTCCGCTTTGAATAATTTTGGAGTTCGAGAATTGTTGGATTGCTTTGTTGCTATTGCTCCTTCTCCTCGACCTAAAGATTCTGAAACGCGATTGGTTGATCCAAAAGAAGAAAAAATGTCGGGCTTTGTTTTCAAGATTCACGCGAATATGGATCCAAAACACCGAGATCGTTTGGCGTTTATCAAAATTGTTTCAGGTACTTTTGAAAGAAACAAACCCTATTTCCACGTACGTCAAAAGAAGAATTTAAAATTCTCTAGTCCGAACGCATTCTTTGCTGAAAAGAAAGAAATTGTAGATATCTCCTACCCTGGTGACATTGTAGGTTTACACGATACGGGTAACTTCAAAATTGGAGATACTTTAACCGAAGGCGAAGCAATGAGTTTTAAAGGAATTCCGAGTTTCTCTCCAGAACATTTCCGTTACATCAATAATGCCGACCCATTGAAAGCCAAACAGCTGGATAAAGGAGTAGATCAGTTAATGGACGAGGGTGTAGCGCAGTTGTTTACTTTAGAAATGAATAATCGAAAGGTTATTGGAACTGTAGGAGCACTTCAATACGAGGTAATTCAATACCGATTGGAACACGAATACGGTGCAAAATGTACGTATGAAAATTTCCCTGTTCACAAAGCGTGTTGGGTAAAACCAGACGATGCAAAAAGCGAGGAATTCAAAGAATTCAAGCGTATTAAGCAAAAGTTTTTAGCTCATGATAAATACGGACAATTGGTTTTCTTAGCTGATTCTGATTTTACCATCCAAATGACCCAAAGCAAGTATCCAAATGTAAAGTTGTTTTTTACCTCAGAGTTTGACTAATTAGAAACTGAATTCGTATTCATTTTCAACAACTTCTTCACAGTTTTGAATGTCTAAGATCAAATTATCAATTTGCTCTTTGGTGACATTCGGCATACAAATAATGTGTGAAATGGTTTCTTGTGTAGCTAGTTGCCATTTGGAAATTATGGAATCGTGTACTTTTGGAAACACAATAGTAATCGCATTGGGATTTCTCCAAGCAGGAATCCCAATTTCATTCAATCGCTTTTCGCAATACGCAGCTACTTCAAGACTGTTTTGAAATCGTTGTCTCAATCCTTCCACTCCCATTCTTTTTAAAGCATACCATAAAAACAAAGGACTGTGACCATTTCTTGAACCAGTAATCGTAGTGTCAAATGAACCGATATACGAAACTCCTTTGGCAATTCTATCTCGGTTCGATTTTTTGGTAATAATAACTCCTGAAGGAATTGGGGAACCAATAAATTTATGCCCACTAATAGCAACACTATCTGCGCCATCTTTAAAATCAAAAGGGACTCTTGGTTCTACAAAAGCACCGTAACTTCCTGCAAGAGCAGCATCGCAATGAATGTAACTATCTTGAATAGCTAAACTTTTTAAAATATTTTTTATTCTAGACACATCGTCCTTGGCTTCTTTCATGGTAGTTCCGTAATTAGCCAACACAATAGCTGGTTTATCACGATTAATTCGCAAGGTGTTTTCTAAATCAGAATAATCAATTTCTCCGTTTTCTTGCGAACGAATGACAATACTTGGAATGTTTAACAAATGAATATTCTTGCGAATACTATAATGCGTCGATTCTGAATAATACACCATTCCTTTAGGATATAATTCTCTTGCGAGATACAAGCCATACAAATTACTTTCAGAACCGCCATTGGTAACATAACCCCAATAATCATTTGGGTCAGCTCTAAATAATTTGGCAAAAAAACCTACCACTTCCCTTTCGAGTTCGTGTGTTTTTACTTTGTTAATGGAATTTTCAAACGGATCACCTACATTGTTAATCGGGTATTTTAAAAAGGGCATGATCTCCGAAAAATCAAAATCTTTTGACACAGGATAACCTATAGAATTCTCGTTAGAAATATCAATTAATTGTTCTAAAGTTACAATTCTTTGTTTGTCTGTATCAGTAAGAAAAGCTGAATGTAATTCCATCTTGTTTTTTTTGTAAATGTAGATTTATTTTAAAAATATTCTAAATAACAACAAAAATTGATATTATAATTCTAAATAATACTAAATTAGCAGAATATAAATATCGAAATTATACTAATTGATATTTAAAACAATAAAAATATTTTGAAATGGATGCAATCGACAAACGAATTTTAATGGTATTACAAAACGATGCCAAAGCCAACATCAAAATAATTGCTGAAAAATCGGGTTTATCTGTCTCGCCTACCTTTGCAAGAATCAAGAAACTAGAACAATTGGGCTACATCAAAAAATATGTTGCTCTTTTGGACGAAGTTAAAATTGGAAAATCAATTCAGGTTTTTTGCCAAGTAACCTTGTCTATTCATTCTAAGGAAGTAATTGACAATTTTAAAAAGCAAATTGCAAAACTCCATGAAGTCATGGGTTGTTACCATGTGTCTGGAAATTATGATTTTTTGTTGAAAATTGGCGTAAAAGACATGAATGAATACCAACAATTTGCAGTTGAAAAACTATCTGTAATAGAAGGGATTTCGAATGTGCAAAGCACTTTTGTTTTAGAAGAAATTAAAAACGAAGTAGCGCACAAACTACAATAAATAAAAAAGAGGTTTCATGTCTGAAACCTCTTTTAGTATTAAGCTTGTCCCGCAGGACCAAAATTCAATGGAATTGGAGCTTGTTCAGTGTCTTTTATTTCGCCATGAGCGACTTCAAAACGATGGATATTTTCTCCAATAGCTTTCAACAATCTTTTTGCATGTTGAGGAGTTAAAACAATTCTTGATTTAACTTTTGCTTTAGGAATACCGGGCATAATGCTCACGAAATCCAAAACAAATTCAGAAGAAGAATGATTGATAATCGCCAAATTAGAATAAATCCCTTCGGCAGTTTGCTCATCTAACTCAATGTTGATTTGGTCTTGTTGCTCTGTCATAATAAAAAGAGTAAAAAAAATCAAAGTCTGTATTGCTACAGACTTTGAAACTTTATATTTGAATTAATAAATATATTCTTCTTTGTTAGCCATCATCTCATTGTAATCATCTTTAGATCCTACAATCGTGTGATCGTATTCTCTCATACCTGTACCAGCAGGAATTCTATGACCTACAATAACATTTTCTTTCAAGCCTTCTAAGTAATCCACTTTACCTGCTACAGCAGCTTCGTTTAATACTTTAGTAGTCTCTTGGAAAGAGGCTGCAGAAATGAATGATTTCGTTTGAAGCGATGCTCTAGTAATACCTTGAAGAACTGGAGTAGCTGTTGCAGTGATTACATCACGTGCTACTACTAGGTTTTGATCATTACGTTTCAATAACGAATTTTCATCACGCAATTGACGTGGTGTAATGATTTGACCTGGTTTCAAGACATCAGAATCGCCTGCATCTTCTACCACTTTCATTCCGTATAATTTATCGTTTTCTAAGATAAAATCTTTAGTATGAATCAATTGATCTTCTAAGAACAATGTATCTCCTGGATCTTGAACTCTTACTTTACGCATCATTTGACGAATAACCACCTCAAAGTGTTTGTCGTTGATTTTTACACCTTGTAAACGGTATACTTCTTGAATTTCGTTTACCAAATACTGTTGAACAGCAGCTGGACCTTGAATTCTTAAAATATCGTCTGGAGTAATAGCACCATCTGACAAAGGAACACCAGCTCTTACGAAGTCATTTGACGAATAACCACCTCAAAGTGTTTGTCGTTGATTTTTACACC
>CAYWFQ010000029.1:0-22395 GCA_964457505.1 uncultured Flavobacterium sp.
AAGTGCCTAAACAAGTGATTTCGGCAGGAGATGTAGGGTATTTGATTTCGGGAATTAAAGAAGCGAAAGAAGTAAAGGTAGGAGATACTTTGACCGATGCCAAAGAGCCTACTCAAAATATGATTACGGGATTTGAAGACGTAAAACCAATGGTTTTTGCCGGAATTTATCCTGTTGACACCGAAGATTACGAAGACTTACGTTCGTCTATGGAAAAACTCCAATTGAACGATGCTTCCTTAGTTTTTGTAGCTGAAAGTTCGGCGGCTTTAGGATTTGGTTTTCGTTGTGGATTCTTAGGAATGTTGCATATGGAAATTATCCAAGAGCGTTTGGAACGTGAGTTTGACATGACTGTTATTACTACAGTTCCTAACGTTTCGTATTTGGCTTACACCAAAAAAGATCCAGAGACAGCGCTTATTGTCAACAATCCTTCTGACTTGCCTGAGCCTTCTAAATTAGACCGAGTAGAAGAACCATATATTAAAGCGACTATTATTACTAAAGCTGATTTCGTAGGAAACGTAATGAGTTTGTGTATTGAAAAACGCGGATTGATTACCAATCAAACCTATTTGACTACCGAACGTGTGGAGTTGAATTTTGATATGCCTTTGGCTGAAATCGTTTTTGATTTTTACGACCGTTTGAAAACCGTTTCTAAAGGATATGCGTCGTTTGACTATTCGCCTATTGGAATGCGAACTTCTAAATTAGTTAAACTAGACGTGCTTTTGAACGCTCAAACAGTAGATGCACTTTCTGCTTTGATTCACGAAGATAACGCGTACAATATTGGTAAAAAAATGACCGAAAAATTACGCGAATTGATTCCAAGACAACAGTTTGATATTCCAATTCAAGCAGCAATCGGGGCGAAAATCATTGCGCGTGAAACCATTAAAGCTTTGCGTAAAGACGTAACTGCCAAATGTTACGGTGGAGATATTTCGCGTAAACGTAAATTACTAGAAAAACAGAAAAAAGGAAAGAAACGTATGCGTCAAGTAGGAAACGTAGAGATTCCGCAAGAAGCGTTTATGGCGGTATTGAAATTGAATGATTAAAAATTTACGATATACGAAGTACGATTTACTAAGTTACAACCCAATGACGAAAGTTGTTGGGTTTTGTTTTTCAATTCAGCTAATCAAAGCCTAAAAAACTTTGTACCTTTACACCTTTAAACTTTGCTACTCCATTATGATTGAAGATAAAAACCAACAACGCACTAGTATTTCGCAATTAGGCGAATTCGGATTGATTGATCACTTGACCAAAAACTTTGCCATCACACAACCTTCTACTTTAAAGGGAATTGGAGATGATGCCGCAGTCTTGGATTTTAAAGAGAAAAAAGTTGTTGTTTCAACGGATATGTTAGTGGAAGGAGTCCATTTTGATTTGGCATACATGCCTTTAAAACATTTGGGTTACAAAGCAGTGGTTTCGAATATATCGGACATCTGTGCGATGAATGCCAAAGCCACACAAATTACGGTTTCAATCGCTGTTTCCAGTCGTTTTCCGCTCGAAGCCTTAGAAGAATTGTTCGAAGGAATTACCTTGGCTGCTAATGAGTACAAAGTTGATGTTATTGGCGGAGACACCACTTCATCACAAAAAGGATTGATTATTTCTATTACGGCCATTGGCGAAGCTGACGAAGCTGAATTGACGTATAGAAACGGAGCCAAAGCTACTGATTTATTAGTGGTAACGGGGGATATTGGCGCAGCTTATATGGGTTTGCAAGTTTTGGAAAGAGAAAAACAAGTGTTTTTGGTTAACCCTAATTCGCAACCCGATCTAGATGCGTATACCTATTTAATTGAACGCCAATTAAAGCCAGAGGCTCGAAAAGACGTTCGTACTTTATTGCACGCTTTGGAAATTAAACCCACTTCTATGATTGATATTTCTGATGGATTATCTTCGGAAATTATCCATTTATGTAAGCAATCTAAGGTTGGATGTAATTTATACGAAGATAAATTGCCTTTAGATCCTCAATTCATTAATGTATGTGAAGAATTTGATATTGATAGTACTACCGTTGCGATTAATGGAGGTGAAGATTACGAATTGCTTTTCACGATTGCGATGGAAGATTTTGACAAAATAAAAGGCAATCCCAACTTCTCTATCATTGGACACATGACCCAAGAAAGCGAAGGCATCCATTTGGTTACCCGAGCCAACACTAAAATTCCATTGAAAGCTAGAGGTTGGAATGCTATAACTGAATAGGTTTTTCTTAATTAAAACATGTACAACTAAATCAAAATAACTATGAAAAAAATAGTAATTATTCTTTGCCTAACTTGCTTTTCAATTGGGTTTTCACAAGATAAAAATACAACAACTAATCCACAATATGAGTGGAAAGGAAATGCATTATTACTACTAGGTGGAGCTTTAGACATTAGTTATGAAAAGTATTTAAGTGATGATAGCGGATATGGAATAAGCGCTTTTATAGCTTACGATAAAGACATTGATCGAAAATTTAGTTTGACTCCTTATTATCGTATCTATTTTGGGCAGAAAAAAGCAGCCGGTTTTTTTATAGAAGGCTTTGGAATGATCAACAATTACAGGACAACTGCTTATACCTTTGAAAGCATGAACTTTATTGCATTACGACAAGCGACAGTTACTGATTTGGCTTTAGGATTTGGATTAGGAGGCAAATGGGTAACCAAAAAAGGAATCTTGTTTGAAATCAATACCGGAATAGGACGCAACTTATTGTATAAAGAAGACAATGTCAACCGCATGGAATTTGTAGGTCGTGGTGGAATCGGAATTGGTTACCGATTTTAAAAACTAAAAAGTCCCAAAATCAATTGAATTTGGGACTTTTTTTATATCGTACTTCGAATATCCGAAGTCGTACTTTAATCGTTCATTTTCATCAACCAATTTTTCATCGATACTTCATTCTCGATAATGTTTTTCAAGTCGGCTATGTTAACGCGGTCTTGTTTCATGCTATCTCTATGACGAATAGTAACCGTTTGATCTTCGATAGTTTGATGATCGACTGTAATACAGAACGGAGTTCCTAAAGCATCTTGTCTTCTATAACGTCTTCCTACCGCATCTTTTTCATCATAGGTTACATTGAAATCCCATTTCAAATCGGCAATAATTTGGTGTGCAATTTCTGGTAAACCGTCTTTTTTAACCAATGGTAAAATAGCCGCTTTAGTTGGTGCTAATACCGATGGCAAACTCAAAACTGTTCTTGTAGAACCGTCTTCTAATGTTTCTTCTTTTAATGAAGTAGCAAAAACAGCCAAGAACATTCTGTCCAATCCTACTGAAGTTTCTACCACATACGGCACATAATTTTGGTTCAATTCAGCATCAAAATACTGTAATTTTCTACCCGAATATTGCTCGTGAGCTTTCAAGTCAAAATCTGTACGAGAGTGAATTCCTTCTAATTCTTTGAATCCAAAAGGGAAATCAAATTCGATATCAGCCGCAGCATTAGCGTAATGTGCTAATTTTTCGTGATCGTGAAAACGGTATCTTTCTTTTCCTAAACCTAAAGACAAATGCCATTTCAAACGGGTAGCTTTCCAATGTTCGTACCATTGCATTTCTTCGCCTGGACGTACAAAAAATTGCATTTCCATTTGTTCGAATTCTCGCATACGGAAGATAAATTGTCTTGCTACAATTTCGTTTCTAAACGCTTTTCCTGTTTGAGCAATTCCAAAAGGCACTTTCATTCGTCCCGATTTTTGAACGTTCAAGAAGTTAACGAAAATTCCTTGAGCTGTTTCTGGACGTAAATACAAATCCATAGCCGAATCAGCAGAAGCACCTAATTTAGTTCCAAACATCAAATTGAATTGACGCACCTCAGTCCAATTTCTTGAACCTGATTCTGGACACGCAATTTCTAACTCTTCGATTAAGGCTTTTACATCCTCCAAATCTTCATTGCCTAAAGAACGCGCCATTCTTTCTAGAATTTCTCTTTCCTTAGCTTTGTATTCCATCACACGAGCGTTAGTCGTAACAAACTCTTGTTCGTTAAACGCCTCTCCAAAACGCACGCGTGCTTTCTCGATTTCTTTGATTGCTTTTTGATTTAGCTTTTCAGCATAATCTTCAATCAAGACATCGGCTCTATATCTTCTTTTCGAATCTTTGTTGTCAATCAATGGATCGTTAAAAGCGTCAACGTGACCTGATGCTTTCCAAGTGGTTGGGTGCATCAAAATGGCCGCATCCAAACCAACGATATTCTCGTTCATTTGCACCATTGATTTCCACCAATATTCGCGAATATTTTTCTTTAATTCTACTCCGTTTTGTGCATAATCATAAACTGCACTCAATCCATCGTATATTTCGCTTGACGGAAAAATAAATCCGTACTCTTTTGCATGCGAAACGACATTCTTAAATAAATCTTCTTGTTTTGCCATAGTACTGCAAAAATATAAAAAGTGTCCTTAAAAAAAAGGTTCTCGGTAGAATTTTATAAGTACTTAAAGCTTCTCGCTTTTTTGCCACTGATTAAAGGATTAATTTTATTATAATACGAAAGTCTAAAAAAGAAAATATAATTTCGCTCAAACCATTAAGAAATTAAGTTGCATTAAGAATTTTACTTAATTTTCTTAATCCCTTAATGGTTAAATGTTTGAAAATCTGGGTTTATAAAGTTTTGATAACAACACTCTTTTTCTTATTTTTATTTTTCCTAACCCAAATCCTATGTTCAAAAGCCTCATTCAATTATTTTTTCCTGCTTCTTGTGCGGGTTGCAAAACCATTTTGATTGCCAACGAAAACGTGATTTGCACAAAATGCCGACACGAAATGCCGATTACTCAGCATCATTTAAACCCCGAAAACGAAGCTTTCAAGAAATTTTACGGGCGGATTCCTGTTGAACATGTTTCGGCTTTACTCTATTTTCATAAAAAAGGAATTGTGCAAGAATTGATTCATAGTTTAAAATACCGAGGTCAAGAGGGAATTGGGACCGTTTTAGGCGAATGGTATGCCGAAGAATTAAAAAACAACCCAATGCTTAAAACCGTTGACTGCATTATTCCCGTGCCTTTACATCCTAAAAAGTTACGAGAAAGAGGCTACAATCAAGTGACTGAGTTTGGAAATGCATTAGCGAAATCACTTCATATTTCTGTAAATTATACAATTTTATTTCGGCAAGTGTATTCCAAAACCCAATCTCAAAAAAATCGTTTGGGCAGAACCGAAGGAATTGATTCCGTTTTTGATGTTTCATTCTCTGAAAGTGATCATAACCAACATTTTCTCTTGATTGATGATGTGATAACTACGGGTGCAACATTGGAAGTTTGCGCCAAAGCTTTATTAAAAATTCCTGGAGCGAAAATCAGTATTGTTTGCATGGCAATGGCCGATTCTTAAAGAATAAATTTATATTTGTTTCAATTAATCCCAATTTGATACCCAATCCCAATGAAAACTAAAACTTTCCTTTTTACTCTATTTTTAGCTGGAACCTCCGTTCTTTTTGCTCAGAAAGCACAAACAAAAGCAGGAACTGACAAAGACACCCACGGCTGTATTGCCTCAGCAGGTTACACTTACTCGCAACTGAAAAAAGAGTGCATTCGGACGTTTGAACAAAAAATCCAATTAAAAGAAATGGCCACCAAAGGCAATTATACCGCCACAGTCATTTTTAACAAAGACCAATCCAAAGCTGAAATCTTCTTGAAAGAAGAAAAAACAAGTGTAATCCTCAACCGAACTTCAAAAGAGGTATGGAAAAATGCTACTTACAGTTTAACTAAAAACAAAAGATTTGTGTTGAATAAGAATAAAAAGGCTGTTTACAAGTCTACATTAAATTAAGTCCAAAATTACCTTTTAATAAAATTATAACACAATTGCATTTTCTATTTGAAGTTAAATGCCTAATTTTGATTTCACTTATTAATTTTCACTTAAAACAATTATACCATGGCTTTTGAATTAGCACCATTACCTTACGCTTACGATGCGTTAGAACCGCACATTGATGCACGCACTATGGAAATTCACCATACAAAACATCACAATGCCTATACTACTAACTTGAATGCAGCTATTGCAGGAACAGATTTAGAAGGGAAAACTATTGAAAATATTTTGATTAATTTAGATAAAACCAATGCTGCTGTTCGTAACAATGGTGGTGGTTTTTACAATCACAACTTATTTTGGTCTGTAATGACTCCAAACGGTGGTGGTTTACCAACAGGGGAGTTATTAGAAGCTATCGAAGCTTCTTTTGGAACTTTTGAAGAATTCAAAGCGAAGTTTGCTAAAGCTGGTGCAACTCAATTTGGTTCTGGATGGGCTTGGTTGTGTGTACACAAAGGCGGAAAATTAGACGTTTGCGGAACACCAAATCAAGATAATCCATTAATGCCAGAAGTGGGTTGTGGAGGGACACCAATCCTAGGAATGGATGTTTGGGAACACGCGTATTACTTGCATTACCAAAACAGAAGACCTGATTATATCGACGCTTTCTTCAATGTGATTAATTGGACAGAAGTAACAAGGCGTTTTGCTTTAGACAAATAGTTTTTAAATCCATTTAAAAAGCCGCTGATGAACTCAGCGGCTTTTTTTGTCTTAATTTCCTAATTTAAGTAAAATAAAAGAGGAGGAATTACTTCCTCCTCTTTTGCCCCAAATCTACCACAAACTTAACCTTCTAATGTAAATGGAAGTGTAAATGTAGACTTGTTATTTCCTTAAATCAATACAATCTGTCAAACAACCTAAATATTCGATTAAAGAACATTTTTGTACTTTTTAATACGCCCTAGCATCTTTTCCTTCGTAGAAATTCATGAAAGCACGATTGACAACTCGGTTTCCACCTGGGGTTGGATAATCACCAGTGAAATACCAATCTCCTAAATTTTTAGGGCAGGCAATATGTAAATCTTCTACTGTTTGAAAAATAATTTTTACCTCAGCATTAATTTCAGGAGAACTCAACATCTCTGCAATTTTAGCCGATACTTCCTCGGGAGTAAATGGCTCGTAAATAGCGGTAACATAATTGACTACTTCAGCATCTTTGAAATTCTCTTGCGCTTTACATTTAGCATACACCTCATCAACAATATGGTATAAATTGCGCTCTTTTAATAACTCTAAAGCAGCTCTAAAAGCCACTAAGCCTTCTAGTTTTGCCATGTCAATTCCGTAACAATCTGGATAACGAATTTGTGGTGCCGAAGATACAATCACAATACGTTTTGGTTTCAAACGATCCATCATTTTGATGATACTCATTTTCAACGTAGTCCCTCTCACGATACTATCGTCAATAATAACCAAATTATCCGTTGGTTTTATTACTCCGTAAGTCACATCATAGACGTGAGCTACCAAGTCGTCACGACTACTATCCTCAGTAATAAACGTTCTCAATTTAGCATCTTTGATTGCTACTTTCTCAGTACGAATTTTAACCTTCAAGAGTTCTTGTAAAGTTTGCTCCGTTAACGTATTTCTGTTCTTTAAGATGTAATCGTTTTTTCTTTGGTTCAAGAAATCCTGAGCCGCTTCTACCAATCCGTAGAAAGAGGTTTCAGCTGTATTTGGGATATACGAAAACACTGTATTATCGGTATCTTGATCAATCGCATTTAATACAGAAGGCAAGATTAATTTTCCTAAATTTTTTCTTTCTTGGTAAATCTCTGCATCACTCCCTCTTGAGAAATAGATACGTTCAAAAGAACACGCTTTTTTTACTGTTGGCGCTAAGATTTGATTTAACGAAATCGTTCCGTTTTTCTTGATAATCAAAGCATTTCCTGGTTCAATTTCTTGAACACTTTCAAAAGGAACATTGAATACAGTTTGAATCACTGGACGTTCTGAAGCAACTACCACCACTTCATCATCTTGGTAATAATACGCTGGACGAATTCCCGCTGGATCTCTAAATACAAAAGCATCTCCATGTCCTAAAAGACCTGCCATAGCATACCCTCCATCTAAATTTTTAGAAGCACGCGTTAATATTCGAGCCACATCTAATTTTTCGGCAATCACTGGTGAAGCCTCTCTTTTGTTTAAACCGGCATTTTTACATTCTTGGTACAAATCAGTTACGGCATCGTCTAAGAAATGTCCGATTTTTTCCATCACGGTAACCGTATCTGCCATTTCTTTTGGGTGTTGCCCCAACTCCACCAAACTTTGGAACAATTCTTTAACATTGGTCATGTTAAAGTTACCTGCCAAAATTAAGTTTCTGTGCATCCAGTTGTTTTGACGTAAAAAGGGGTGAACACTTTCGATACTATTTTTTCCAAAAGTTCCGTAACGAACGTGTCCTAAAAACACCTCTCCCAAATACGGAATATTGGCTTTTTGAAGCGCAACATTATTAGCATATTCAGGATGTGAAGCCATCTCTGAATTGATTCTTTCATTAATTTGAGCAAACACATCCTGAATAGGTTGTGCAGCGTTAGAACGGACACGACTGATGTATCTTTCGCCTGGTTCAACATCTAATTTGATACTTGCAAACCCTGCTCCGTCTTGACCACGGTTGTGCTGCTTTTCCATCAACAGGTACATTTTTTGTATCCCGTAAAAAGCAGTGCCGTATTTTTCTTTATAGTATTCAAGCGGTTTTAAAAGCCTAACTAAGGCTATTCCACATTCGTGTTGTAAAGCATCGCTCATTGTATTGTAGTAATTAGTTGTGTTGTTATTTTCTATAAAAAATGCCTCGAAATTTCGAGGCATGAGTTATTATAATTCGATATCAAATTGTGTCAAAGCTTTAAATTGTTTTAATCTAGACACGACTTCATTTTTATCTAAGGCTAACATTCTTTCGGTTCCAAATTTCTCTACACAGAACGAAGCCAGATTTGAACCGTAGATTACTGCATTTTTCATATTGGCAAAAGATACATTTTCACTTTGCGCAATAAATCCTGTAAATCCACCTGCAAAAGTATCTCCAGCTCCAGTTGGATCAAAAACTTCTTCCAAAGGCAATGCAGGTGCGAAAAACACTTCTTCGTTATGGAATAAAAGCGCGCCGTGTTCTCCTTTTTTGATGACCACATATTTAGGCCCCATGGTGTGGATTTTAGCTGCTGCTTTCACCAATGAATATTCTCCTGACAATTGTCTTGCCTCTTCATCATTGATAGTGATTACGTCAATGCGTTTCATAACTTCTAATAATTCTGGCAAAGCACAATCCATCCAAAAGTTCATCGTGTCCAAAACAACTAATTTTGGTTTCACTTCCATTTGATCCAAAACACTGCTTTGTACCAATGGATGTAAGTTACCCAACATTACCACCTCAGCATCTTTGAAATTTTGAGGTACTTTAGGTTGGAAATCAGCCAAAACATTTAATTCGGTAGCCAAGGTGTCTCTTGAGTTCAAATCGTTGTGATACAAACCACTCCAAAAGAATGTTTTACCTCCTTTTACCACTTCAAGACCTGAAATGTCAATATTTCTAGCGGTCAATAAATCCAAATATTCCTGTGGAAAATCGTCTCCAACTACAGAAACAATAGCCGATTGCAAATTGAAAAAAGAAGCTGAAAGACCAATATAAGTTCCTGCTCCACCTAAAATTTTATCTGTTTTCCCAAAAGGAGTTTCAATAGCGTCGAAAGCAACCGTTCCAACAATCAATAATTTGTTCATTATTTTAGTTTCGAAATTAAGGAGCAAAGATAGTTTATAAGTTTTAGAGTTGCAAAGGTTCAAAGAAGCAAAATAAAGAGAATTTCACATTCTCAAAATTAGAGTATTACAACAACTTCTCGTCTTCCTTTTCGTAGAATTCATCCACCGAAAGTTGCTTTTGCATCGAAGCCATTACGGCTAATTCGTCACAACGTTCGTTTTGAGGATGATTGTTATGTCCTTTAATCCATTTGAAATCGACTTGGTGTTTTTTGTAAATAACTAAAAAACGTTTCCACAAATCCGGATTTTTTTTCCCACCAAAACCTTTTTTCTCCCAACCAAAAACCCATTTTTTTTCTACTGAATCAACCACATACTTGGAATCAGAAACCACGAGCACTTTAGTATTGTGGTTTTTTAATTTTTCGAGGCCAACAATAACTGCCAACAATTCCATTCGGTTATTAGTAGTATGTCGAAAACCTTCGTAAAATTCTTTTTTATACGGTTTGCCCACCCATTCCATTACCACACCATAACCTCCAGGGCCTGGATTGCCCTTTGCGGCTCCATCGGTGTAAATATGTACTTGATGTGACATAGTAAGGTTATGAGGTTATTGGAACAGTATTGAGAATATTATTTACTATATGTTAGTGATCAATTTTTCAATTACTGCTGGAAAATGGTCTTGCTCCAATTCGTGTATTTTAGCCGCGACAACTTCGGGAGTATCGCTAATTAGAACGGTTACCTCTTTCTGAAAAATAATATTTCCCTCATCATAATTTTCATTCACATAATGAATGGTAATTCCTGTTTTAGACTCTTTGTTTTCTACTACTGCTTGATGGACATGCATTCCGTACATTCCTTTTCCGCCGTATTTAGGTAACAAGGCAGGATGAATATTGATTATTTTATCAGGATAAGCTGCCACTATCGTTTCTGGGAATTTTAACAAGAATCCAGCTAACACAATCAAGTCGGGTTGAATTATATTAATTTCTTGTAGTACTTTTCCTGTTTCTAAATCGTTTTTGGAAAAAACCTGTGAAGGCACTTGGTACTTTTCGGCACGTTGAATCACCTGAGCATCGGCTTTATTAGTAAATACTGCTTCTACCGAAGCAGTTTTTGTTGCTTTAAAATGTCGGATGATATTTTCCGCATTAGTTCCCGAACCAGAAGCAAATAGTACAATTTTCATCATGTTTTCAACCTATTTATTATGCAAAAAAAGGGATAAAAAATGGAAAAAAATAACATTCTTAAACCTTTGTTAAAATAAATTTCATATTTTCGTTCGCACATTTATTAACTAAATAGTTGTTTTAAAATAAAGTTTTTTATTTTTGCCAACAAATTAAATTTTAAAATTAAAGATTATGTCAGACATTGCATCAAGAGTAAAAGCGATTATCGTAGACAAGTTAGGTGTTGACGAAAACGAAGTTGTAACAGAAGCAAGCTTCACAAACGATTTAGGGGCTGACTCCTTAGACACTGTAGAGCTTATCATGGAATTCGAAAAAGAATTTGATATTCAAATTCCAGACGATCAAGCAGAAAACATTGCTACTGTAGGTCAAGCAATCTCTTACATCGAGGAAGCTAAAAAATAATACTGATACACCCGATACATTTTTGTACTCGGGTGTTATTATTTTTCTTAAATTTAATTGCTGATTGAATTTCAATCAAAAAAACATATATAATTCAGCACCCACAGCTCTTTTGTAACAATAATACAAAAAAGAAATCGTGGGTTTTGTTTGTTTAAAGATAAAAATACACAAGCTATGGAATTACGTCGCGTAGTTGTTACAGGTTTAGGAGCTCTAACTCCTATTGGAAATAACATTCAAGAATTTTGGGACGGACTAATTAACGGCGTTAGTGGTGCTGCCCCTATCACTTATTTTGATGCTTCAAAATTCAAAACACAATTTGCTTGCGAATTGAAAAATTTTAATGTTGAAGATTTTATCGAAAGAAAAGAAGCTAGAAAAATGGACCGCTATGCTCAATACGCGGTAGTTTCTTCTACTGAAGCAATGAACGATGCTAATTTTGATCTAGAAAAATTAGACAAAGATCGTGCAGGAGTTATCTGGGGATCAGGAATTGGCGGATTAGAAACATTTCAAATCGAAGTGTTAAATTTTGCCGCTGGAGATGGTACTCCAAAATTCAATCCTTTCTTCATTCCAAAAATGATTGGTGATATTGCTTGTGGACACATTTCTATTAAATATGGTTTGAGAGGACCAAACTTTGGAACCGTTTCTGCTTGTGCATCTTCAACCAATGCTATTATTGATGCTTTCAATTACATCCGTTTAGGTCATGCTGATGTAATGGTAACTGGTGGTTCTGAAGCCGCAGTAACAATTGCAGGAATGGGTGGATTTAACGCCATGCACGCACTTTCTACTCGAAATGACGATCCAAAAACTGCTTCAAGACCAATGGACAAAGACCGTGACGGATTTGTACTTGGAGAAGGAGCCGGAGCATTAATCTTAGAAGAATACGAACACGCTGTAGCTCGTGGTGCAAAAATATATTGTGAAATCGGCGGAGGCGGAATGTCAGCTGATGCCTATCACATTACCGCTCCACATCCAGAAGGATTAGGCGCAAAAAATGTAATGTTAAACTGTTTGAGAGATGCTGGTCTAAAACCTACTGATGTAGACGGAGTAAACATGCATGGAACTTCAACTCCACTAGGAGATTTAGCAGAATCTAAAGCCATAGAGCAAGTTTTTGGAGATCACGCTTACACGATGAATCTAAATTCAACCAAGTCAATGACAGGCCACTTATTAGGTGCCGCAGGAGCTGTTGAAACAATTTCGTCTATCCTTTCATTGAAATACGGAATTATTCCTCCAACTATCAACCATTTCACAGACGATGAAAACATCGATCCAAAATTAAACTTTACCTTTAACGTAGCTCAAAAAAGAGATGTTAAAGTATTGATGAGTAATACTTTTGGTTTTGGTGGTCACAATGCGTGTGTATTGGTTAAAAAATTAGACTTCTAAAATAGTACTATGCGTATTATTAAAAAAATATTTTCAAAATCCCGTTCTCTAGAAGACGGGATTTTTTTTGGTGCTATCGAAAAAATCCTTGGTTTTGCACCTAAAAATATTGATTTTTATAAAAAGGCATTCACCCACCGCTCTTCCAACATTTTAGATGAAGTTGGTAACCCTCTTAATTACGAACGTTTAGAGTTCCTTGGCGACGCCATGTTAAGTGCTGTAATTGCGGCACATCTCTTCAACGAAGCTCCTACAGGAGATGAAGGTTATTTAACCAAAATGCGCTCCAAAATTGTCAGCAGAGAGCACTTAAATGAATTAGGAAAAGATCTTAATTTAGTCCAATTTGTTGAGAGCAAAGTTCCTGTTCAACACTTTGGCGATAACATACATGGTAACATTTTTGAATCTTTAGTCGGTGCCATTTATTTAGATAGAGGCTACGAATTCTGCGAAAAATTTATTCAAAAAAGAGTCGTTATTCCTTATGTAGATATCACTCGATTAGAGGGTAAAGTGATTAGCTACAAAAGTTTGGTTATTGAATGGTGTCAAAAAGAAAAAAGACAATTTCATTACGACATTTTTGAAGATAATGGTATTGATGGCGAAAGACTATTTGGCGTTAAGCTGAGCATTGATGAAAAAGTAATTGCCAAAGCCAGAGCCACTTCCAAAAAGAAAGCCGAAGAAAAAGCGTCTCAACGCGCCTATTTTGCATTTCAAGAAAAAATAGATAAAAAATAATACGATTTTCTTCAATCTATAACGTTTTCGTTGATAATTTAACAAAAACAACCCCAGTTTCAAGCAACTAGCTAAATTAGAAATAGTATATTTACACCTTATTTTGTGATGAAATGGCTATTCATAAATTAGATCTTGACGAATTCGACGAAATAGATTATTATCTAATTGCCATACATACTACATTGGAAGATTACCGATTGGCCTATTTTATCAATCAACACCTTCCAACCAATTTAAGTAAAAGCAAAGAAGAGATTCATATTTCTATCAAAGAAGGTGAAACTCAGTTTTCAAGATTTTACTTTAATGACGACGATAATTTTATCTCTTGGAATTTAATACAAAACAAGAATGAAGTTGTTGGAAATAAAGAAATAATAAACCAAGATTTATTTTCAAATAGTGCTCAGGAAGTTGCCACAAAAGTGTTTTTGCTTCCCGAATTGAAAAAAGTGGACTATTTTTTAAAAATTGAAAGCGATGAAGATGATGTGAAAATCTCTGACATTATAAAAAAACTAAAAACCATTAAAAGTCTCTCTACAGTTTATGTAGTTGACACAGAAACCATAAAATCTAAAAACAATCTAATTTTTTAATAGAAATGCTTAAAACAAACAAAAAAACAAAAATTGTAGCCACACTTGGACCTGCATGTAGCACCAGAGAAATCATCAAAGACATGATTGAGGCAGGAGTTAATGTATTTAGAATAAATTTTTCGCATGCTGATTATAATGATGTAAAAGAACGCATTAGTGCTATCCGAAGCATCAATGAAGAATACGGTTATACTACAGGTATATTAGCCGATTTACAAGGTCCAAAACTTCGTGTAGGAGTTATGGAAGAAGGTGTAGTAGTTAATGATGGCGATTTAATCACTTTCACTACTGCAGAAGATATCATTGGAACAAAAGAAAGAGTTTTCATGAAATACCAAAACTTTCCAAACGATGTAAATCCAGGAGAAAGAATTTTGTTAGATGATGGGAAATTAATTTTCGAAATTGTTTCAACTGACAAGAAAACAGAAGTCGTTGCTAAAGTTATCCAAGGTGGTGAATTGAAATCTAAAAAAGGAGTTAATCTTCCAAACACTAAAATTTCTCTTCCTGCATTGACTGAAAAAGATATTGCAGATGCTATTTTTGCTATTGGACAACAAGTAGATTGGATTGCACTTTCATTCGTGAAAACTCCAAGAGACTTGCAAGACCTTCAAGAATTAATCGCTGAGCATTCTGAATTTAAAATTCCAATTATCGCCAAAATTGAAATGCCAGAAGCATTAGAGAACATGGACAAAATTGTAGCGTATTGCGATGCTTTAATGGTTGCTCGTGGAGATTTAGGAGTTGAACTTCCTGCTCACGAAGTGCCATTAGTACAAAAAGAATTAATTGTTAGAGCTAAAACTGCTCGTATCCCTGTTATTGTAGCAACACAAATGATGGAGACTATGATTACTAGTTTGACTCCAACTCGTGCAGAAGTTAACGACGTAGCCAACTCGGTTATGGATGGTGCAGATGCAGTAATGCTTTCTGGAGAAACAGCAGCAGGAAACTATCCTGTTCAAGTAATCCAAAAAATGACTCAAATCATTGAAGCAGTTGAAGATTCTCCGCTAATCAAAGTGCCTCAAAACACACCACAAGTGAGAACGAATCGTTTTATTACTAAAACAATTTGTCAACACGCGGCACAAATGGCTAACGTGATTAAAGCAAAAGCGATTTGTACTTTAACAAATAGTGGTTATACTGCTTTTCAAATTTCATCTTGGAGACCATCAGCTCATATTTTAGTTTTCACATCAAACAAAAGAATCTTAACGCAATTGAACCTATTATGGGGTGTTAAATCTTTCTATTATGCAAAATCTGTAAGTACTGATGATACCGTAACAGATGTGAACGAAATAGCAAGACAAAAAGGATTTGTTGAAAAAGGTGATTTCTTAATCAACTTAGCAGCTATGCCTGTTACTGATAAAGGTATGGTAAATACTTTAAGAGTTTCTGAAATAGAATAATCCATTATTATATGTTCAAAAAAGCCCTCTAATTGAGGGCTTTTTTATTGTAAAAATTTTATGAATAATTAAACATTTATTTATCAAAATATATTTTACTTTTGAAGTACTAAATCTAAATTATTATGAGTTCAAATTCAAAAAATCCGTTTTTAAACAATAGAATCTTTACTTCATCTAAAGAAGAAGTTCACGAAGCAACTATTATTGGTCACGAACAAACTATGACCATTGCAGGAACTATGAATAAAAGTTTGATTCTGTTTTTACTTTTAACCGCATCTGCTATGATTACTTGGTGGATGGCAGCCAACGGACAAAGTCCGATGGTTCCAATGATTGGAGGTGCCATAATGGGACTTATTTTAGTGGTAATCGCTACTTTCAAACCTCAACTGTCTGGTTATTTAGCGCCAGGTTATGCAGTTTTTGAAGGATTATTTATTGGAGGAATCTCTGCTATTTTTGAAATAAAATTTCCTGGAATTGTAACACAAGCTGTTGGCGCAACATTAGTGACCTTTGCAGTATGTTTGGGATTATATAAGTTCAAAATCGTACAAGTTACAGAACGATTCAAATCCATTGTAATTGCAGCCACTCTAGCGATTGCTACTTATTATCTAATTTCATGGTTGGTTTCTTTATTTACCAGTTTTACACCAGTACACCACGGAAACTCTATGATGAGTATTGGAATCAGTGTTTTTGTAATTGTTATTGCAGCGATGAATTTATTCTTAGACTTTGACCAAATCGAAGATGGTGCTAATAGAAAAATGCCTAAATACATGGAATGGTACGGCGCTATGGGATTGATGATTACCCTAGTTTGGTTGTACATGGAATTCTTACGATTACTTTCTAAACTAAATAGTAGAGACTAATTCATTATATCTTATAAACAAAACTCCATTATGGTCACATAATGGAGTTTTTTATTAAAAGGCAAACTGCAATTGTACCACCACTGTTTTCTTTTGTTCGGTGTTTAAATTGCTTAGCGATATTCCAAGTAGTCGAACCGAATCTTTCATGCGCTCTTGATATAGCAACTCTTTTACATTTTCAAAGATTAATCCCTTATCGGCAATAAAATAAGGCACCGTTTTACTTCTAGTCTGTTGTGTAAAATCACTATATTTAATTTTCAAAGTCACTGTTTTACCCGCAATATTATGCTTCTTCAAACGGCGTTCTAGATTAGCAGCAATTTTTTCAAGCTGTTCCAACATAAAGATTTCAGAAGACAAATTGGTATCAAACGTATGCTCTGCTGCAACAGATTTTGTGATTCGGTCAGGTTTCACTTCGCTATTATGAATGCCGCGCACTACATGGTAATAAAACGCTCCCGATTTACCAAAATGCTTCTCTAAAAACTCCAATGATTTACTTTTTAATTCTAATCCGGTGAAAATGCCTAATTGGTACATTTTTTCGGTAGTCACTTTGCCCACTCCATAAAATTTCCGAATAGGCAATACTTCTAGAAACGAAAGCACTTCTTCTGGATTAACGGTCTTTTGTCCGTTGGGTTTGTTATAATCACTCGCTATTTTGGCAACAAACTTATTTACTGAAATTCCTGCAGAAGCAGTTAAGCCCACTTCATTCAAAATTCGCATACGGATTTCTTGTGCCAATAAGGTGGCACTCGGATTTCCTTTTTTATTATGGGTAACATCTAAATACGCTTCGTCAAGCGATAATGGCTCTACTAAGTCGGTATAGTCATGGAAGATTTTATGGATTTTATTCGAAATTTCTTTATACCGATCAAAGCGAGGTGTAACAAAAATTAAATCTGGACAATTCTTTTTCGCTAGAACTCCGCTTATAGCACTCCGAACACCAAATTTTCTAGCTTCGTAACTTGCCGCAGCTACTACGCCTCTGTTTTCTGAACCACCAACAGCTACAGGTTTGCCCCGTAAATCTGGATTGTCCATTTGTTCCACAGAAGCATAAAATGCATCCATGTCAATGTGAATGATCTTTCTACTGGAATTAATTTCGGACATACTGCAAATTTATACAAAAAGGATACGCTTAAACAACTAACTTTGATCACCCGAAAACCAATTAATAGTTATGGTAGAGATAGAAAGAAAATTTTTAGTTACTTCAAACGTGTTTAAAAGCGCTGTACTGCGTCAAAGTCATATTGCGCAAGGCTATTTAAGTTCTAATCCGGAACGAACCGTCAGAGTTCGCATAAAAGGCGAAAAAGGATATCTTACCATAAAAGGAAAAACAAACGAAACTGGTTTATCTCGTTTTGAGTGGGAAAAAGAAATTCCAGTATCTGAAGCAAAAGAATTAATACTTCTTTGTGAAAAAGGCGTTATTGAAAAAACACGATATGAAATACAAGTAGGTCAGCATGTTTTTGAAGTAGACGAATTCTATGGAGAAAATGAAGGACTGATCATGGCCGAAGTGGAACTACAATCAGAAACTGAAATTTTTGAAAAACCTATTTGGCTGGGTGAAGAAGTTACAAATGATAATCGCTACTACAACTCCTATTTAAGTAAAAATCCATTTACAAGTTGGTAACATTATTTTTCTACAATTTCCATTTTAACACGCATCATTCCGCTTCTTTTATTTTGAGCAATTTCCATAAAAGCACGTTTAGTAAGGTCTATTTCTTTGGAACGCACAAAGGGACCTCTATCTGTAATTTCAACAATAACAGAATTCCCATTAGCCTCATTAGTCACTTTCACTTTAGTTCCAAAAGGTAATTTTTTGTGTGCAGCAGTATAACCGCTATTGCTGAATTTTTTTCCGCTAGTAGTACGCCTTCCATTAAATTTATCAGCATAGTAAGATGCAATTACTGACTTTTTAAACAGTTTCCATTGGATTGCATCTACAAAAGCACTGTCAATTTGAATTTCTTGCTGTACTAATCCTATTTTGTTTTTTTTAAGAGTATCTTTTGCTGTTGCTGCTTTTTGTTTGACTACAGGAGACGTTTGACCCCAAACCAAACCAGCCATTGCAACTAAAAATACAACTAATATACTTTTTCTCATTTATTCTGAATTAAGTGCTATCTAAAGCAAAACATTAGATAAAAAAAGTCCTTATCAGGACTTTATAATGTTAGAACCACAAACTCCAAGGAATCCTACTTAAAATAAGAACTAGTCCTAGAGCGTAAAAAATAGCTATCGATTTGAATTTGGCTTCACTAGAATCAGCTTTTTTATGTTTAGACCAACCCCCAGTAATTAATACAATTGCAATTATATTAACCAATGGATGTTCCAATGAAGTCAAACGCAAAGAAGCTTCTTTCATTTGTCCAAAGACAGCTGAACCTAATGGAGATACAAAATACAACGCTAAACCAACTAACAATTGAATATGACTTCCTATTAAAGCAAACAAAGCAATTTTACGGTCTTTGGCTGTAAATTCTTTATTAGAACCTTTGCCAATAAACGAATTCACTACTGCTATTACTAAAACTAAAATAGCTAAATACGCCCAACCCGAATGAAATTTTTGAATGAAATTGTACATGTTTTATAATTTTATTGAATTTCAAATATAGTAAAAAATTGGTACAAAAAAAACGGCAACTCCTTTTTATGGGAGTTGCCGTTTGTATGTAGTAACTTTCTTTACTTAGAAGTTATAACGCATTGTGAAGTTCCAAGTTCTTCCAAAACCGAAGAACACTTGGTTATTATCTGCTACACCATTAAACGTTCTTCCTGCTGAAGCGTAAGTTGCTCCAGAAGTTCCAGAAACGAAATCACTAGCAAAAATATTAGTTCTTGACTCAGCAATGTAAACTTCGTCTAACAAGTTGTTAATGTTTAATCTGAAGTTCAATGATTTTGATTTGTCAGTTCCTAACAACACTCTGTATGAAATTCCAGCGTCAACAAGTCCATAAGAAGGTAACTCTAATGTTCCTTTGTTAGTTGCAGAAGTTTGTTTTGTTGGATCTAAACTTGCAAATAATTTATCAGACAATCTGTAGTTAGCATCAACATTAAAACGTGGTGCTAATTCATAAGCAGCACCTATACTTGCTGTCATTTGAGCTACATCACCTACTCTTGTTCCGTCTACGAAATAAGTAGTAGTTGTTCCACCTGAAATATTGTTGTTATTCACATCAAATCTTCTTCCAGTGATATTGCCTTCATATACCCATTTACCTAATGAGAACATTCCGTTCAATTTTAATTTATCACCAACCTTAGCATTCATATCAACCTCAACACCTGAGTGTACTTGAGTAATTCCTGCAAAGTCATAATATCCTCCTGGATTAGCAACATCTGCATCATTAGCTCTTTGGTATCTGTCTTTCCATGAAGTATGGTACAAGTTAACATTTGCGTTAAATACCGCAGAACGGAAACCGTAACCAGCCTCTAATCCTAATACTTTTTCGTTAGTCAAATTTTCATTAACTAAAGATTTGTTGTTTGGATAAACTGCATTAAAGAAAGGTTGTTTAGAATAATATCCAGCATTTACAAATACATTATGATTATCATTAATGTTGTAGTTTGCTCCTGCTTTAACGTTTCCACCTAACAAGTTTTTGTAATCTGTAGATGACAATGGATTTGGAGTTAAGTACAAGAAATAATCATCTCTTCTAAAACCTTGGTTAGAAACCGCCCCTTGGAAGAAAGCAGTTAATTTATCAGCAGAATACTCTAATTGAGTAAATGCTCCGTACCAGTTTACTAAACCATCATTGTTATAATTGATTTTAGCTGTTTGGTAATCTAAACTAAAGAAAGGATTTAAGTTTGGTCTAGCAGCATAAGTAGCTGTTAAAACTCTATTTGGATTATTAACATCTGTGTTATCAGCATAATTTGTAGATCCTAACATATCAACTATGTTTTGATAGTGAATCCCTCTATACGTTCTTGCATCAATACCAAAATCTAGAGTAAATCTTTCTGATAATTTAGTATTCAAGTTAACCACACCACCGTACCAGTTGTGAGAATTAATTGAAGAAATTTTAGTAATACCATTAGAAGTATTGTTTGAAGTTGAAGCGCTATTTTGATATGCTCCGTTTACTAAAGATCTTGTAGAAGTTCCTGCAGTTCCAGGAATAACAACACCTACTCCAGAGTTCCATGCCTTAATCAAATCAACATTAATGATTCCGTTAGCAAATCTTAAGTTGTCAGAGAAAAATCTATTTCCTCTCATTGCTCCAGCACCGTTAGATCCTCCACCACGACCCCAAGAACCATACACTACTGTAGATAATTTAGTTTTGTCGCTAATTTTGTAATCCCAGTTGATAGATGCAATTGGTTTGTGGTAATAATTAGTTCTAAAGTTATACTCTTGACCATTTAAAATACCCCAATCGTTGTTGTATCTTCTATTTGGCTCACCGTTACTACCATATTTGATAAACTGCGCAATAGTTGGTGCAGTAGATCTTTGATTGTGCCATTGTGGTGCACCTGTAATAGTAAATTCTAAATCGTGTTTAGGATTGATTTTATAACCAATACCAATGAAATAGTTTCCTCCTTCAAATTTAGTTCCGTCGATATAACCATCACCTGTTGTTTGACTCAACAAAATAGAAGTTGACAAACCATTTTTCATTAGACCTGTTGAGTAAGAAACTGCCTTTTTTAAGTAGTTGTCATTTGCAACACCTACAGAAACACTTCCACCTTCTTTCATGTCAGCTGAACGAGTTACTACGTTAATAGTACCCCCTACAGATGAAATAGCTAGTTTAGAAGATCCTAAACCTCTTTGTACTTGCATTGCTGAAGTTACATCAGACAAACCTGCCCAGTTACTCCAGTAAACAGAACTGTTCTCCATATCATTAACAGGAACCCCGTTAATTAATACAGCGATATTTTTTTGATCAAATCCACGAATGTTAATTCTTGAATCTCCAAATCCACCACCTGATTTAGTAGCATACACAGAAGGTGTATTCGCTAAAATTTCAGGAAATTCTTGAGATCCTAATTTTTCTTGGATTTCAGCTGCTTTAATAGTAGAAACTGCAACCGGAGTTTTTCTATCCTTAGCAACATCCACTACTGAACTTCTTACTACAATTTCTTGTAATTGGTTATCGTCAGCAACTAAAGCAATAGTCCCTACATTAGAGGCACCACTAAATTTAACTGTTTTAGATTTGTAACCAATAAAAGAAATTACTAATTCTCCTGAATTAGCAGTTGTATTGATAGAAAATTTTCCATCAAAATCTGTTGAAACCGCAATTTTTGTTCCTTTAATAACAATATTTGCTCCAGGTAAAGAACCTTTACCATCTGTAACAGTTCCTGTAACTTTTCCTTGTGCAAAAGCGGTAGAAACTATTAAAAACATTAATCCTGTAAGTAACCAGTTTTTCATTGTTTTCATTGTTGTTTGTTAATTAATTTTTGGCAAAATTATAACATTTTTACCTTAATACGTTAATACAACGTTAAAAAAATCACATTTTTTAAACATTTTTTAAATAAATATTGATTTTACAAGGACTTACATTTAAAAATAATTTCAAAAAATCTTTGCATTAACTCCTATTCTCGCAAATTAAAACAACCTTTTCTAGGCAAAAAAAAACGCTTTGATTTGAATCAAAGCGTTTAGAAATTAGTAAAGATTACTGTTGTGGTTTTGTTTTCACTATTTATTGTCCAAAAAGTGATTCAATAAAAATGAAGTAGAACTATCATGGTTTTTTACTGTTTTAGTGTTGATTTCATCTAAAATGGAATTAGCTAATTGTTTACCTAATTCCACTCCCCATTGATCAAAACTAAAAATATTCCAAATTACCCCTTGAACAAATAT
>CAYWFQ010000030.1:0-22246 GCA_964457505.1 uncultured Flavobacterium sp.
AACTTAAGTTCTTAAAACGAATAAGGTGTAAAGATAGTATTTTTTAGTTTTAAGTATATAGGGTTTTTGTTAAAGAAAAAACCCCAATTTCAATTCAGAAATTGGGGTTTTAATACTAAAACAAGTTTATTATTTATTCGTATAGTATGTTAGTGTTGGTAAATTTTTAGTAGCTGGTAATCCGCCTACATATCCATAACTATAAAAAGTATATACTCTTCCTTTTCTAGGGGTGAATGCGACTTTAGCAATTACAGTTGCGGTTCCGGCAGTTCTAATTTGGAATTCGTAAGTAGTTGCTTCTAAATCAGGTACAACAGATATTGGAATAAACGCTTTGTTACCGGCTAAATAACCCACTCCACTATATACTATAGCATTTGAATTAAGTTCTTTAATTGAGAAATCATAACCTCCTGTTGGAGTATTTGAAACGAAATTTAAAAAACGAATGTATGCTTTGGTAGGGTCAGTGACCGTTAAATCATCATTTACAGTAAAGTCGGAATAATTAGGGGAAGTACCTACTAAAAAAGTAGTGTAGTTTTTTCCTGACTCTACGACTAAAGGTTTTGAAATTACTGTTGCAGCAGGGACAGTTGCTGTAGCTGGAATTTCAACTTTCATGGTATTGTTTCCAGCAGGTACTAAGGCATAGTTGATCGATGCTGGATATTGTCCACCGTAAGCAATTCCTAATGGCAACCCAGTAGTTGTTAATGCTCCTGAAGTTTTAGAGTCATTTATGAACCAATTGACAGCAAAATTAGTTCCAGCTGGACCAATTGCGACATGTTCAAATTTAACTTTCGCTGCGGTTTCAGAAACGGTTTCGTAATAGGGAGACATATTGCTTTCCTCTCCACAAGAAACAAATCCTAAAACCAGAAGTGCGAATAACGAGTTTATTATTTTATTTTTCATCTTAATTTCTTTATTAAAATTTAAACTTAAGGTTTTGAAAACCACATTTCTACTGTATGATAATCTGGTTTGTCGCCACCAATTTTCACTAATGACGCAAAGTTCCAAACATATTCAGAATTATATCTTGGTCTCACTCTATACGCTAATTTTCCTCCATTTTCAGCTGAAATCCCATTAGTTGCAAAAGTTTCATATACTGCTGTGCTGTAATGGTATTTACGCATATCATTCCATGTTTCTAAATATCCAAAACCAAACAAAGCCACATATTTTTGCATCATGATGTGTTTCAATGTTAAGTTTTGTTCAGAAGGTACAACATTAGGATTAGATGTAAAGGCTGTTTTTTGTGCAGCTGTAATTAAAGCCGCAGTAGGATAAGTAGTTGAAACAACGGTATATTTATTTACCATGTCAATACTGGCCTCAATTCCTTTTTTGTATGCGTCTAATGCCATCGTTTTATTTCCTTTTATAAAAGCAGCTTCTGCTTTTATAAATTGTAATTCAGCATATGTCATCAAAGGAAAATCTGCATTACTTTTAAAAATGTATCTTCCAGGCACAGTCGAGTTCCCAGCAGCAACTGTACCCCATAAATTAGGAATACGGGTAGTTGCAACTGTACCAGCTGTAGTATTTAGAGGATTTCCTCTAAATACACCATCGGCCGAAGGAGCCAAAACACTCTGCATTCTTGGGTCTACTACGCCTGTAAATATAGTTCCATTCATAGCACGTAAAATGAAGTCAGTCTGACGAAATGCATTCATGTTATCACGCATAGGACCAAAGAAATTAGCGTCAGCAGAGGTGATCCCTCCAAACTTCACATTACAATCATCTGCAATACTAGTAAATGATTTATCTACATATTCAATCACTTTATCCGGATTGTAAGTGGCTTTGTTAATCAAATTATTTGCATTTCTAGCTAATAACCCATAACCAAATTTGATCCATTTTGTTTTATCACCACCATATATTAAATCACCTTTTTTCGTGTAATTTATATTTGAATTTCCATCAGTCTTTTCTAAGTCGGCAATACCTTCTTTTGTAACACGCACTACTTCTGCGTATGCTTCTTCTTGCGTGCCATAATCAAAAGTTAATCGTTGTGTAAAAACTTGATCAAATTTTATTAAATCACTATGCATGTCTGTAGTAACTTGCCAAGTCCAACCTTTAATTACTTTACCTAATCCAGAAATATCATGGCGTTGACTTTTTTCAGCTGATGATATAACATTTGATAGGTTTAATCCGATAGAATAATACGTGGTTTTCCAAATTTCGCCTCCAGCATCACTTGCTGGGGTATAGCTATATAAATCCCAAGCATTACCTGCTGCAGTTTGAGAAAAGTATTGCACATATTTTCCTAAATACCTTGCGTCAAATTGAGTTCCAAGTGCCATTGAGGCCTGAATGTTTGGCAATAAATAAATAGGCTCCACTTCAGTTGGGAAACTTGGGTTAACATTAACCTCTGCTATTTCATCTCGACTACAAGCGGTTAAAAACAAAGCTATCATCGAAAAAGTTATATATTTTGTTACATTTTTCATATTATTCATTTTTATAGTCCAAATTTAAATCCTACGTTAAACCCTCTTGGAGTAGAAAGTACACCATAATCAAATCCAGTTCCACCAGCTCCACCAGAACTTGCATTTAAACCATTTACTGCTGGATCTGCTCCAGTATAATTGGTAATCATAAACGCATCGGTTACTGTTACATACATAGAAACACTTTGGAAAAATTTAGTTTTTTTCAATACCTCAGAAGGGAAACGATAACTTAGTGTAATGTCTCGCATTCTTAACCAATTGATATCTTTTTCGATAAAATTTGAATCTACATAATTACTCGCGCCATTATAATATTCATTTTGATAATAAGGTGACACTTGAATGTTGTTAACTGTAGGTGTTGCAGAGTTTTCTAACCCGTCTCTTAATACACCATTTAATACTAATGGTTGTTCTCTATTCAAAGATCTCATACTTAAACCGTTAAGCCATAAGTACGATTCTGTACCGTTATAAATATCTCCACCTTTACGAATATCTAATAAGAAAGATAATTTGAAATTTTTAAGGGTAAAACTATTTTGTAAACCAATTACAAAATCTGGATTTCGATCTCCAACAATTGGGAAAGAAGTATCAACAACAGGAAGTCCATTTGATGGATTAATCAATATTTGACCAGTTTTATTTTTTACATAAGTATATCCTGTGAAAGCAGTTAATGGAGCTCCCACTCTTGACCCACCTCTAACATTACCGTACATCCAGGTGTCTGAAGTATAGTATTCAGGTAAAGTAGGAGGTAAGTTTAATAATTTACTATCTGTTTTTGAGAAATTCGCAGTAACGTCCCAAGTAAAGTTATCTGTTTTTATTGGATTTCCAGACAAGGTAACCTCCAGTCCTCGGTTTTGAAGCGAACCAAAGTTGAAAGCAGTAAGAACAAATCCAGTTCCATAACTTAAACGCATGTTGTTGATTATAGGATTGTCTGTTTTTCTTTCATACAAGGCTACATCTAAACTTAAACGGTTTTTGAAAAATCGTAATTCTGTACCAATTTCTGTTGAAGTATTAATCTCAGCTTGTAGATTTGGGTTGGCTCCAGTTACTGAGTATCCATAACCACCACCAGTTGTTGGTTTGGTTTCATACGAAGGCATAACTGAATAAGGTTTTGCGTCATTAGCAACTCTAGCGTAAGAGGCTCTAATTTTCCCATATGATAAAACATCTTTATCTTTTAGACCATTTAACTCAGTGAAGACAAAGCTTAAAGAAGTTGATGGATAGAAAAAGGAGTTGTTAGCTCTTGGTAAAGTAGAAGAAACGTCATTTCGTCCTGTTAATGTTAAAAATACGGTTTTATCATAATCAAGAGTAAGTTCTCCAAAAATACCATCTACACGTCTTCTAATAATTCTTTCTTGAGATCTTTGTGTAAGTGGATCAGTGTTATTTATATTCATAACATCAGACTGATAGAATTTCTCCCCTTTAGTAGATAAAATGGTGTAATTTTCATCTTTTCTGGCATATCCTGAACGCAATAAAGCGCTAAACTTACCCACTGATTTTTTAGCAGTACCAAAAAATAAGTAATTTAAGTTATTAGTTTGATCGGAATATTGTTCAAAATAACCGCCTAACGAAATACCTGTTCCAGCACCAATTCCCAAGGCACTTCTTGAAGATTCTGGATGTACTGATTTAAATCCTCTTGTTGCATTCGCGTCAACACCAAATCTTCCAGTAAAACTTAACCAAGATAATGGATCGTATGTTACAGAAATATTTGAAATAATTCGATTATTAACATCTCTACCTTTATTTTTGTTTACTTCAAATAAAGGGTTGTCAACTTCGGTATCCAAAGTACCAGCAGTAATTTTTCGTCTCGATCCATCAGGATTTAGATAATTAGTTACATCTTCATTTGCTGGATATGCCAATAGATTTAATAAAAACCCACCTGCTCCCTTAGATGTTTTATCTGTTTCAGACTTAATGTAAGAAAGAGAAGCCTCTGCTTTTAATTTATCGTTGATTTTAGCAGTTCCGTTTAACGAAAGATTTAATCTTTTATATCCTGAGTTAGGTACAACTCCAGTTTGATCTAAATTAGCCATAGACAAACGATATGTAACACTTTCATTACCAGAATCAAATGTCAAGGAATTAGATTTCTTAATTCCATCTACAAAAAAGTTATTGATGTTATCGTATAACTGTGTTCCTGGTGCATATTTTTCTCCAAAATGTCTGCGGTACTCATTATTAGTGATTCCGCCGGCACCTCTTTGATAAACTCTTTGTGTTTCTGGAAAACGGTAGGTATGATCAACTCTAACATCTGTTGAAAAACTTAGTGTTCCTTTTCCTTTTTTTCCTTTTTTAGTAGTGATGACAATTGCTCCATTTCCGGCTTCGATACCATACAAAGCCGCGGCTTCAGGTCCTTTCAAAACAGTAACAGATTCAATATCATCAGGATTAATATCTGCACCTCTATTAGTATAATCGGTATCTCTATTTGGACCATTAGAAATTAATAATCCCTGGTCTAAAGTAGAATTACTAACCGGTAATCCATCAACTACAAATAATGGCGAATTGTTTCCACTAATTGAGTTCACCCCTCTTAGTTGAATAGAAGCAGATGATCCAGGAGCGCCAGAGGTCGAAGTAACAGTAAGTCCTGCAATTCTACCTTGTAAAGCATTTACAAAATTTTCTCTTTGAGTTTCTGCGATATCAGAGCCTTTCACACCCTGAGTAGCGTAACCTAAAGAAAGTTTTGAACGACCAATACCAAAAGCACCTACAACCACTTCATTTAATCTATTCCCTTCTCCTTCTTTTAATATTACATTCACAACATCGGATTTGATGGTGATTTCTTGATCAGTAAATCCAAGATAAGAAAAGATCAAAGTCGATCCTTTTGGAGTTAAAATTTGATAATTTCCATCAAAATCGGTAGCCACTCCTTTTTTGGACCCTTTGATGACAATGTTAGCTCCTGGAAGCGCATTACCTTTATTGTCCGAAACTTTTCCCTTAACTTTCATCTCTTGAGAAAGCACGTTCAAAGTCCCAAAAACGAACAATAAAAGAATAAAATAATTTTTTTTCATACTGAATTAGGTTTTGATTACTATAACAAACCTAATTATTTTATTCAGTGTTTTATCATTTAATTAACAAAAAATGCAAATAAACTTACAAATAAACGTAAATAACGCAAAATAACGCGGTTGTATTTACGTCTCTTTTACGGTGATTATTTTCACGGGGCAAGCTTTTTCAGCTAATTCGCAAGTTTCCACAATGGTATGATCGGGTGATTTTAAAGTAAAAAAACCTTTAGCATTAACCGATTTTATTAAAACCGATTTTCCGTCTTTTTTTGACATTTGAAACTGAGCAGGCGCCATTTCTACACAGTAATTGCATCCGATACATTTGTCTCGTTGGAGGGTAATGATGACCATTAATTTTCGACTATTTTATATAGTTTGTCGGATAAACGAATTCTAAAAGGCAGTTTCATAGTGCAACTGTCTCCTTTGGTAGCGGTAGCGGCATTGACATCATTCACAAACATATCTTCTATTACTAATTCTTGCGCGCCCGTGGTGGGACCTGTAATTAATATTTTATCGCCTTTTTTGATGTCATACGCTTCAATTTTGAATTCGGCTATGCTTGATTTTACAAAGTAATGCATTCCTTTACCCACATAGACTTTCTTTTGGGTAGCACTAGACCCAGGATTGTCAGACCATTCGCCTAATTTTTGTCCTAAATAATAACCGCTCCAAAATCCGCGATTGTAAACCGTTGCTAAAGCTTCCATCCAAGTAGTGATTTTTTCTTTGGTAAACGTTCCTTCGTAATACGAATCAATCGCATCGCGGTAGGCTTTAATTACAGTTGCTACATAATCAGCTGCTCTTCCACGTCCTTCTATTTTCAAAACTTTAATTCCCGAATCAATTACTTGATCTAAAAAATCTAAGGTGCATAAATCTTTTGGCGACATTAGATATTCGTTATCTACTTCAATTTCAAAACCGCTTTCTTGGTCTATAACGGTGTATTTTTTTCGACAATTTTGTTTGCAAGCACCACGATTAGCTGAAGAATTATGCGAATGTAAACTCAAATAACATTTGCCCGAAACCGCCATACATAAGGCTCCGTGACCAAAAATTTCTATTTCTACTAAATTGCCACTTGGTCCTTTGACTTGTTCTTTTTCGATTTCATCTGTGATTTTTTTCACCTGGCGTAAACTCAATTCGCGCGACAATACAATAGTATCGGCAAACATCGAATAGAATTTAACCGTTTCAATATTGGTCACATTCAATTGGGTAGAAATATGAACTTCCATTCCAATGGTTTTTGCCGTCATAATTACCGCTTGATCCGAGGCAATCACCGCAGTAATTCCAACTTCTTTTGCTTTAGTTAGCAAGGTTTTTACAATCGATAAATCGTGATCGTAAATAATTGTATTTAACGTTAAATAGGTTCTAACGTTTTTTTCTTGGCAACGACGTGCAATTTCTGGCAAATCGTCTAATACAAAATTTACCGTTGCTCTAGCGCGCATGTTCAATTGCTCTACTCCAAAATAAATGGAATCACATCCATTATCTAAAGCGGCTTGCATGGATTCAAAATTTCCAGCAGGTGCCATTAATTCTATTTTTCCAGTTGCTGTCATTAACTGATAATTTTATACAATTTATCGGATAATCGCACTCTAAATGGCACTTCAAAAGTCACTTTATCACCAACTTTTGCAGTAGTGTTTTCGGTTCCGTTGACCATCATTTTTTCCAAGATTAATTCTTGGTTTCCAGTGGTTGGTCCCGAAATTATGATAGTATCACCACAATTAAGTTCTTGATTTTCAATTACAAAAAGTCCGACGGAAGCTTTTACATAAAAATGTTCGACTTTACCAATTAAAACTTTTTTTACTTTTATTTTTTGACGTATGTCGTTTGTTTTTGGGGCTGTAGCCAAAGCAGTATCTGAAAGCTCACCTGAATGTTTGAACTTTAAATTCTCTGATTTTCCTTTTCGGAATACCTTATTGCCTACTTGTTTTCCGCGACGCAATTTTATTTGTTCGTCTAGTGGAAGATGAGTAATGTCTAAACATTCAGTAGAACAACAATTTTCCATAGCAGCTTTGCATTCGTCACATTGAATGAACAACAAATGGCAACCGTCATTGGAACAGTTGGTATGATTGTCGCACGGTTTTCCGCATTGGTGGCATTGTGAAACAATATCGTCAGTAATTCTTTCGCCTAGACGATGGTCAAAAACAAAGTTCTTTCCAATGAATTTACTTTCTAAATTTTCTTCTTCAATTTGTTTGGCATAGTTGATAATTCCGCCTTCTAATTGAAACACTTTTTTAAAACCTTGGTGTTTGAAATAGGCCGAGGCTTTCTCGCAACGAATTCCTCCGGTGCAATACATGACCAGGTTTTTATCTTCTTTAAAGTCTTGTAATTGTTCGTTAATTTTAGGTAAACTTTCTCTAAAAGTCTCTACATCTGGCGTAATAGCGCCTTTGAAATGTCCAATTTCACTTTCGTAATGATTTCTAAAATCAACTACAATCGTGTTGGGATCCTCTAAAATTTGGTTGAATTCCTTTGCTTTCAAATGCACACCAATGTTGGTCACATCAAACGTTTCGTCATTCAATCCGTCGGCTACAATTTTATGTCGAACTTTTACGGTCAATTTCAAGAACGAATGATCGTCATGTTCTACGGCTACATTCAAACGAATGCCACGCATGAATTCATATACTTCTAAAGTCTCGCGAAAGGCTTCGAAATTTTCGGCAGGAACACTCATTTGTGCATTGATTCCTTCTTTGGCTACATAGGTTCGGCCAAGAGCATCAAGGGCATTCCAAGCAACGAATAAATCGTCTCTAAATTTTTTAGGGTCTTCAATTTTGGCATACGCATAGAAAGACAAAGTAAGTCTTTGTTTGCCCGCTTGATCAATTAGCTCGGCTCTTTCTTCTGCGCTTAAGGTGTTGTACAGTTGCATGCTATAAACGTTTAAGTGAGAAATTATGTATGAGTTCTAATTGGAAGAACTCGGTTGCAAAGATAATTTGAAAATTTGATACTGTACCCATTTGAAAATAAAAAAACCATTAAGGCATTAAGTTGTATTAAGTATTACCTTAATTTTCTTAATACCTTAATGGTTTAAAAAATCTTTGTGAATTAGCGCTTAAGCGGCAAATCTAACAAAACTCTGCGTAAGCGTCTTGTAAGTTTTCAGCAATTAATTCCGCTGGGCGACCTTCAATATGGTGACGCTCTAACATGTGAACTAATTCACCGTCTTTGAACAAAGCCATACTTGGTGAAGAGGGAGGAAAAGGAAACATGTGTTGACGCGCTGCATCAACTGCTTCTTTATCAACTCCTGCAAAAACCGTAATCAAATGATCTGGTTTTTTAGCACCTTCTAAACTCATTTTTGCTCCCGGGCGTGCGTTTCTTGCAGCACAACCACAAACAGAATTCACCACTACTAATGTAGTCCCCGCTTCTTTGATAGCGTTTTCAACAGCCTCAGCAGTATGTAAATCTTGAAAACCAGCGTCAACTAATTCGGCTTTCATTGGTCTTACCATTTCTTCTGGATACATAATTATTTATATTAGATTTATGATATTCGATATTTGATTTAAAAAAATCTGAAGCAAAGATAAATAGAAATCTCGTCTTTAGAATGATTCTAATCATAAAGATTTGTTATCGTTGGATAGTTACATTATAATCGAAAAAGTCTGCTGAACAAAGCCTTGATAAAAAGACCTTTGGGACATTTCCAAATGACCTGCAAATCTTCCCAAAACGAAGTTTCTTCATCCAAAAATTTGAGAATAAGTGGTGCATTTCCTTTTTGGAAAAGAGCAGAAAAAATAGCCGCTCCCGTTTCGTTTCTTTGATCTAAAATGTCTAATAAAAGCAAATCGTACCACCAGAATTTGGTTTTTTTATAGAATTTTTGAAAGTCCGTTTGAGTTTCTAAAAATGAAACTAATTGGGTTGATTTTTTGTCGGAATTTTTAAAAGTAAAGCCGGTACTCGCTTTAGTCCAACCGCCTGCGGTACCAATATTAATTACATTTTGGGTATTGTGTTTCCAGAAAGGGTAACAAGTCATGGGGATATTCCCATATTCTTTTTCGACAATTTGGTATTGGCGAATGCCTAATCGTTGGATGTAATTTTCAATTTCGGTTTCATATTCCTCTTTTGAAAGTAACTCTTTCGAAAATAGGGTGTATTCCAATAACGCTTCGGTTTCCGAAGTAGGTAAAACGTACATAAAGCGAGTGTTGCCTTTTTGCGCTACCGAAAAATCCATAAATGTAGCTTGTTCCGGATTGAAAACAGGAGTTTCGGTTTTAATAAACCATCCCACAAAATGCTGTTGGAGCAAAGGATATTTCGACTGAAGATTCACTAATGACGGATTGTAAATCGAATTGAAAAGTTGGCTACACGAAAAACTTTGGCTTTCGGTTTTTACCAAAACAATGCTTTCAGATTCTTCAATATCGAGTACTTTTTCTTGGACAAAATCAATATTATTTTGTTTTGCAATCAATTCGAATATTTGATTGTAAAAATCCAATCCCTGAATTTTATTGTAAAGAAAAGGGTGTAACGTTAAGTTCTCAGAAAAATCAGTATTCGCAAACACAACCGAATCCCATTTTTTTGAAATGCTCGATTCCCAAATCGATTTATGTTCTGACCAAAAACACCAAGTTCGGTCGTTAGATTGTTTGGCATTTTCATCTATAAGTAAAATACGTTTGGTTTGAAACTTTTGAGACAGTATCATTTTATACACCGTCATCAAAGCGGATAAGCCTGCGCCTGCAAAAATGTAGTCGTATTGTTTCATATGTAACTTAAAACCTTCAGTTTGAAGCACCAAAAATAAGAGTATTCCAATCGAAAAAATGATAAATGTGTTAGATTTGCAAAAAAAAATAATTATGTTTCAAATTGTAATTGATTATTTCGAGAGCATTGATCCCGTATTAGCGGCTTTGTATGCCACACTTTTTACTTGGTTTTTGACAGCATTTGGCGCTTCCTTTGTTTTCTTTTTTAAAACCATGAATAGAGTGGTTCTGGACGGAATGCTTGGTTTTACAGGCGGAGTAATGGTGGCAGCCAGTTTTTGGAGTTTATTGGCACCCGCTATTGAAATGAGTGGTGGCGAAGGCTTTACTAAAGTTATTCCCGCTTCTGTTGGATTTTTTCTAGGGGCTTTATTTATTTTCGGGTTGGATAAAGTGTTACCCCATTTGCATATTAATTTTCAAGAATCAGAGGGAGTGAAATCGCCGTGGCAACGAACTACTTTGTTAGTATTGGCAATTACCTTACACAATATCCCTGAGGGATTAGCGGTGGGTGTTTTGTTTGGTGGAGTGGCAGCGGGTATTCCAGAAGCATCTATAGCTGGCGCATTGACGTTAGCAATTGGAATTGGGATTCAAAATTTCCCTGAAGGAATTGCAGTTTCAATGCCGTTACGCCGAATGGGAATGAGTAGAAGAAAGAGTTTTATGTACGGTCAAGCATCCGCATTAGTGGAACCTGTTGCAGGAGTTTTAGGCGCTGTTGCAGTTACTTTTTTCACTCCATTATTGCCTTATGCTTTGGCATTTGCTGCAGGCGCTATGATTTTTGTAGTAGTGGAAGAAGTAATCCCGGAAACCCAACAAGATAACAATACCGATATAGCTACACTAGGATTTATAGGAGGTTTTATTGTAATGATGATGTTGGATGTGGCGTTAGGTTAAGCACAACCACAATCTCCGTTTCCACAATTTGTATCGGATTTTTTCTTCCAAAAGTATTTTTTTACCAGAAATAAAATGGCAATTATTAGGATTCCAAAAGCTAGAATTTCTTGAATCATAATGCGCTATTTTAGAATTTGAAAGGCAACCAATGCAACTAAATAGGCTAATCCACTCATAAAGATAAGTTGCCCTAAAGGCCACTTCCAAGAGTTGGTTTCTTTTTTAGTAATGGCAATGGTACTGGCGCATTGCATTGCAAAAGCATAGAATAATAACAATGAAATTCCAGAGGCAAAATTGAAAATTTTTTGCCCAGTTTCAGGATTGATTTCAGCTTGCATTTTGTCTTTAATCGTATTGTCATTATCGCTATCACCAACACTATAAATGGTAGCTAGTGTTCCAACAAATACTTCCCTTGCAGCAAACGAACTGATAATAGCAACGCCAATTTTCCAATCGTAACCTAAAGGAGAAATAGCAGGTTCAATGGTTTTCCCCATTATTCCAATATACGAATTTTCTAATTTTTGCGAAGCAATAGCATTTTGTAATTCCGTTCCGCTGATAGGACTTGATGCGTTTTTCTCGATTACAATTTTTTCAGCATTTTTGAATTTTTCACCTGGTCCATAGGAAGCTAAAAACCACAGAACAATCGAGATTGCCAAAATGATTTTTCCAGCTCCATAAATAAAAGCTTTTGTTTTCTCAATTACGTTGATGGCTACGTTTTTGAACATAGGCAATTTGTAATTGGGCATTTCTACAACGAAATACGTTTTACCTTTTATTTTCAAAATTTTATTCAAAATATAAGCTGAGAAAATCGCCATTCCAAATCCCAAAAGATACAACAACATCAAGGTCAATCCTTGCATGTTGATGATTCCGAAAACTCGTTCGTCTGGAATTACCAAAGCAATGATAATAGCATAAACAGGAAGTCTTGCTGAACAAGTTGTAAATGGAGTAACTAAAATTGTAATCAATCGCTCCTTCCAATTTTCGATATTTCGTGTTGCCATTATCGCCGGAATTGCACAAGCTGTCCCCGAAATTAACGGCACAATACTTTTGCCTGACAAACCAAATTTTCGCATAATTTTATCCATCAAAAAGACCACTCGACTCATGTATCCACTTTCTTCCAAAATAGAAATGAACATAAATAGAAAAGCAATTTGAGGAATAAATATTAAGATACCACCAATACCTGGAATGATGCCTTGCGCAATTAAATTAGTCAAAACACCTGGAGCCAGATTTTCGCTAGCTAGAGAACTTAGCGAAGCAAAAGCGGAGTCAATAAAGTCCATCGGGATTTTAGACCATTCGAAAATAGACTGAAAAATTCCAAAGAGTATAAAAAAGAAAATAACATATCCCCACACTTTGTGAGTTAAGACACGATCCAAAATTGAACGAAAATCTTTTGCAATACTGGTATCAATTTTTAAACCTTGTTTCAATACATCATTGATGAATTGATAGCGCTTGATGGTTTCTTTTTGTTGTAATCGTTTTAAATCTGAATGCGATTTGGTATACGAATTACGAATTTCGTTTCGATCTAAATTTAAGAAGTTCACGTCCTGCGTAATTACTAACCATAATTTGTATAATAATTGATTCGGGAAGGTTTTTCGTAAAGTTTCAAAATATTCTTCGTCAATTATTGAAGCATTTAAACAAGGTACTTTTGGGATAGACTTGTAATTAACAATCAGTTGTTTTAGCTCATCTATTCCGCTTCCTTTTCTAGAACTCACTAAAGCAATTTTTGTTTGTAGTTTTTCTTCTAAATAGGCGATGTCTAATGAAATACCGTTATGTTTCATTCTATCAGCCATATTAATGACTAGAATGGTCGGAATTTCCAAGTCTTTTATTTGCGTAAAAAGCAGTAAGTTGCGTTTTAAATTCTCCACATCAGTTACTACTAAAGCTACGTCAGGATAGAGTTTGTCGTTTTTGTTCAACAGTAATTCAATCACCACGTTTTCATCAATGGAACTTGCATTCAAGCTATAAGTTCCGGGTAAGTCAAGTATATTGGCTTTGTAATTATTAGGTAATTTACAAAAACCAATCTTTTTCTCCACCGTAATACCTGGATAATTCCCTACTTGTTGATTCAATCCTGTAAGTTGGTTAAAAACCGAAGTTTTCCCTACATTAGGATTGCCAATTAGTGCTACGTTGATGTTGTGACTACTTAACATTAGTGGTTTTCAATTAAATCAACTTCAATTTCTTTGGCGGTTTCTACTCGAATAGCAACATGCGAACCGTTAATATTCAAATACAATGGATCGCCAAAAGGAGCAATTTGAAGTAATTCAACTACATTGCCTGGCAAACAACCCATCTCTAATAATTTCAACGGAACAGCATCAACATCAAAGTCTTTGATGATCGCTTTCTCGCCTTTTTTGAGTATGTTTAAGGTAGTTTGCAAGTCTTATTTAGATTGAATTAAGATTACAAAAGTACAGATTTTAATAGTAAACCAAATGATAAATATCATTTTTATACTAAAAAATCAATGGAATGGACGTTTTATTGTTCAGACAAAAAGGCTATGTCTTCAATGAGGCGTTGCACGTCTTCTTTATTCGTTCCGTCATAAAAACCACGAACGCGTCTTTTTTGGTCAACCAAAACAAAATTTTCGGTATGTACAATATCATACAGTTCTTCCGGTTTTCCTAATTTCACTGCTAAATAGGATTTTCGTGCCATAGTATAAATGGCTTTTTTATCTCCAGTCACTAGATTCCATTTGCTATCATTTACATGGTGTTTAATAGCATATTGTTTTAAAATAGGTACACTATCCGTTTCAGGAAAAACGGTGTGCGAAAGCAACATGACTTTTGGATTATTGCCAATTGCTTTTTGAACTTCTTCTAAATTAGTGGTCATTTTTGGACAAATAGAACCGCAGGTTGTGAAAAAGAAATCGGCCACATAAATTTTGCCTTCATAATCCTTTTGGGTAATGGTTTTTCCATTTTGGTTCACAAAAGAAAAATCAGCAATGGTATGGTATTTACTTTTATACTGAATCGTACTATCTACTAATTCTGGATTGACATCTGCTGGGTTATATATAGGTAGGGTTTTTGCAGGTTTTAATGCTGAATAAAACAATGAAATTGTAATAATCGAAAAGATGATTAATCCTCCAAAAAAGTAACGGTATTGGTATAAAAATTTTTTCATTTTTAAAATTTGAAACAAAAATACGAAAATCACAAAGGTATTGGTACTACGTTAAGATTAAAAATATGCTTGCATTTCAAATCTTTAAAAATTATTCAATAGATTTGTTTATCACTAAAAATTAAAAACAATGAAAAAATTATTTTCGAATGCTGTTCTTTTCGTGATCCCAGCTTTAATTGGAACATCAGTTGTTCAAGCCCAAGACAACACGGCTAAAAAAGAGCCAGGAATCAATGTAAACTTCATGGATACAAAGGTGAAACCTACTGACGATTTCTTTAGATACGTTAATGGAACGTGGTTAGATAACACCCAAATACCTAATGATAAGACACGTTGGGGGAGTTTTGATGAATTGCGTCAAAAAACAGACACAGATGCTTTGGTTATATTGAATGAAGCTACAAAAAACCCAATTTACAAATCCAATACAGATCAAGGTAAAGCAATTAACTTATACCTATCTATCATGGATACTGTAGCTAGAAACAAGCAAGGAATTGCGCCGCTTAAACCCTATTTGGCTAAAATTAATGCGGTAAAAAACACAGCTGACTTGCAGGCTTTGTTAATTCAAATGGCGCCTCAAGGCGGTTTAGGTTTTTTTGGAGTTGGAGTTGGAGTTGATGCTAAAAATAGCAATAGAAATGTGATTAATGTAGGTCCGGGAAGTGTAGGATTACCTGACAGAGATTACTACGTTTCTGAAGATGCTGATTCTAAAGAGAAACGTGCCAAATACCTTCTTCACCTAACAAAAATGCTACAATTAATTGGTGAAAAACCAGCCGATGCACAATTGCAAGCAGAAAAAATCCTTGCTTTTGAAACAGCTTTGTCTAAACCACGATTCGATAGAGTGGAACGCAGAGACAGAAGAAAATCATACAATCCAATGACGGTAGGTGATTTGCAAAAATTAACTCCTTCTATTAAATGGGATAGTTATTTGTCTCAAATTGGTTTGCCAAAAACAGATTCTTTAATTGTTTCACAACCAAAATACTTAGTGGCTTTAGAAGCTATTTTTCAAGAGAATAAAGTGGACGATTGGAAAGCCTATATGCGTTGGACACTTTTAAATAAATCAGCGAGTCAATTGTCTACTCAAGTAGAAACTGCTAACTGGGAGTTTTATGGAAAAACCTTGACGGGTGCTGTTAAACAACGACCACTTCAAGAGCGTGCACTTCAGGTAATAAACGGTGCTACGGGAGAAGCTTTAGGAAAATTATACGTTGAGAAAAAATTCCCTGCTGAAGCCAAAGCTAAAGCCGAAAAAATGATCAAAAATGTATTCTTAGCTTTTGAAAATAGAATTAATAATTTGGCTTGGATGTCGCAAGAGACAAAGAAAAGTGCGATTGCTAAATTAAACAAATCAAGAGTTAAAATTGGATATCCTGACAAATGGAAAGATTATTCAGCTTTAACAATTCAGTCTCCAGCAGAAGGAGGAAGTTATTTTGAAAACGTGAAAAATATTTCAAAATGGTCATACAACGAAAATATAGCTGAACTTAAAAAACCAGTCGATAAAGAAAAATGGGGCATGTCGCCACAAACGGTAAATGCGTATTACAATCCTTCGTACAACGAAATTGTATTCCCAGCAGCAATTTTGCAACCGCCATTTTATAATTATCAAGCAGACGAAGCTGTAAATTATGGTGGAATTGGAGCGGTAATTGGTCATGAGATTTCGCACGGATTTGACGATTCAGGTTCAAGATACAATGCGGATGGTAATTTAGTAGATTGGTGGACAGCAGACGATTTGAAACAATTTACAGCATTAACAGGTGCTTTAGCAGCACAATACAGTGCGTTACAACCGTTGCCTGGAACTTTTGTAGATGGTAAATTTACATTAGGAGAAAACATTGGAGATTTAGGCGGTGTAAATGCGGCTTATGATGGATTGCAATTGTATTTGAAAGCCAATGGAAATCCAGGTTTAATTGACGGCTATACTCCAGAACAACGTTTCTTTATTTCTTGGTCAACTATCTGGCGTTCAAAAATGAGAGATGAGGCAATGAAAAGCCAGGTTAAAACCGACCCACATTCGCCAGGAATCTACCGTTCTTACGTGCCGTTACAAAATGTAGATACGTTTTATGAAGCATTCAACATTCAGCCTACTGACGGAATGTATGTTGCTCCTGAAAAGCGCGTTAAAATTTGGTAATATAAATTATAGAATACAAAAAAACCGATTAGCAATAATCGGTTTTTTTATTTTTATTCGATAGGAATACACAGATCAACAATGCATTTTTTCTCAGGATGTTCATTATAATTATTGTAGATTATTTCAAACGGATTTTGATCGGCTTTTTTATATCCATTTTCATTCATCCAATGGAATAGGGCTTTCCAAGAGGTGCTAAAATCCATTGGTGCAATTATAAAATGCCCAACAATGTGCTTGCCTTTTGGAGTTGTTGTTAATCCAATTTCTCCGCTAACTGCTACATTTTTTTGAAGAAGTAGACAGGCACTCATTCGAACTTTATCGGGTTCGGTAATTTTAAAACTATCGTGAAAAATACGCCCCATTTTTAAATTCTCATCCACAAGTCCTTTGGGAATAGCCCATTGAAATAATCGCCCATAAGCAGCATCCAATCCGTTAGGACCAATTTGGGTGATAAACGCCCAATTCATCTCAGGCAATTCTTTAATTTCAATTGTAGCATTCATTTGTATCCATTGTTTAAAGTTATCTTGGGTACAAATGTATTCTTCATCAACTTTATTTTCTTTTCCTTTCTTGCTATTCATTTGCCCTTTCTTGCTAAATGAATTACCATGTGATTTTTTAAAATCGCTTGGACTTTGTTGGTAATATTTTTTAAAAGCTCTTGTAAAAGAGGAATTGCTACTAAATCCCAACTGCAAAACAAGTTCTGAAATACTCACTTCTTTTTTATGCAAGAGTATCGAAGCTGCTTTTTCAATTCTTTTGCGAGTCACATAACTATTTAAAGTCTCGTTAGTGATCGATTTAAAAAGCCGGTGCAAATGAAAAGGCGAATAGAAGCCTATTTTAGCAATAGTTTCTAAAGATAAATCATCACTCAAATTGGTGTCAATATAGGTTAATATTGAATTGATTCTTTTGATGTACTCCTCATTCATAATTCTGAATAAATTGAAGTTGATTTAACTTTTTCTCATGGATTTATTAACCAAGTACAATCCAATTAATGTGATGCTCCCGCCAATGATTATAGGAATAGTGAGTGGTTCGTTAAAAATCACCGTACCTAACAACACTGCAACGATTGGATTTACATAGGCATAAATACTGCTAATTTCAGAAGGAAGACGCTGCAAGGCATAAATGAAAGCAATGAAGGTAAATACCGAACCAAACAGCACCAAATAACCAATAGACCACCACGATATAGCTGGAATTTCAGCCAAACTTACTGAGGTTCCTGTTGCGCCTGTAACTGCAAAAAGAAAAATACTCGAAATAAACATTTGTAATCCTAAACCAAAATACGGATTAAAACTTGCCGCTTTTTTCTTAGTGTACAAGGTTCCAAAGGCCCAGGTTAATGTAGCGGCAATTGAAAGAAATATTCCAAAACGAAAATCAGCAATAAAGAAATCACTTAAATGATCGTAAAAGACCACACAAATTCCTGAAAAACCAATTATTAAACCGAAAATTGCTACTTTGGCGACGCGCTCTCCTCTAAAAAAACTAATAATTACGACCCACAGCGGCACCAATGCGCCAATGATTGCGCCTAAACCACTGCTAATAAATTTCACGCCCCAAGTACTGAGTCCGTTACTTAGTACAAAATTAAGTACGCTTAAAATCAGAATGAATTTCCATTGTTTGCCTTTCGGCCAAGGTGTTTTCTTCCATAAAAAGAAAGCGATATAAAGAACGCCACCAATAAATTGTCGGATGGCAGCGAGTTGCAAAGCAGGCATGTGTTTTACACCTTCTTTAGATGCAATCCAGGTGGTTCCCCAAAAAAAACTCACCCAGCACAACGCTAAAATGGGTAAACCAATCGCGTTTATTTTGGACGAAAAGGCATTTTTTATTCGGGTTCTCACTTTATAATGTTGGTTTAATAAAGGAATACTGCAAAGAGTTCATCAGTGTATCACTCAAAATAGTTTTTCCTACAATTGTGTTTGAAGCAGCAAATTTAGGCAAAGCCAAATTCAAAACGGCGGCTTTTTGAGTATAATATTCTTTTCTAGACGGATGAAATGGCGCAACTGCATTGTAGATTTTGTTCCAAGAATCCAATTCGATTATTTTTTCAATAATGCCAATACAATCTTCTTGATGAATCAAGTTAATCGGCGCATCGGGGTTTTCAATATTTTCTCGCCCCGATAAAAAACGAACCGGATTTCGATCTTTTCCAATTAAACCTCCAAAACGCAAAATGGTCGTTTTAAAACAGTTGTTTTTTTGCAAAAGACTTTCTACAATTGCCAATTGTCGACCACCTTCTGAATCAGGATTCAAAGGAGTTTCATCACTCACTAATTCATTATCCTCACCATAGACCGAAGTCGAACTCACAAAAAGCACATTATCAATTTTTGCCTTTTCAATAAAAGGAATTAAAGTCGCTATTTTGGCAACAAAATTCTCGGTAGAATTGCCTCTTAATTTGGGAGGAATGTCCACAATTAAGATTTGACTATCAGCCAAAAAATCAGTTATCGATTCGCTTATTTTTTCTTCCTCTAATTGAATTATAAAAGGTTCAATTCCCACTGTTTTTAAAAGAGGAATTTTTTCCATAGAAGTAGTCGAACCTTTTATATGAAATCCTTTTTTTAACAAAGCTTTCGCCAAAGGCAAACCCAGCCAACCACAGCCTAAAATACTAATTTGCGTCATGTTTTTACCTCTTAAGGTGTTTTAGGTGTTTTGGTTTCAATTGCGGTTTTTGGTTCGGTTAGACTATCTTGAACTATAGTTACAGGAACTGCTTTTTTAACTTCAGTTTTCACGACTGGACTTGGAATAATTTTTTTCTGAATTACAACGGCATCGTTCAAAACAAAAGGAGTTGGCATCATCCAATCTTGTCTGCGGTTCATTTTAAACAAAGAATTACGCATTAAATCAAACGAACTTTCTAACAGTTCCATATCGAAAGGAGTAAGTTCATCGAAGCTAAATTCTATCTCTAAAGGGGCGTTACCCACCACATAATAACTTAAAATTTTCTTCCCTCTTTTACGTTCGTATTGGGCGCCTTTTTGGCCAATAGCTTGAACTCCGTTGGCTTTGAAATTATTCAAAATCATTTCTTCGGTAGCAAAAATATCGTATCGATTTACATTTCGATTCGGTGTGATTTTGATTTTTAATTTTCTTTGATTGCCAACTATTTCATCTTTTAAAAATTCAATTGTAGGCGAAGCTAATTCTTTTATTGGTGCTTCGGCAGCGTAGGTAAAACCAGAATTGTATTTACTAAATAACGGAACCGCTGCCATAAAATCAGCCGATTTAGGTTGGTTGCCCAAATAACTTTTGGTCCAATCATCTAAATTAGTGTCATAAGTTACCCAATTGGCTTTTTGAGAATCAGCATTGTAGATGTAGAGTAAGCTGTTGGATTTGGCTTTGCCTAATTCATAACCAGATGCTACGTGTGCTTTCGCAAAAAAGACACCGGAAAGCACAAAAAACAATAAAGACCATCTTCCTTTTTTAGTGTAATCCCCAAAAATCGGAACTAGTAATCCAAAAGTCAAAGCAGTTAAAATAGCACTTCCAAAAAGCACTTTAAGTCCTAAGCCGATGGGGAACATTTGGATAAAAGGCGCAATAATTAAAAGAGCGGGAATACTGCAAATGAGGTTGAGTAGTGTATTTGATTTTTGCGTCAGGATAAAAAATCCAAATGCAATTAAACCAAAAAACACCGGAATAATTAAAAACCCAGCTCCTTTCAAACCTAAAGCCAATCCGCAATTAAGTAAAAGCCAAACAAAAAGTGGCGCCACAAAATGATTCATGGTAGTTTTCACATCTGAAAACAACTGATAAAAAACAAAACAAATGGCAATACTTAGAGTTACAAATGCAGCAATATAAGAATGTCCATTGTAAGTAAACCCGTTGAGTAAGTCGTTGTATTGTGGATAGAAATGAAGTAAAAATTTCCAACCGTAAAAAGTCAACAATCCGCTAGTGATTGTAGCTCCTAAAAACGGAATGAATCCTTTCCCGATTTCTTTGAATGACAAAATTCGTTTTCCAACACCTACAAAAACGAATAGCACAAAAAGACCAATAGCAATTAACACCATTGGCAGTATCCAACTGAAAGGATAACTGATAAAAGTAAATGGAATGGTAAAATAGGCGTAATCTTCTTTGGAAACGGTGGATTCAAAATTGGCATTAGCAAAATACTGTAACAAAGGCATTAAATAAGTACCTTGATGTTCTAGTGTTTTTTTGTTGAGGTGCTTGCTGTCGTCTTGTGCCGTGTGGTAATTGAAATGATCATCAATAAAAGCAAAATTGTATCCCTGAATATTACCTTGCTCTCTAAAAACCGTTAAATCGGTGTCGTTAGGCAACATTTTATAGATGCTGTACATTAAAGAGTTGGAAGCGGGAAGCGGTACTTTGGCGGCAGCAAATTCATTGACCAATCCTGCATTTCCTCCGTTAGTTTCCATCAACATATAACTTGGTCCCGAAGAACCGCGCGCTTCAAAGTTCAAAACTACGCCTATTTCTTTTGCCCATTGGTGCTTGGTAACAAAAAGGGCTGCTCCGTTTAAACCCAACTCTTCTGCATCTGTAAAAAGAATAATAATGTCGTTTTTGTGAGCGGTTTTATTGTATAAAAATGTTCTGACACTTTCTAAAATTGTGGCTACTCCTGAACCTGCATCACTAGCACCTAACGAATACGAGTGTGGCGCGCTATCGTAGTGGGACAAAAGCAATAACGCTTTGGAGCTGTCCGTTCCTTTTATTCTTGCCAAAAGATTTTTGGATTTCACCAAATTTCCCCAATCGCTCAATGTAAAGCCCTCTTGAATGGAAGTTTCTAATCCTAATTGTTGCAATTCTTTTAGTAAATATTGTGCAACTTCTTCGTGATTTTTAGATCCCACATAATGCGGTTGATGCGAAATAGCTCGTACTTGTTTGAAGGCTCTTTGGGTTGAGAATTCTGTTAGGGGCTCTTCTTCATCCGACGTCCATTGTGGCATCATTGTGAAAAAGACTAGCGCAAGAATGGCTAGAATGAAAAGCGAACTGTAAAGGGCATAATTGTTTTTTTTCATTGGAGTTGGTAGATTTGGGTGTGGTATTAAATATCTTTTTTGACAAGCATGTAATAATCATTTTCTAGGGCCATATAACCTTGGTCGTATAAAAAACAGTAGGTATTTCCGGTTTTTGTTTGCAAAATATTGGTAAAAAACTCAAAGTCAAATCCTTTGCTTAATAATTTAGTTCGGGTAGTTTTGGATTTTCCTTCGGTATTCAACTCGCATAAAATGCGGTAATTCTTGCGCAATTTATTGTTAATGTTGCGCATAAAATTGGTGCTGTCTTTGTTGATTTTGTTATTGTATGCATTGCGACAGCCATCGCTGCAAAATTTTTTGTCTTCACGGCCAATAATTT